>NZ_AP028867.1:2550161-2868931 GCF_036511535.1 Indolivaga capnocytophagoides | reverse complement strand
TTAAGTTCTAATCAATATCAGTTTACAAGATGAAAAAAATATATTATATATTGCTGTTATGCCTGCTGGGATCTGCAAGCTGTAGCGACTTTTTAGATCAGGATAATAAATCTTCCGTTCCTTCAGATGGTTTTTATTCCACCAAAAGTGGATTTCAAAGCCTGATGAATTCTGTATACTCTTCCTTGCGTCCGGTTTATGGTAAAGAACCCTGGGTGTTTAGCGCAGGTACAGATTTATATGCATCCGGACGTAATAAAGTGCCTGATGGATTAGGTACATACAAGGCATTGTTAAGTACCGACTCCGATGTAAGTACTTTCTATTCGAACTGTTACAAAGGGATCCAATTGGCTAATACTGCCATATATTATGCCGATCATACAGAGCAAACAGATTACTTGTCGCAGTATAAAGCCGAAGCCCGTTTTATTCGTGCATACTATTATTATCTGTTGGTGCAGCAATTTGGTGGTGTGCCTATTGTAACCGATATGATAAATTCACCTCAGTTTGAGTTCGAAAGAAAATCTGCTGAAGATGTGTATGCTTATGTTTTGTTGGAAATGGATGAGGCTTTGACATCGCTCCCTGCAACAACAAAAACATTCGGGCATGTAGATCAGAGAACGGTAAATCACTTTATCGCTAAAACTTATTTGTGCCGGGGATATGAGACCTTCGGTTCTAGTTCCGATTTTCAGAATGCAGCTAAATACGCTGATCTTGCCATAGGGGGACAGAGTTTATCGGTAACTTATAAGAATCTGTTCTGGCCGTCGAACCAAGAGAACGAAGAAATTATATGGTCAGTTCAATATGATAAAACTTCTATCGAAGATCCGTCTTCCGATGGAAATATGCAGCAATCTTTTTTCGGAACATATCTGGGAGGATCAGAAGATGGACATAAGTATACAACTTCTAACCTGACTCCTACATTACGTTTGCATCAGTTGTTTACAAAAGGAGACTCTCGTTATGAAGGTACATTTATGGTTCAGCTTTATAATAAATATTATGACTACTATAATTTGAAAGATTCGGAACTTGCTTCCGATAAGGTCTTATATTATTACCCTCCGGTGTGGGCTGTTGCCGATACTGCTGCGTGGCGTGCTGCAAATACAGCGACTCGAGCCAAAACAATCATTATCCCGATGCAAGAAAATACGCTGACAACTTCGGGCAAATCTACAACTTATGTTTCGGCTATGTCGGGTGATGTATACGGGGTGTCGGTTGTCCGCAAATTCGATGACCCCGATTCTAAATTCAGTACCAAGAGCAGTACTCGAGATATTGTGTTGGCGAGAGTCGGAGAAAGTTATTTGGTTGCCGCTGAGGCCTATTTTAAAGCCGGAGATTTGACGAATGCTGTAGCACGAATCAATTCTGTAAGGGCGAGAGCCGCCGAGTCGGGATATGATCTTTCTATTTCGAAAGAAGATCTATCGATCGATTTTATTCTGGATGAAAGAGCCCGTGAGCTTGCCGGTGAATATCATCGCTGGATGGATCTGAAACGTACAGGGAAACTGATAGAGTATTGTGTGAAATACAATCCTGATATAGCTAATGCCGACTATTTCAAGGGAACGGACGGACAGAATAAAATATTGCGCCCAATACCGTTGTCTGCAATAAATCTGAATAAAGCGACAGTAACACAAAATCCGGGATATTGAGATCTGGACTTTTATAATCAAAATAAATGAAAACACAGGGGAGAAGGTAATTTTCTCCTGTGTTTTTTTTAGTAACAGAAAGTATTTAATGACGTGTTTTTTCTCTATAACAGACTGAGGCTGCTATACTTGAAAAGTCAACAAATAGATTTAAGACCTTATTTATGCGGGGTGAGTAACAATTTTACACCCCCGAATAGTCAAATTCACCCCTTGACGCAAAACAGACTTGTTTTAATATTGCATATCAAAATCTAATTAAAGAGGTCTGTGACCTTAATTTAACTTTAAACACATCTTTTTTTACCATGCAAAAAACAAGTATGAAAATTTTCTCTATGATGTGTATTATATTCAGCCTGGTTTGTTGGGGGGATGTATATGCACAGCAGAAAAAGGAGATAAAAGGAACTGTTGTCGATGGCGGCGGTGAAGGGTTGATAGGCGTTTCTGTCTCTGTGACCGGAGCTTCTGTCGGAACAGTTACAGATTTGGACGGGAACTTTACTCTTTCGGTTCCGGCAAATGCAAAAACATTAGAAGCCAAGTATATCGGGATGAAAACACAAACAGTGCCCATAACCGGCTCAAAAATCACCATCACAATGGAAGATAATTCTTCGGAACTGGATGAGGTAGTAGTGATCGGTTATGGAGCCGTGGCTAAAAAAGACCTGACCGGATCTGTTTCTTCTGTTTCGGCAAAAGATTTGAAAAATGTCCCTGTTGCTTCGGCTGCAGAAGCTATCACCGGTCGTATGGCAGGGGTAAACGTTTCTATGGCTGAGGGTTCTCCCGATGCCGATATTCGCATTCGGGTACGTGGTGGTACATCCATTTCTCAGGATAATTCGCCTTTGTATGTTGTTGATGGAATACAGGTAAACTCTATCTCGGATATTCCCCCTTCGGATATAGCGTCAATCGACATTTTGAAAGATGCTGCAAGTACTGCTATTTATGGAGCTCAGGGGTCTAACGGTGTTGTATTGATTACAACAAAAAGCGGACGTGAAGGGAAAATCTCCGTTTCGTTCAATGCATCATACGGAGCGAAACGTACCGATGATTTTATAAAGGTCTTGAGTCCTTACGAGTATGTGTATTATCAGTATGAATTGGATCAGTCAGAAACATTTCAGAATTATTACGGACGTTTTCAGGATTTGAATATCTATAAATCGGATAAAGGAATTGATTGGCAGGATAAGCTTTTCGGAAATACAGGAACTCAGCAATCTTACAATGCCAGTATTTCCGGAGGGAGTAAGTCTACTGTGTACAGTTTGAGTTTTGCCCGGAACGACGAAGATTATATTATGATCAATTCCGGGTATAAAAGAAATAACATAAACTTAAAGGTAAATACAAAAGTAAGTAATACTGTAAGCTTCGACTTTAATGTACGTCTGGCTGACGAAACTATAAACGGACCGAGTATATCTTCGGGGTCGGGTTCCAATACGAAGTTGCGTAATGCTGTGAAATACGCTCCGACCAGAGGTTTGTCTGCATTCAATTCATCTGTGGATGATGATGACGACCAATCGGGAGCCGAAGCCAGCAGTTTACTGTTGAATCCGATTGAGTCAATTGAAAATGAGTATAAAAAACAAAATAAGTTCACAAATGCTTATACGGCTACACTCGGATGGAATATTCTCAAAGAATTGAAACTGACCAGTATGTTTAATTATACATACCTCAAAAATAAAACAGATAATGTATGGCTGCAAGGTACAGGTGTATCCAAAAATTACGGTAACCAGCCTATTGCACAGATAACTGATCAGTACGGAAAATCATACCGGTTCAGTAATACGTTAGCTTATAACTGGAAGATAAATAAAGAACATAAAATTGATTTTCTTGTAGGTCAGGAGATTTATGAAAGTGTTACAGATCAAAAAATAACTGAAGCTCGCTTCTTTCCTGTCGATTTTTCTGCAAAAGAGGTCTTGGCTCAAATGAACAATGGTAAAGCGGAGCCTATAAGAACATCGATAGGAGAACCGTCTCGTCAGATATCATTCTTTGGGCGTATAAATTATAACTGGAAAGACCGTTATCTATTGACCCTTACAGCAAGGGAAGACGGGACAAGTAACTTTGGTCCGGGCAATTTTTGGGGATTTTTTCCCGGTGCAGCTTTGGCATGGAGAACATCAGAAGAAGGATTCATGGAAGGTACTAAAGGTTGGTTAAGTAACCTGAAAGCCAGATTGAGTTACGGTTCTGTAGGGAATGCAAGAGTTGGTTCGTACTGGAGACAAGATTACACATCGTCATCATCGAGTGTGTTTTATTTAAACGAATCGGCTACAAGTATTCTTACGCCGTCTAGTACATTGAAAAATAATAAACTGACATGGGAAACAACCGAATCTACAAACTTTGGTATTGACTTCGGCTTTTTCAATAACCGGCTTTCGGGTACAATTGATCTGTATAATAATGTAACAAAAGATTTGATTGTAAGTACACCTATTCCTTCGACTTCCGGTTTTGATAATCAGTACCAGAATGTTGGACAAACTTCTAACCGAGGACTGGAGCTATCTCTTACGGGTTATATAATCGATAATAAAGACTTTACGTTGAGCGGAACATTCAATATTGCGTTCAATAAAAATAAGGTTGATAAATACGGAAGAGGTGATGCCAAGTCGAAATTATACGGTTCGGGGTGGAATGGTTCAGCAGAACCTACTTATGATTATCTGATACAGGAAGGTAAATCTTTGGGACAGATGTATGGATATGTAACGGATGGAATGTATTCGTTTGACGATTTTACATGGGATAATTCGAAGAATGGCTGGGTACTCAATGATGGTGTTGCTGATGACAGCAAGCTGATTGGTGCAGGAAATTACTTTGGTCCGGGAGCTCTTAAACTAAAGAAGATATCGGATGATGGAAGCACGGAGATAACCGAGAATGACAGAAAGGTAATCGGAAACGCTTTACCTATTCATACCGGAGGTTTTGGATTTAACGCTACATATAAAGGGTTTGATGCTGCTATTTTCTTTAACTGGTCATACGGTAATGATATTTACAATGCGAATAAATTAGATAATACGGCTTACCTGCAAACCCGGAAATATCAGAATTTATCAGCCGAAATGAGCTTAGATAAACGTTTTACAACTATTGATCCTTCTACAGGTAATAATATCTATTCGGGGAAAAATGCAAATCCGCAGCTTTTACAAGAACTGAACAAGGGCAAATCGATGTGGCACCCGATAATGACAACTACGGTTTTCCACTCATGGGCTGTAGAGGATGGTTCTTTCCTGCGTTTGAATAACCTGACAGTCGGTTATACTTTACCCAAAAGTTTAACAAAAAAATGGCTGATAGAATCCTTACGTATTTATGCGACAGGATACAATCTGTATTGCTGGACAAATTATTCGGGCCCTGATCCGGAGGTTAGTACCCGTGGCGGATCTTCAAGCCCTTTCACTCCGGGAGTTGATTATTCCGCCTATCCGAAAGCGAAAACGTTTGTCGGTGGTATAAATGTAACATTCTAAAAGAATATATCTATGAAAAAAATAATATATATAACCATTGCTGCATTTTCGTTTGTATTCTCTTCATGCAATGATTTTCTGGAAACAGAAAGTCCGTCGAAAATGACAGACGAGACTGTTTACTCATCTACCTATTATGCCGAGTCGGCGGTATTAGGTATATACGACCGTATTGCCGATGCTCAGATGTATGCTCAGCGCATTTCTCTTAACTGGTCTACAAATAATGACATAGAATTTGTAGGGGCTGATGAAACATCTTATAATCAAAATTCAAATAGAGGAGTATCTAACTATTATGCCACTTCCGGAAATTCTGTTTTATTATGGACGAGAATATACCAGATGATAGAAAGAGCCAATCTTGTGATAGTAGGTTTGCAAAACAGTCCGCTGATGTCAGGAACAACTAGTGAGCAGGCTGCCTTCAAATCTTTGTTAGCCGAAGCAAAAGCAATGCGAGCTATGGGGTATTTCGAACTTGTAAAACATTGGGGTGACATTCCCTTCAAAACAGAACCCACAAAGAACGATTTATCGAATGTTTATCTCCCGAAAACAGACAGGGATTCTATTTATGATTTTATTATAGAAGATTTGACCGAGGCTCAGAAGGACTTGCCTTGGGTTGGAAATTCGGCCGGATCCGTTTCGTATTCAAATTCCGAGCGTATAACCAAAGGATTTGTGAAGGGATTGATTGCCCGTGTCGCTTTAGCTAGAGGTGGATATTCTCTTCGAGATAAGGCCGGATATCCGATGGAAAGAGGTGCAAACTGGGAAAAATATTATGAAATAGCAAGAGAACAATGTAAAGAAGTAATGGATCAGGGTATTTATACTCTGAAATCTAATTACGAAACAATATGGACAGACGTTTGTGCTTTAAATCCAGATGGTGTTAATGGCGAAAACCTGTATGAAGTAGCTTTAGGTTTAGGTCAGAGCGGAGAGATTGGTTATAGTATAGGTGTGAGATTTTATACAAATACAAAGTATGGATACGGCAATAATTCAAACGTAGTTAATACAAGCGCATACTATTATTATTCGTTTGACCAGAAAGATACCCGTCGTGATGCCACTATTGCGACTGCATCATACGGTAATTCTTCGGGAGACCTGAAAGAAGTATTTCAGTCTAATCCTCTGTCATACAACTTTGCAAAATGGGATCAACGCTGGATGAGTAAAAATGCAACATGGCTTTCTTATAATAAAGGTGCGAATAATAAGTGGGGATATGGTGTAAACTGGATTGTGATGAGGTATGCAGACATACTTCTGATGTACGCCGAAGCCGAAAATGAACTGAACGGGCCAACTGCTTCTGCTAAAGATGCTTTGAAACAGGTAAGGGCTAGGGCTTTTAACGGTGTTGCCAATTCTACTGCGGAGGTTACAGACTATGTAGATAACCTGACGTCTCAGCAACAATTTTTCAATGCGATTGTAAATGAAAGAGCTTGGGAATTTGGAGGGGAAGCTATTCGTAAATTCGACCTCATCAGATGGAATTTGTTGTCCAAAAAAATTCAGGATCAGAGAGATGCTTTTGCAGAAATGATTAATGGCGGAACAGTTAAGATATTTGATAAAAGCTATGACAATCTGCCTCAGGCTATTTATTATCGGTATAAAGACGATAAAGAGAATATTGATAAAGCAAATATAAATTACTATAAAGCGAATGCAGAGCTTGATGCCTTGAGTGACGATGAAGTTAAGAAGGCTGGTTATACTAAAGTGAAATGGATGTTCGGTTTCTCGGATGAGAATAAGACAAATTATCTGACA
This sequence comes from Indolivaga capnocytophagoides, assembly GCF_036511535.1. Lineage (GTDB taxonomy): Bacteria > Bacteroidota > Bacteroidia > Bacteroidales > Dysgonomonadaceae > Dysgonomonas_A > Dysgonomonas_A capnocytophagoides. The sequence continues at coordinate 2,861,901 of NZ_AP028867.1, read as the reverse complement.
AGAATAAAACTGTTCAGCTCCGGATTGCAAAAAGCGTATAATGGAACTTGCGATGACAGATATCTCTTTCCTATACATACAAGTGTAATCGGAGATTACGGAGGTGTCGTTACTAACTCTTACGGTTATTAATACAGTGGGTTTCATTATCATAATCATTAATAGGTCTAGACCTTAAAATATAAGAATCAAATGATAAATAAATTTCTATATAAAATAGTGGGACTTCTTCTCTTTTGTGGTTCGGTTCTGTCATTTACATCATGTGATGATGTGAATGACTGGGCAACCGACGATAATGAGAATGGAATATTCAGTCCCGTAATATTCGAAACTTCAGATGTTGCTGCAACATCAGTGTCTCTTAAATTTTCGAGTGTACCAAATGCCGGAAAATATATTTTTGAATTTAGTAAAGACAGTTTACAATTTACGTCTATTGATCGAACTGTGGAAATTGATGCTGAAGATCTTGTAAAAGACTCGACTGATACGAAGATCAGGTATATTTTTACAGTTAAGAAACTGGACGCGGAGATTAGATATTCTGTCCGTCTGAAAGTAACGGGTAACAACGGATTGCCCGATTCGAAATGGGTTTCTCTGACATTCAAAACTAAAGGAGAGCAAATACTGAATGCTGTTAAAGATATTTCGGAAGACTCTGCTTTGTTGACATGGGATCCCGAAAATGATGTTACACATATTACTTTAACCGAGAATAACGGCACTGCTCAGAAAATAGACTTGACAACTGAAGAAATTTCTCTCGGACAAAAATCTCTTTCGGGGTTGAAAGAAAATACTTCTTATTCGGTTCAGATCTTTAATAACGAAATCAAACGGGGTACGGTTTCCTTTACTACTCAGCCCAAGGTATCGGGAGACGGTGTAAAATATTTCCTTACAGGAGATGAAGATCTGGCTACTTATCTGGATAATATAACCGATGATGCAGTTATTCTGGTATTTCCAGGAGGATCGTCTTATACAATTAATTCAGCAGATGGAAACTGGTCAATTCCTGCTCATATAAAATCATTGACTTTATGGGGATTACCCAGTGGAGACGATAAAGTTCAGTTGATTTTAAAATCAATTAAACTAGACGACTCATCTGTATCGTTCAAGCTATGGGCATACAATCTCAAGATAACGGGTACAGATAATAGTGCAGATTATATATTGAATGATAATCCATCCGGAGCAAGAAGTCTACCCGAATTTAAAATAGATAATTGTACAGTAAACACTTTTAGGGGAATGATGCGTTTGAGAGGTGCTGTAAATATTTCCCGTTTTGAAATTACAAACTCTATTGTTTCTAATATCGGAAGTTATGGTGTGCTTACTGTAGATGCTGCGACTGTATCTGTTGGCAATGTTGTAATCTCCAATAGTACAATTTATAATCTGCTTAGTGCGAATGTTTTGACCTTCAAGTCACAGGCTTCGTCATTAAATATAACAAATTCTACGCTATATGATGCTCCCTCAAAAGGTAAGTATATTGTGAGCTTTGATAAGGCAGCAAGTATTCCTTCGACCTTCAATATAACATCGTGTATATTCGGAGCGTCTGATGCTGCTAATGAGATCAGAGCGACTACACCTAAAATAACAACAACATTTGTAACGGATTCTTACAAAACCAGCGATTTGTCGATTAACACAGGATACCCTTTGACTGGAGTATCCGAATATTCGAAAACGTCTGCCGATTTGTTTGTAGATCCTGCAAATGGAGACTTTACAATAAAAGATACTAATATAGGTAATGGAAATAACCCGGGAGATCCCCGTTGGTGGAACTAACTAAACTTGAAGAGTAGAACCGTTTTGTGCGGTTCTGCTTTTCTTGAAAACGCTTTACTCATGAAAAAGAAAATAGCTCAATTTTTTGTATGTTTATTCTTTATCGCTGGGTCGGTAAATGCAGATAACCTTTATTCAGAATATTATAAAGGATTACCATTCCCGATGCCGGTAATACAACAGCCTGTATTCCCCGATAATAAGCTTTCGCTGCTGGATGTCGGAGGTATACCCGATGGAATGACTCTCAACACAGAGGTGTTTTCCCGGGCGATGGATCAATTGTCGAAACAAGGAGGGGGAACCTTAATTGTTCCGGAAGGAATATGGTACACCGGACCGATTGTATTTAAGTCTAATATCAATATGCATTTGGAAAAAGGGGCTTTAATTCTTTTTTCCGGAAACTTTGATTTATATCCATTGGTTAATACCAGTTTCGAAGGTCTTGAGACACGCAGGTGCCAGTCTCCTATTTCGGGAAATGGTCTCGAGAATATAGCCATTACAGGAGAAGGATCAATTAATGGTTCGGGTGAATTCTGGCGTCCATTGAAAAAAAGCAAGGTTACAAGTGCTCATTGGAAACAGGTTGTAAACTCGGGAGGTGTTGTAAGAAACGGAGATTATTGGTTCCCTTCTGAGAAGTCACTCAGAGGTTTTGAAAAAAGCGATATGAATGTGCCCAAAGGCGAGCTTTCGGATAAAGACTGGAATGATATAAAAGACTTTCTTCGTCCGGTGATGGTTAGCTTCATTTCTTGTAAGAATGTATTTCTTCAAGGTGTTTTATTTGAAAACTCCCCGAGTTGGAATATTCATCCGTTGATGTGCGAGAATGTAATTATAGATCGGATTTTGGTTCGTAATCCGTCTTATGCACAAAATGGGGATGGGCTGGATTTAGAGTCTTGTAAAAATTCGATCATCGTAAACAGTGTCTTTGATGTAGGTGACGATACAATCTGTATCAAGTCGGGAAAAGACGAAGACGGCCGATTGAGAGCAATGGCTACTGAGAATGTGATTATTGACAACTGTAAGGTTTTTCAAGGTCATGGCGGATTTGTTGTCGGAAGTGAAATGTCCGGAGGTGTGAAAAATATCTCTGTCAAAAACTGTCAGTTTCTCGGAACAGATGTCGGTTTGAGGTTTAAAAGCCGCAGAGGAAGAGGGGGGGTTGTGGAAAATATACATATAAGTGATATTTTTATGTTTAATATCGCTACGGAATCATTCTTATTTGATCTTTATTATGGCGGTAAATCGGCTTCCGAATCATTGGAGGATGGAGACGAAACACCCGAATCGGATGTTGTTGTTCCTGTTGATGAAACAACTCCCGTATTCAGAAAGATATATGTGAAAAACCTGACATCACGTAATGCACGCCGAGCTATGTTTTTTAATGGTCTGCCTGAGATGAATATTAATGACATACATATTGAAAATGTTACCATATCGGCTCAATATGGAGCTGAATTGGTAGAATCTCAGGATATTACATTCAAGAATGTGAAGATCGTTCCTCAGGAAGGTGCAGCTTTGATTCTCAAAAATGTACAGAATATGAAGGCGGATAATTTTTCGTATCCCGAAAATCTGAAAGATCCGGTAAAGATAAGCGGAGATAAGACAAAAGGCATCCAATTACCCGGTATTTCTAAATAAATAACAGAAAGTATCTGATGTACTATCTTTGGTTTACAACATATTTTGGATGTTATATTTACTAACACACTAAATAGGTCTGAGACCTTAAGAAGACCTTAAATTAAACAATAATATGAAATTACGATTTTTATCAATAGTTTTATTTGTTTTCGGGTTTACGCTTTGCTTACAGGCCGGAGATAAATATTATGTAAAAATGGCTGATTCGGAAATGAAGCGTAATCCGGAATCGTGGATGCTGGATTTTTCTTCTGCTCCAAAGTGGAATTATTGTCATGGACTGATGTTGCAGGCAATACTTCAGACATGGGAGAAAACTCACGATCAACGTTACTTCGACTATGCTTATAGCTATGCAGATCTTATGATCTCGGAGGACGGGCAGATCAAAACCTACAAACTAGCCGAATATAATATCGATAGGGTAAATACCGGAAAAATATTATTCCCGATTTATAAACAAACCGGAGAAGAACGATTTAAAAAGGCGTTAGATCTTTTATGTAGTCAGATGGATACCCATCCCCGTACTGCAGACGGTAGTTTCTGGCATAAAAAAATATATCCGCATCAGGTGTGGCTGGATGGGCTGTATATGGCATGTCCGTTTCTAGCCCAATACGGAAAAACATTTGATAAGCCGGCATTATATGATGAGGCTGCTCTGCAAATTATAGATGCTCATAAATATTTGATTGATGCCAAAACAGGCTTGTATTATCATGGTTGGGATGAAAGCCGTCAACAGCGTTGGGCTAATCCCGAAACAGGGCTTTCTCCTAATTTTTGGTCTCGCAGCATCGGTTGGTACATGATGTCGATGGTGGATGTTTTGGACTTTCTTCCGGAAAATCATCCTGAAAGACCTGAAATTATAAAAATATTGCAGGATATCAGTGCTGCTGTAGAAAAGTATCGTGATTCTAAAACGGGCATGTGGTATCAGGTGACTGATCAGGGTGCACGTAAAGGCAATTATGTAGAATCGAGCGGATCAGCCATGTTTATTTATACATGGGTCAAAGGCGCACAAAAAGGATACCTTGATAAGAAATACCTGAATAAAGGGAAAAAGGCTTACGATCAGTTTGTGAAACGATTTATAAAGACTGAATCCGATGGAACGATATCTGTCACAGACGGATGCAGTGTAGCAGGTCTTGGCGGTGAGAAAGTGTATCGTGACGGAAGTTTCGAATACTATATTTCTGAACCTGTACGAGATAACGACCCTAAAGCCGTAGGACCTTTCATTATGCTTAGTCTTTTATTGGATAAGTAAGATTCCGACTGTTGTAAGCATAAAATACAGCAGATATTTAATAGTTGTCAAAAAAATAAAGCCATGAAAAAAGAATGTTTTTTTATTCTTTGTTGCGTATTGTTGTCTACCCTTTTATTGTGTGCCCAGACACCTGCATTTCCGGGGGCTGAGGGGGCAGGAATGTTCACCACAGGCGGACGAGGTGGAACTGTTTACTATGTGACGTCCCTCGAAGATACGCTTGTTGGTAATAAAAAGCTGAATGAGGGAACATTGCGCTGGTGTCTGAAAAGACCGGGGGCGAAAACAATCCTTTTTAAAGTGGCCGGTATCATACATCTCAAGTCGAGATTGACCATAACAGAGAATACAACGATAGCCGGGCAGACAGCCCCCGGCGACGGAATTTGTATTGCCGACAATAATGTGAAGATATCTGGCGATAATGTGATTATTCGTTTTATGCGATTTCGAATGGGAGACTTAACAGGATTGGAAGATGACGCATTGTCCGGTTATCGGAATAAGAACGTGATTATCGATCATTGTTCTATGAGTTGGAGTACTGATGAATGTGCCTCTTTCTATGACAATGAGAATTTTACTCTGCAATGGAGTATCCTTTCTGAGAGTTTAAGAGCATCGGTACATCGTAAAGGCAATCATGGATATGGAGGTATCTGGGGTGGACAGGGTGCTACATTCCATCACAACCTGCTGGCACATCATGATAGTCGTAACCCTCGCATGTGTGGTTCGAGGTATTCAAATCGTCCGGATCTGGAGTTAGTTGATTTTCGCAATAATGTGATTTATAATTGGGGAAGCAATAGCGGTTATGCCGGAGAAGGTGGACGCTATAATTTTATTAATAACTATTATAAGCCGACAGCCGGATCGGTACATAAAAACCGTATATTTTCACCCAATGCCGATGATGGCTCAAACAAACAACCTCAGGGTGTTTGGGGGGAGTTTTATCTACATGGAAATGTAATAGCCGGAGATCAGGCAGCCACAAAAGACAATACGCTCGGTTTTCAGCCGAACCCTGCATCAAAGGATAAATCGGAATTATTATCAAAGAAAGAATTTTCGGTTTCTCCTGTGAAAACAGATAAGGCAATCGATGCCTATATCAAAGTTTTGCAAAAAGCCGGAGCTAGTTACGTGAGAGACAATACCGATGCTCGTATTGTAAATGAAACAAGAAACGGGCTTACTCCCGTCAGGGCATCCCATGATAGCAAGACCCGTCCGGGGATGATCGATTCTCAATCGGATGTCGGAGGATGGGATGTATATAAGTATGCAAAATCAGAAGTTGTAACTGATTCCGATAATGACGGGATTCCGGATGGGTGGTTAGAAAAGAAATACCCGGGAAAAACAGCAAATGACCTTAATCCGGACGGATATACTTATCTGGAAGTGTACCTGAACAGTCTGGTTGAACATATTATAAAGTAAGGTCGAGCCTTATCAATATATCCTTAAATACCTTTAGTTACTTATTTATCATGAAAAAAACTATTTATTTATTCTTTCTCCTATGTTTTTCTTTGACATTGTTTGCTTCGGAAGATAGCAGAACTATTGTCGTAGATCGTAACGGAACCGGACATTTCCGTAATATACAACAAGCTATAGATTCGGTCAGAGCTTTTGATCCGAAAGGAGAAATAACCATTTTTGTCAAAAAAGGAGTATATAAAGAGAAGCTTATTCTGCATTCGTATCTGACTAATGTAAAGTTGGTAGGAGAGGATAGAGATAAAACAATCATTAACTACGATGACCATGCCAATATAAATAAGATGGGCACTTTCAGAACATATTCCTTTTTATTAAGCGGAAATGATATAACTGTAGAAAATCTTACTATTGAAAATTCTGCGGCTCCAATGGGACAGGCAGTTGCTCTGTTTGTTGAAGGAGACCGTGTCATCTTCAGGAATTGCCGTTTTCTGGGAAATCAGGATACGATTTATGCAGGACGAGAGAATATGCGTCAATATTTTGAGAACTGCTACATCGAAGGTACGACTGATTTTATATTCGGACCCTCGACCTGCTGGTTCGAAAACTGTGTGATTTATTGTAAATCCAACTCATATATAACAGCTGCAAGTACTCCCGAGAATATAAAGTACGGGTATATATTCAATAATTGTAAAATAGAAGTTGCTCCCGAGGTTAAGAATATGTATTTGGGACGTCCATGGAGAGCTTATGCTATGACATTATTTATGAATTGTTATCTGCCGAAAGGCATTAAAGCCGAAGGATGGCATAACTGGAGTAATGCAGAAAACGAGAAGACCGCCCGTTACATGGAATACAATAATACAGGAGAGGGTGCGTCTACATCCGGGCGTGTCAACTGGGTGAAAATTCTGAATAGACAGCAAGCTGCCGAATATACGGTTGAGAATGTATTTAAGGGTTGCGATGGTTGGAATCCTGTAACAAAGAAATGATATCAAAGTGTGTGGATCAATACCCTTAAAATATAAGTAACAGCAAGTATTTAATAATATACTTTTAGTTTATAACAGGCTTTGGTTGTTTTACTTATCAAAGCTATAAATAGGTTTGAGACCTTAATAGTCTATGAGAAAGATATTTTTTAGTATAATATTCTGTTTGAGTATATTGGCAATTCAGGCAAAGATATATGATATAAAAAGCCTGGGAGCCGATACTTCAGGAAAAGTAGCTTGTACAGATCTGATCAAGCAAAGTATAAAGAATGCGTCGGCCGAAGGTGGCGGTACTATTTATTTTCCTGCGGGAACTTATCTTACAGCTGCAATTCATCTTGAAAGTAATATTACACTTGATATAGAATCGGGTGCTGTATTGAAGTTTTCGACAACATTCGAGGATTATCTTCCTTTTGTGAAAGTCCGCTGGGAAGGTGTCTTCATGAATAGCCTTTCTCCCCTTATTTATGCCGATAAGGCCGAGAATATCACTATTAAAGGTCGGGGAGTTATCGACGGACAAGGTCATACATGGTGGAAAGAATCTCGCCGGTTGATAGACGAAATAAGAAAAGACGGAAAAACTTCAGCTACCAATAAACTTCAGCAGATGTGGCTTGATGCGAATAAAGGCATTAAGGTAAGTCCATATTATGAGTCGACACTTGAACGTAAATTTTTCCGTCCGCCGTTTATTCAGTTTCACGAATCGAAAAATATACTTATTGAAGGAATAACGATCATTAATTCTCCTTTTTGGACAATCAATCCTATCGGTTGCGATGATCTGTTAATACATGGGGTTACGATCAACAACCCGTCTTCGAACCCTAAAGGACATAATACCGATGGCATTAATCCCGAATCATGCAGGAATGTCCGCATTTCTGATTGTTTTCTCAGTGTCGGGGACGACTGTATCACCATTAAATCGGGAAGAGACGAAGACGGACGAAACTATGGACGTCCGTGTGAAAATATAACTATAACCAATTGTATCATGCTGGCAGGACATGGAGGTGTGGTTATCGGAAGTGAAATGTCGGGAGGAGTAAAGAAAGTCACTATCTCTAATTGTGTATTTAACGGAACAGATGCCGGAATACGTCTTAAATCATCAAGGGGCAGAGGTGGTATTGTAGAAGAAATACGTGTTGATAATATTGTCATGAATAATATTCAGCGGAACGCATTTATTTTCGATCTTTTTTATGACAAGGATTCTAAGGAAGAACCCGTATCGGAGCGTACTCCTGTATTCCGCAATGTTCATATCAGTAATGTTACAGGTAGTGATGTGAAAAAAATAGGCTATATAACAGGAATCAATGAAATGCCCATATCGGAAATCTCATTTTCGAATATAAATATGGTTGCCGAAAATGGCTTTACCGCTAAAACCGCTAAGAATATTACATTCCATAATATCGACTTTTCAGTAAAAAAAGGTGCGGCTTTGTCTTTTGATGAATGTCAGGATATTGTTATTGATAATGTTCACTCAAAAGTACCCTTGGCTAATCAGCCGATCATAGAATTAAATAAGGTGAGCAATGGTTTTATCAATAACTGTATTCAGCTAACTAAAGCCGATATTTTTTGTAAAGAAATAGACAGTGAGATCGTATGGGGAAATAACTTTCTGAATAATGTAAAAACGGTAAAAATTAAGTAATGAAAAGATATTTTTTGCAAATCGGTTTTGTTGCAATAGTTCTCTTAGTGCAGGTCGGAATATTAAATGCGCAAGTGCGTATTCTTACCATAGGAGATTCTACTATGGCGGACTATGATGTGGAAAAGCGAACCGGAGAAAATGAAATGCGAGGGTGGGGGCAGATGCTGCCTCTGTTCTTAACCAATGGCGCAAAATCGGAAAATGCAGCGAAAAACGGACGCAGTTCTAAGTCGTTTTATTACGAATTCTGGTTAGAATTGAGGAATACTTTGAAACCGGGAGATTATGTTTTTATCCAGTTCGGACATAATGATGAAAAGAATCAGGGCTTGGATACCAATCCTGCTGACACTAAGGAACGGGGAACGGCTGCATGGGGGCAGTATCAGGAATATCTTACACGGTATGTAAGCGAATCTCGTGAAAGGGGAGCTATACCTGTTCTGATGACTCCTATTGTACGTTGTCTGCCCGAAGATAGTGATACGACCAGGCTTTCGGGTACCGGGCTGCATAATCTGAGGGAAATCGCCGGAAACGATTCGACAATGAACTACCCTATGGCTATGCGTGCTCTTGCCCGTAAACTGAATGTCCCTTTAGTGGATATGACCGCATTGACCGAAAAACTGGTATTGGAATACGGGCCTGTAAAAGCACGCCGGATTATTTATGCGAAGAATGACAATACCCACTTAAAAGCAAAAGGTGGAATTTTATTTGCCCGTTTGGCAGTACAAGATCTGTTGAGTAAGAGTATTTTATCCGATTATTTATCTATCCCTGTTGATAGTGTATTATTCAATACTGACCGATTATCCGAATTGGAAAAATCACAGAAGGAGCAAACGAGACATCTTAAAATTCAGGAATATAAGAGCAAAGGGGCAGAAGCGGCTTATCTAACTTATGTTCCGAGTCTGAAATCTCAGAATGGAATTCCTTCACATATTACGGTGACGGAGCAATTGGAAGGTCTGAAATATACAGCCGATAATAAGATAATCATTGACGGGGAAAGATGGCCTGACGGGGATATAGACCAGAATGCAAACCGATATATTCAATTCTCGATTAAGCAGGGTAAGGGTGAGTTTTGTGTTGATTCAATCGGAGTACAGTTAAAAAGTCTGAAAGGCGATGGAATGTATGTTACTGTATTGATAAGTACTGATCTTTCGTTTTCTAAAGCGGAAACTCTGGCTTCTATGGAAAAACTACCGAAAGATAAAATAGCTTATTTTGATCTTAAAACCTGTATTGAACTGAAAGATGACAGAATGATTTATCTGAGAATATACCCTTGGTATAGCAAAGCTGCTTCGGGTAAATGTCTGGAAGTAAGCAAGATTTCAGTTAATGGTTTAATTTTAAGATAAGGAGCTTATGAAATCAATAAAGATATCTTTTTTTGTATTGTTGATAGCGGCGGTGCTTACAGCATCTAAAGAAAGACCTGTGCATATATTTATGGCGGGCGATTCTACTATGGCTTTAAAACCTTTAGCAAAGATGGTGTTGGATAGCATTTCTGGAGACAGTATTTCGGAACCTTTTCCCGAAAGGGGATGGGGACAGGTTTTGCCTGATTTCTTTAATGAAAATATTGTCATTGAGGATTATGCGCAGAATGGGCGCAGCTCCAGAACTTTTATAGAGCAAGGATGGTGGCAGAAAATACTGGATGGAGTGCAAGCCGGAGATTATGTGGTGATTCAGTTCGGACATAATGACGAAGCTGCGGACAGACCCGATAGATATACTCCACCGGAACAATATGTGGAGAATTTATCCCGCTTTGTAGACGAAGTCAGAGCTAAAGGCGGCAACCCTATTATTTGTACATCCGTAGTGAGAAGGCGTTTTGATAAGAATGGTAATTTTTTAGATTCGCATGGTGTTTATGTCGATCTGGCTCGGAAAGTGGCAAAGGATAAAGGTGTATATATGATAGATATGTCTGAGAAAAGCAAAAAATATATTGTGACGATGGGAGAGGAAGAATCCACTTCGTTATTTCTCCATGTAAAAGATGGGGAGAATCGTAACTTTCCGGGAGGAAGAATTGATAATACCCACTTTCGGGATAAAGGAGCCAGAGTTATGGCATCCTTATTTGTTGTGGGATTGAATGAAAATAATATTAGAAGTTTAACCAAAAATTTAAAACAATGAATATTCTGAAATTAGGTGTTGCCGGATTGTTGTTCAGTTTATCGCTGACAGCAGTAAACGGGCAGAACAATATATCGCAGACATGGATTGCGGATCAGGGGAATGGTACTTATAAAAATCCGATACTGTATGCCGATTATTCCGATCCGGATGTTTGCAGAGTCGGAGATGATTATTACATGACAGCTTCAAGCTTTAACTGTATCCCTGGATTACCGATTCTTCATTCTAAGGATTTAGTTAATTGGACTATCATCGGCTATGCAATTAAAGATGGTCAGCCTCCTGCTTCGGTATTTTCTAAGGTAATGCACGGCGGTGGCGTTTGGGCTCCTGCGATCCGTTATCATAAGGGTGAATTTTATATTTATTACGGCGATCCGGATTATGGTATCTATATGACTAAAACTAAAGATCCGGCAGGAGAATGGGAGCCTTTAGTATTGGTAAAAGAAGGAAAAGGGCTGATAGATTCATGTCCGTTGTTCGATGATAATGGAGATGTGTATCTGGCTCATGCTTATGCCGGAAGCCGTGCCGGAATCAAAAGCCTTTTGGCTGTAACAAAGCTGACACCCGATGGTAAGAAAGCTATTGGAGAATCGAAGATTATTTATGATGGGCATGATTTGGATCCAACTATAGAAGGTCCTAAATTTTATAAACGCAACGGGTATTATTATATATTTGCTCCGGCCGGAGGTGTTGCTACTGGCTGGCAATTGGCAATGAGATCGAAATCTCCTTTTGGTCCTTACGAGCGTAAAGTTGTTATGGCTCAGGGACAGACTCCTGTAAATGGACCTCACCAAGGAGCATGGGTAGACACTACAACCGGAGAAGATTGGTTTATTCATTTTCAGGATGTTGGTGCATTGGGACGTATTACCCATCTGCAACCAATGAAGTGGGTGAACGACTGGCCTGTGATCGGGGTTGATAAAGATGGTGATGGATGCGGCGATCCGGTTTTAAGCTATAAGAAACCAAATGTAGGAAAAAGTTATCCTGTTGCAACTCCTGCCGAAAGCGATGAGTTTTCGACAAATGAATTGGGTTTACAATGGCAATGGCATGCAAACCCTCAGTCGTGGTGGTATTTTACCGACCAGACAAGAGGTGTTTTGAGTTTGTATTCCGTACCGGTAGTCGATGGTTATAAAAGCCTTTGGGATGTACCTAACTTATTGATGCAAAAAACACCTGCTCCCGAATTTACTGCAACAATGAAACTTACACTTTGTCCTGATAACCGCTATTTCGGCGAACGTACAGGATTAGTGGTAATGGGATTGGACTATGGAGTGCTTGCTTTTGAAAATACCGAAAAAGGATTTGTTTTGTCTCAGTCGGAATGTATCAACGCGGAAAAAGGATCAGAGGAAAAGGTGAATGCTTCGGTAACACTAAAGGACTCTACTGTATATTTGAGAGTAAAAGTCTCGAAAGATACATCTTGTGTATTTTCTTATAGTGAGGACGGAAAGAAATTTACCATATTAGGAAATCCCTTTAAAGCGAAAGAAGGTAAATGGATAGGTGCTAAAGTAGGGACATTCTGTACTCGTCCGATTCAGAAAAATGATGGAGGACGTGTTGATATAGACTGGTTCAGATTAAGTAAGTGAGAAGTATTTAATAATGAATAATGTCAATTAGTAGTTAGATTGATAAAACGTTCTTTTGGATTATGCTATTTACTACGCGCAATCATAGATTGCTTGTGTTCCTTTTGGCTAAAGCCCCAAAAGGAACCAAAAGGTCTTTGGCGCTGTGAGGCTCTACCTATCTGACTACGTTCACGGGCGAAACTAAATAAAACTCGCCTTTTAGGCTCAAACAACATTTAGTTTTAACGCCCGTTTCACTGGTCAGATTACGGCTCCTCCTCTATATGCGCCTTTGCTGACGCACGAAGAGGCTTATGCCAGCCTATAAACAAGTCTGCACCCCTTCGTCCGTTAGGTCTTCGACCTCGGCGGAAGCCCAGGGTACCCGCTGCACGAAGAAAGCGTTAAAAGACAAATAGATATCAGCGATAATCATTTTTATTTGTCTTAGCTTTCGAGAGCTGAGCGGGTCGGGATGCAGACGCAGTCTTGATTTTTTGTTTCGTTTTGCATCAAGGCAAAATGAAAAACAAAGCCGGGAGGCTGCGTTAGTAAATAGATGAACTTCAAAGCATAATCTAAAAGAACGTTTTTCAACTACTGATTCGCATGAATAAGTATCTGATGAGAATAGTTTTTGTTATTCTGATGGTTTTCAATTTTATCTTGGTTTCATCGCAAGGAGGAAAGGTGGTGGTGCCTCGTGATACGAGCTTTGCTTTGTATAGCACTTATGTGAAGGAATCAAAGAGAAGACCTTATATAAAAATGGTAAAACCCGATCTTCCGCAGGGGATGCTTGCTTTTGAAAATATCGGGTATTCACATCCATACGAAGGCAGATCGCTCTTGCTGAATATATACCGTCCCGATAATAAGAATAAATATCCTGCATTGATACTTGTTCACGGAGGAGGATGGAGTTCAGGCAACTTATCTATGGAGGTTCCTATGGCACAGGCTGTTGCTCAGAAAGGGTATGTAACCATTCCTGTTGAATACCGACTATCTCCCGAAGCAGAATATCCGGCAGCTGTTTTCGATCTGAAAACAGCTGTCCGCTGGGTGAAAGCTAATGCTGAGAAGTATGGTATTGACACTACCCGTATAGCTATTTCAGGCACATCGGCAGGAGGTCAGCTTGCAGCATTGATCGGTATCACTAACGGGCAAAGCCAATATGAGGATCGATTGGAATATAGCGAATATTCGAGTATAGTTCAGGCTGTTATTAATATTGACGGTATTACCGATTTTACCGATAAAACGGCATTGGAGAATGTCCGGGAATCTTTGGATAAGGGTAAGATTCCGGCTTCTGTCAAATGGTTCGGTGGCAATTATGATGAAAAAAAGGACGATTGGATTGCCGCTTCTTCTGTTTTTCATATAACCGGGCAGTCGGCTCCGATTTGTTTTATAAACAGTTCTATCGACCGTTTTCATGACGGGCGGGATCAGACCATCGCGAAATTAAATGGATATAATATATATTCGGAAGTACATACTTTACCCGATACTCCCCATCCTTTTTGGTTATTCGATCCTTGGTTTGAAACTACTACCGGATACATGACCGCTTTTTTGGATAAGATGTTTAAATCCAATTAAGCAAATGAAAGTATTTAAGGTCTCAGACCTTAGCTGTTCTGTAATTTGATGTGGTTCAGTACGGCTTTGATTTCCATATAGGTACATTCTTTGGGCAGAAGTTCTTTAAAGAAAGACAAGGAGTTCTGCTCAGGATGTTTCTCTATGATGGAAATCATATAACCTAGTTTCGCCTGAGGAACGAGCAGGTCAACGGATATATCTTTAGTCAGGATAAACTCAGCTAAATGATTTTCTATAGTAGTCGTAGATAGACTTCTTTCCGATGCTATTTCTTTAATGCTTTTTCCTTCTTTGAATAATGAGAGTGTTATTCTTTGGCTGTCTCCTTTCTTTGGTTTTGATTTTGTTTCTTCCTTTTCGGCAGACACGGGCGTTGGAGACAATCGCTTTAATATAAGATCATTTGTCAGATTAATATCTCCGTATCCGATGTGTTCCAGTTTTTCAAGCAGTTTAATAAGTGTGCTGTGTATTTCGGATACTTTTTTGACATAAGCTTTTACCTTAGATTTTTTCTGATAAGCCCGAAGATGTTCTTCTATCGGGAGTATAACCTTTATTTGCAGGTCGCGGTGGAAATACAAAATAGCCTTTTGTACCCGTTCTTCAAGTCTGTTTATGTCAGGTGACTGTACCGATAAAATCTGTTGTAATTCTTTTCTGAAATTCGCGGCGATCTTACTTTGATTGGATACCTCTTCGTAAATAGAAGATATGAGAGTAAGTATTTCTTCTTTCTCGGGGATTTTTTTATCTGAAGCAATTTCTCTGAATGTCTGTATGCAACGGATATACGGAGACCATTCGAAATTGCGGAGAAGTTGTTCTGCACAGAAACGGGGCTTTTCTTCTTCCAGAATATTGTGTAGTGTAGAAATCGGCTGTTCTCGTTTCGAAAACTCTATGGCATATGGGTCGGTACTTATACTTTGAGATGTAAGTTGTGAATACAAAATAATGCCGTCGAGAGTGGTACAGCGGCTCAGAGCGACATATACCTGTCCTGCGGCAAAGGCTTGTCCGGCATCGATAACAACTCTGTCGAAAGTTAATCCCTGGCTTTTGTGAATGGTTATAGCCCATGCCAGACGGATAGGGTACTGAGTGAATGAACCGAGTTCCTCTTCTTCTATCTCACCTGAATCTTCGTTTAGTTTGTATCTTACATTCTTCCATGACTCTTTTTCTACTTCCAGTAACTCGCCGTTCTCGAAACGGACTGTTATAGACTCTTCTTTCAGATTATCTATAATACCAATTTTTCCATTGTAATATCGGCGCGATTCACCCGAATCATTTTTGATGAACATGATTTGCGCTCCCGCCTTCAGGCTTAACTCGTTTTCGGTAGGCAAGGCATTCTCTGAAAAATCTCCTCTGATCTGCCCTCTGAAAGAATATTCCTTTCCCCCAAGCCTGCCTAATTCGGCTCTGTTTATTTGTTCCGCTTTATAATTGTGCGTACAGAGTGTTATATAGCTGTTTTCGGTAGACGGTGTAAATTGAGGATTATAATGGCTGTTCAGAAGTTTCAGGTCTTCCGATGTTGTACGGTTGTTGCGTATGCGGTTGAGTATTTCTACAAATAACGGATCGTTTTGTCTGTATACTGTTTTGAGTTCGAGGTATAATAACGGATAGTTTGCTAGTACCTGAGCATGAAAGAAAAATGGAGACTGATAAAAGCTGCGGAGCGTCTCCCATTCGGAATTCTGTACAACCGGAGGTAACTGAAACATATCTCCAATAAGCAAAAGCTGTACGCCTCCAAACGGAGTCGCATTATTTCTGTACCGGCGAAGCATATAATCAACGGCATCCAGCATATCTGCTCTCAGCATACTTACTTCGTCAATGATCAGTAACTCCAGTTCTCTCAGCATTTCTATCTTGGAGCGACGCAGTTTGAAGTGATAATCGAGTTTCTTTTTGCCTTCAAAGTCCGGCGTAAACGGCTCGAACGGAAGTTGCAGTAAAGAGTGCAGGGTTACACCGCCTGCATTGATAGCAGCTACTCCGGTGGGAGCTGCTACAATGATGTTTTTGTGGCATGTGGCCCTGATATGATGTAGAAATGTTGTCTTTCCGGTACCTGCCTTTCCTGTAAGATATATAGACTGGGATGTATGGCAAACGATATCCGAAGCCAACTTGAATATGTCGTTTACCTCAATACTCATTATTTTATTGCTTATTTTGTATGTTTTTTCAGGTTTATAGTTTAGATAAGAACTTTTGACGGTCTACAATAAAACGAATATGAGTACCTTCGCCGATTGTTCCCTGGCTGTCTGCTGCTTTAACTGTAAATGTTAACTTGCGTTTATCTATTTCGGTCAAAACTGCAGTTGCTTCGATTGTTTCACCCAACCCCGACGGTTTGATGTGAGATACATTGATCAATGAGCCGACTGTAGCGGATTCTTCGGGAAGAAATGCTGAAACAGCTTTCATTGCAGCGTTTTCCATTAAAGCGACCATTGCCGGAGTTGCGAATACGTTCATGTCGCCAGAGCCTAAAGCTAACGCTGTATTGCTGTTATCAACTGTAGTTTTACTTTTAAATTCCAAACCTTCTTTAAGCATAACTTTATTTTAAGATAGTTGTTATTCAACTTTTAACTGATATACAAATAAGTCCGATACTTATATCTCTCAAAAATACTAAATATTCGATGAACCGAGGTCTTGTTTCTGAATAATTGCTGTTCGTAACAATGAATATAAACTGGTAGTGTTTCGGTAATTTACTGTTTTGCTATAGTTTATATTCTTATCTATATTCATTTTATTTATAAATCATTGAGGAGTATGTAATGGGCTAGTATACAGGGTTTTGATGTTTTTTGTGATTTTTTTTTACTATAAATCTGATTTGTATTGTAAACTAAAGGTCTGAGTGCTTGTTCTCTATCATGATATAGAACGTATAATTCAAATTAGAAGATTGTGTTTTGTTATTATGATTGACTATAACTATTTACTTATGATCGAAAGAGACCAAAGGCTATTATTGAGTTAAAAGAATAAATAAAAATATAAAAAATAGATTTTAAAGTTGGGAGTGTTTTGATCAACCTTGATAAAATTATACTGATGAGAATGATGCCTTTTGATTATTGGTCAGTCTTTTACAGGAAGAACTTAAGCCCTAAAATTAACCTGTATGAACAAAGATCATTTAAAAGCGAATGAAGTCCCTAATCCGGCAGATGGGGAAGTGGTATCTCAATTAACCGAGGTCGATGACTCGTTTTCTGTATTTCATGAAGATATAGGAAACCATATCACGATAGGAAATGTTGATGAAAATGTGATAATTTTTTTGCTAAGAGGAAGGATCGAGATAAAGAAATCTGATGGTTCTTCTATGTTGCTCATGGGTAACCGTATGTATTGTATGTCCTGTAATCATACCCCATATCATGGAGATGTTTTGCATACAGCTGTTTATATTATTCTCAAAACAGATTCGTTACTTCCTTACATTGATAAGCAGACAATACAGAAAGTGAAAAAATATAAAAGTGAGTCTGGAGATGAGATCGGGGCTTTGGATATTGAGAAAATGTTGAGGTTTTTCTTAGCGAGTATTGTTTTTCTCAAAAATAATGATCTAAAATCGAATGTATTATTTGCTTTAAAACGTCAGGAACTGTTATTCATCAGCCGAAAGCTTTATCCTCAGGAAGAACTTATTCGTTTTATTAAGCCGGCTATAGTTGATGTCAGTGAATTCAGATTGGAGGTTATGTCGAAATATACTAATTCGATAACAGTGAAAGAACTGGCTTCAGAATGTTTCATGATACCCAAAACGTTTACCAAATACTTTAAAGACGAATTTGGGGAAACCCCTCATAAGTGGATTATGGATCGTAAAATCAATAATCTGAATAACTTTTTCTTTTATAAAGGAGCTACTATCGATGATATTTTGAAAGAGTTCGGGTTTGTTTCTCTATCCGAATTGAATAAGTTTTGTGTGAGATATCAGTTGATAAATATTTTATCTGTGACAAGGGGAGTTTTGAAAAGTCAGAAAAATTAGAGCTTTTTTAACTAAAAATTCCATATTTCTATACTACAATAACATGTATTCGGACGTTTTTATGTATTCTTTCCCTTTTTTTCCTTTTTTTCTCCCTTTTTTTTCTCTCTAAGATGTCATCACCGATATATCTTTGCATCATCAAAATGAGAACAGAATAAAGCTTTTAAAAGAAATCAATTATTTGTTATATAAAGTTTTAGGAATCAGTTTTACTCTTGATTTATTATTTTTTTTAGATTATGATTATTGGATGTTTGTGAAAATAAAAAATGATTATTTGAAGTAATATTTTCGAGAGATTTTTTTAGAGAGTGTTGTAAAAAGTAAAAAAAATTAAATTAAAAAAGTAAATGAAAGTCAATTTTTTAACAGCCATATTGGCAGTTGTTAGTTTGTTTGGTGTAGTAACTGTAGCTAATGCGCAAAGTACTGGAAATGTAACCTTGAACATTAAATTAAATCCTATTCAAACTTTGGTTGTAAACTCAAAACAAACTACAGTAGATTTGAATTATACAACAAAAAATGACTATGCGAATGGTGTAAGCGTAGATCAAGCTGACCACTTAACAGTTTATAGTACCGGTGGTTTTCAGGTGAAGGTAAAAGCTTCAGGATCTCAACTTACAGGTAAAGCGAACAACATTAATGTAAGCGATGTTACATTAACTGCTTCTAACGGAACACAGGCCTTGTCTAACAGTGCATCTTTTAGCTCAGCTCAATTATCAGCTGAAGATAAAGTGATCGTATCGAGCTCAAAAGGTGGTGTTGATAAAACTATCAATGTGAACTATGCTGCAAAAGGAGACAACAATGCATATTTGGATTATTACCAAAATACAGAAAATCCTACTGTGTTCACTACAACATTAACTTATACAATTGTAGCTCAATAATAAGAACGAGAAAACAGCGCATCATATAAACAGGCTTTAGTGCCTGAAAAAGAAGAGTCTTATAGTGAACACTATATACTCTTCTTTGTTTTATAAGAAAAATTGTATGAAAAACAAGATTGTTTTAACAGTTGGGCTATTGATATTGGCTATTGCCGGATATGCTCAAACCGGTATATCTGTATCTCCTCCGAGACTTTATTTTGAAGCTGATCCGGGACAAACGCAAACGGAGCAGGTTGTAGTGACTAATGTTAGTGCCAAAACTGTATTGGAGCTGGCTGTTACTCTTGCCGACTGGCAATATAATGATCTTGGTGAAAATATGATTTATCAGGCTGATACTCTGGCTAACTCGTGTGCGAGTTGGGTTAACTTGAACGGAAATTCATATTTGTCTTTAAAGCCCGGCGAAAGCAAGGCTATAGATATTAGTATAACAGCTCCGGCCGGATTAACATCTGATGTGCCGGTGCATACAGCGATGCTTTACGTAACGCAGATGAACCCTGTGGATGATGTTGATAAAGATGGGGCGAATATTAAAGTCAGCGTGAGATCCGGAATAAAGTTGTTTCATAGGACAACAACTCCCCGCGAACGAAAAATTGATGTACAGAACCTGTCTTTTGAGAAAAGCGACAATCGTATACTTCTGGTATTCAATAATGAGGGGAACGTATGGACTGATGGGGATATTTCTATCGACCTGTTCAATAAAAGTCTGGGCAAAGAAATTCATCTGGAGAATATGATCTTTTATTCTATGCCGATGGATCATCGGAAGGTATATATAAAAATGCCTGATAAATTAGAGAAAGGGAACTATACTGCAACCGTACTTATCGATTATGGAGATGAGAACAATATTGAAGCTGCTGAATTAGACTTTGTATATGAATAAACTTTTTTTTATATCGGTAATAGTTTGTACCTGCCTTCAATCCATCAAGGCGCAATTATCTTTCTCGACATGGAGCTCTAATTATATGAGCGTCAATTCGTATCAGGGATATACTGCTTCAGATGCGATGGTTACAAGATTTACCTATAGTGGCACAAACTTGAATATTTCGAACTGGAAACTGTCGGTAAGCGTACAGACTCCGATTAAATCAACCGATGGTACAGCCGAATTTCCATCGGATAAGATTGCATTTATCCCGATCAACACGGTAGGGCAGGCACAGCCTAAGGCTATTCCTACTATTTCGGAGATAGGTATGCCTTCTATTGTCCCTCTTAACGGGAGCAGCGAGGTGTATTTGGTTCCCCGTTCCAATGCCCCGTTATATAATGTTTCGGCATACAATTCGTATTACGACCTTCAATTGCATTACAACATTCAGGTACTGCCCGGTGCTTATCTGAAAGATCTGCAAGGCGGATACAATCAAAAGACATACTGGCTTGCTCTTACATTCAGGGCATACGGCAGTAATAATGAGCTTATAGGATCGTATCAGCAAACCTATCAGATAGATGTATTTAAGTTGACGGATAGCCCTATCGAAGAGAATACCTATTCGATCCGTATATCGAGCGAAGCTCAGAAAGGTTTTCTGGAAATGAAATCTCTTGCTGATTATGCAAGTGGAGTAAAGGTTGTATATTCGAGCGGGTTGAATGTGATTACGAATGTACCTTACCAGATATCACTACGGTCGGTATCTCCTCAGTTTGTATCGGATAAAGGGAGTACTTTACCTCTGAATGTAGTGAAGATGCATTTAGTGCCGGTTGGTTCTAATTCGGCCTCGGTCAGTACAATTGAACTTTCGAACACATCGCAGATTATAGCGGACGGACCTTCAACCAAAAATGCACAGAGTTATTACGATATCCAATATTGGACATCGCCTGCCGATAATCAGCTGATAGAAGCGGTTATGGCAGAATACAGTACAACTCTGTTGTATGAAATAACTCCGAAGTAAGGGCGGCGTAGATCCCTTTATTGTTATTAAGGTCTCAGATCTTTTGTTGACTTGCAAGTATAAATGCATCAGATTGTTATCGCTTTTAAAAGCATTATTAAATACCTTCTGTTGCTTAATTAGAGATACTCACATCTTTATTCTATGCAGAGAGCATAGCAGATATGATATATAGAATGACTTATAAATGCTGGAGTAAATATTTACTGTTGCTAATTTTGTTTATGACTTCTTTTTCTGTTTTTTCGCAGGAAAATAAAGAAGGAGTAGCAATGGTTGTCCAGAAAAAACTGCAGCCGGCTTCCCGGCAAGGAGTTTTCAGTACAGTTGTTAAATTTAAGAATACGTCCAATAAACCTTTTTCGGGCGTGTTAAATCTCGAAGTTCCGGAATCACTCAGAGCGATAGCCGGAAATTCGGAATCTATCGAATTAAATCCTTCCGATAGTTTGTTTCTTCCCGTCAGATTTATTATACGCAGCGGTGTTGAGGCGGGAGCATCATCCATAAAGTTCAGCTTGAGTGATAAAGACGGTTCTGTTTTAGCCGAACAGGTTTCTTCTTTTGTTGTGGACGAAAAAATACAGTTGAATCTGGTTCTCGGTAATACAAATATACTGGTGGTTGATCCGAACGATTCGGTCAGAGTGAAAGCTATTGTTGGCAATCGCGGTAACAAATCACAGAAAGTAACACTCGTTTTTAGTATTCCCGATCTTACGGGACAAATCAATTTTATAGAGAAAAAAGCAACCATTGCTCCGATGGAACAGCATGTGTTCGAATTCAATTTTATGACATCCAAAAAGTTATTGGAGAAAGACCGCTTTGTGGTTAATGTTGTAGGAATGAGAGGGCGGGATAAAGAAATATTCGGAAACGGCTCGGTTACGATCCAGAATGTATTGTCTTCCCGAAAGTTTGAAGATGCGTCTTATGATTTCGGAGCGTTTTCCTCAAATCAGAAAAATACCATTACGGCTACGTATCGGAGGTATGGCAATTCGAGTGACGTATTCCAGCTGCAAGGAAAAACCGATTTCAATCTGCCGGCAGGTAGTTTGTCCCTGCAAGGGAATATGTATAGTAACTTATCGCAGGGAAATCAGGTAATTGCCACAAATACAGCATTGACTTATCGATTGAACAGAAATGAATTGACTGTTGGTAATATAAGTGAATCGCTTGACCTGTCGTTATTCGGGAGAGGTGCAAAAATGGTTCTCTCTAATGAAGGTCAGAGCAAACGACTTCAGGTGGGGGTTGTTGACGGAATGTTCAATCTTTTTTCATCCGATCCATTATTTAAACAAGTCGGCAGCTTTTTTGTGACAGGACAATTGGGAGCGGTAAATGCAAAACGGCAGTTTTATGCATCTTATATTTATCAGGACAATACTTTTGACGGTGCTCAATACAATGTGATTGCAACAGAGATGCGCTGGCTTATCAATAATACATGGTATACGCGCTTGAAGGTCTCCGGAGCTACCGGTAATTACGGAAAGCTGGACGAGTTTAAAACTTCAGGAGCTGTTGATTTTCAATATAGCGGACATACCCGTGATTTGGAGTTAAGCGGAGCATATTATTATAGCTCGGCATATTTTCCGGGAACAAGAAGAGGTGTTATTTCTGCCCAACAGTCTGTCACAAAAGGGGTGGGGAAAGGGTTTAGCCTGAGGTCAAATCTGATGTATTCGGATTATTCTCCGAGATATTTTCTGAACACCATCAATAGTACTTACCGTAATGTAAACGGAGAATTAGAACTTCGTCTGCCTGCATTCAAATCCGTTTCGGCAAGTATCGCTTATCAAAATCAGTTTGAGAGATCAAATTCTTATTACTTATATTTTGCCCCAATAGATGCTAAATCGACTGTGAATATGTCTGCCAACCGATTGGTTGAACGTCTGACATGGCTGAGTCCGAATCTGAAACATACACTGACCTCTATATTTGAAAACGGTTTGGTAAAATATCCGCAGCAAGACGGTTATGACTTTCAGATGAAGGCCAGTGCTATTTATTCTTATAAATGGCTTAATGTTACAGCTTCTTATCAGAAAGGCAGTTATTATATCTCGGAATATGCTCTGAACAGTGATAAGGAAAAGGAGTTTAACCGTGTGTTTCTCTCTGCCAATATTTATAAAACATTCAAGGACAATAAATACGAAGTAAGCGGTGGTACTACATACAGCAAAGATCCGCTAATGGGCAAATCTCCTTCGGTATTTATGAATGTAAAATACAATCCGAAAAGGACTTATTCGTTGTTTTTAAACTCTTCGTTGTATCATTATAGTCTTAGTAACCAGTTCAGCTCTAATATATATAATATAGAAGCGGGTGTTTCGGTGCATTTACCCGAATCGAATGTCTCGACCCGCCGGAAAAGTAAAGTATCGGTGTTTGTGTACTATGATAAGAATGCAAACAACATATATGATAAGGGAGATGAACCTGCTTCGGGCTTCGATTTTGTTATCAATAATATTGCGTTCCTTTCGGATGAGAACGGAGAATTTGTCTATTCGCAGGTTCCTTTCGGTGCATATGAGATAAAACCGGTATCAAGGAGAGGGTGGTTTTATAAAGGACAGCCTTTGGTTGTTTCCAAATACAACACCAAGATACAGATTCCTTTGCAGCAGACCGGAACTGTTTCGGGAAAAATTATTTATGATTTCGACAAAAAAACAACAGCCGAAATGATCCTGAAATACAGCAATATAAGATTTCGTATTATCAATGCCGAGAATGAGGTTGTCCAAAGACCGGTAACGAATGACGACGGTGCTTTTCTTGCTTTCTTACCAACGGGTGATTATAAAATAGTTCTCGATCAGAATTCACTCGAACAGAATACTTTTTGTGAACAACCCGAGCAAAGTTTTACTGTTCAGGCAGGAAAGATTTTTGAAATACCTACGTTTCATATAGGAGTAAAACATCGCAGGGTGAATATGAAACGATTCAATGATAGCTCAGAAAGTAATACTGAAAAATAAATTTGTAACATTTATTAGTATTTTGACGTCTTATAAATAGCATATTGTTATTTTTGTGTAATTGAGGGTATAGATCCCTTTGTATTTTTATCTATAGATAAGGAGTTCTTTTAGGGTCACAGACCTTCTTGTTGAAAAAGCGTCCTCTAAATGGCTGGGATAAAGTAACAGGAGCAAATGATTTGTTTCGGTGTCACTTTTGTTACCTTTTCGTGTAGCTTGGAATTGTCCCGCATTAAGAAGTGGCTTAAAACTAACAGAGAAACCTTTCAAATACAGATTTGCATCATTTATAAGACTTAATTTATGAAGTATTACTTATTTATGGCTTTTATGCTGTTGTTCGGAGCAACAGCTAAGGCTCAGGAATCTCCATTGTGGATGAGATATTGTTCTATATCTCCCGATGGAAATTACATTGCCTTTTCTTACAAAGGTGATATTTATAAGGTTGCCGTCGGTGGTGGGCGTGCATTACAGTTGACAACACATCCTGCGCAGGACACACGTCCGGTGTGGTCGCCTGATGGGAAGAGCATTGCTTTTGCTTCCGATAGGGAAGGGAGTTTCGATGTATTTCTGGTTTCGTCCGAAGGTGGAACACCTATCCGTCTGACTTCAAATTCCGCTGCCGAATATCCTATCGTATTTAAGGATGCAGCACATGTGCTTTATACAGCTAATGTATTACAGGACGATAAAGACAGTCAATTTCCTTCGGGACAATTTCCTCAGATTTATGAAGTAAGTGTAAGTGGCGGAAGACCGCAGATGTTTTCATCTCTGACAATGGAAGAAATCTCCATAGCTCCGGATGGAAAATCGCTTTTGTATCAGGATAAGAAAGGATATGAAGATCCTTTCCGTAAGCGTCATCAATCGTCTATAACCAGAGATATATGGCTGTGTCAGCTCGGAAAAGACCGTGCTTATCAAAAAATAACCACATTCAGAGGCGAAGACCGCAATCCTGTATGGAATGCCACTGGTCAGTCGTTCTATTATTTGAGTGAGCAAAATGGCTCATTTAATGTATATAAACGAGACCTTTCAACATCTAAAGATACTCAGTTGACATCTTTCAGCAATAATCCTGTCCGTTTTTTGAGTTCGAGTAAACAAGGTTTACTTTGTTTCTCTTACGATGGAGAAATATATACAATGAAAGAGGGTGGACAACCGTCCAAAGTGGATATAAGGATTGTAACGGATAATCAGGAAAATAAGCTGAAATATATCAATTTTTCGAATGGTGCCCAGGAAATGGCTGTTTCTCCCAGCGGAAAAGAAGTGGCTTTCATCATACGTGGAGATGTTTTTGTTTCGTCTGTAGAGTATGGAACTACTAAACGAATAACCAGTACGCCCGATCAAGAGCGCAATGTCTCATTTAGCCCGGATGGACGATCTGTGTTGTATGCGGCAGAAAGAGGTGGTGTATGGAATATTTACCAGACAACATTGAGCCGTAAGGAAGATGCTTCGTTTGTGTATGCGAAAGAATTTAAAGAAGAACAGTTGACCAAATCGGATAAAGCTTCGTTTCAACCACTATATTCGCCCGATGGAAAAGAAATTGCTTTTCTTGAAAACCGTACAACACTCAAAGTGTTGAATCTAGCCAGCCGTAAGGAGAGGACTGTGTTGGATGGCAAATTCAATTATTCGTATTCCGATGGTGATCAGTGGTATCAATGGTCTCCAGATAGTAAGTGGATCATGACAGAGTATATCGGTATCGGTGGATGGAACAGTATTGATATGGCTCTGGTGAAAGCTGATGGAAGTGGAGAGGTAAAAGACTTGACTGAAAGTGGATATACTGATGCCAACGGACGTTTTGTTCAGGATGGAAAAGCGATGCTTTGGTTTTCTGACAGAGCCGGATACCGCAGTCATGGAAGCTGGGGTGCTTATATGGATGCCTATATCATGTTCTTCGATAATGAGGCTTATGATAAATTCCGGATGGATAAGGAAGAGTTGGCTCAATTAGAAGATCAGGAGAAAAAAGATAAGAAAAAGAAAGATGACGATAAAGCCAAAGCTGATAAGGATAAAAAGGACAAGAAGGGTAAAAAAGACGATAAACCCGCAGATGACAAGAAGAGCAAAGATGTAAAACCTTTGACTTTCGACTTCGAAAACAGCAAAGACCGGGTTATCCGTTTGACTCCTAATTCGTCTTCTATTGCAGATGCCTTACTGAATAAAAAAGGTGATAAACTGTATTATCTGTCGAGATTTGAGAAGGATTATGATCTTTGGGTATATGATCTGAAAGACAAGTCGTCTAAGGTTTTACTGAAAGGAGCCGGTGCCGGACGCTTACAGACAGACAGTATTGAGAAGAATATCTTACTGTTGGCAGGAGATAAACTGCAAAAGATAGATATGGAAAAAGGAACTGTTACTCCTATTAAGATCAATGCACAGTTCGAATATCAACCCGAATCCGAAAGAGCTTATATATTTGAGCACGTTTGGAGACAGATCAAGGACAAATTTTATGTAACTGATCTGCATGGTGTGGATTGGGATACTTACAAGAAGACTTATGAACGATTCTTACCTCACATTTCTAACAATTATGATTTTTCAGAGATGTTGTCCGAAATGTTAGGAGAGTTGAATGGTTCTCATACCGGAGCAAGGTATTATGCACCTGCTGCACCGATGCAGACTGCTTACTTGGGGGCTTACTTTGATACAGCGTATGACGGAGAAGGATTGAAAGTCTCCGAAGTGATCAAGCAAGGACCTTTGACGATTGCTTCATCTAAAATAACCAGTGGGTCTATTATCTTGAAAATAGATAATCAGCCGATAGAAAAAGGTCAGGATTATTTTCCATTGCTTGCAGGTAAGGTTGGTAAAAAAGTTTTGTTGACTTATAAGGTGACTCCATCTGCGAAAGATTCTGAAATATGGGTAAAACCGATATCGGCAGGGGAGCAATCAGACCTATTATATAAACGTTGGGTTGAGCAACGCCGCGAAATTGTTGATAAACTGTCGGGTGGCCGCATCGGATATGTTCATGTGAGAGGAATGAACAGCGACAGTTTCAGGGAAGTGTATTCTGATTTGCTTGGTCGGTACCGTAATAAAGAGGCTGTAGTGATTGATACACGCCACAATGGCGGTGGATGGCTGCATGATGATTTGGTAACATTGTTAAGCGGAAAAGAGTACCAACGATTCGAACCCCGCGGGCAATACATCGGAAGTGATCCTTATAATAAGTGGTTAAAACCATCGGTTGTACTGATGTGTGAGGACAACTACTCCAATGCTCATGGTTTCCCATGGCTATACAAGGAGTTGAAAGTCGGAAAGTTGATCGGAGCTCCCGTTCCCGGAACAATGACCGCTGTTTGGTGGGAAAGACAGATAGATCCGAGCTTGGTATTCGGTGTGCCTCAAGTGGCAGTGAAAGATATGAGAGGAAACTATCTCGAAAATCAAGAACTGCAACCGGATATTGAGGTGTATAATGATCCTGCTTCATCTTTACAGGGGCGTGACCTCCAATTGGAGAAAGCAGTAAATGTGTTGTTAGGAAAGAACTAATAGAAAACCCGCTCATTGTAATTTCAATGAGCGGGTTTTTTATAATATTTACAGGGGCTTACTTTATGTTGATTACCGTTTCTACAGGCTTCAACCATGGAGAAGTAAAGCGTACTCTTATTTGTCCTTCCGTTCCATTAGCTTGTATATAAGCTAATATATGACCATGGAATACTCGTTGCTTGTTGTCGGTATAGTCGCTCATGTCTTCATTATTACTTGCCTCAAGTCCTAATAACTTTGCAGGGCCAGAGATCTGACATGTAATTTCGTTGTCTGACAGCATTACAGGTATACCATGTTCATCCACAACCTGTACCACTATCTGAGCTAATCCTTTGTCTTTGCTGATTGAGGTTTCGGATTGTTGAATGGTTAGTGCATATGGCTGATTTGATGATTGAATAGCATACCGGGATACTTCCGATCCGTTTTTATCCAAGCCTACAGCTTCAAGCTTTCCCGCTTGATAAGGGATGTCCCAATATATAATGCCTGTATTATCATCATAGTCTTTGGTCTCACCAACGATCTCTCCGTTCAATTCAAGACGGGCTTTTGCAGCATTTGTATAGCACACCACACGAATTGATTGCCCTTCGGAGTAATTCCATATAGGCCAAGCATCCATTGATGGGCTCTTTTCTTCATAGCTTCCACCTTCGTTTTCGGCGTCCAGAGCAGACCATACGTCTTTCATCTGGCTTTTGCTTCCGCGTCCGGGTGTAGGATATGTACCAAGATATGCCATAGGCTTGTCTGACCATAAAGACTGACGGAAATATCCTCTGGGTTTAATAAATCCGCCAAAGTCGAGTAATCCCGAGTAGAATCCTCTTGATGGCCATCTGCCCGATTCGCCTAAGTAATCGATACCTGTCCAAAGGAATTGTCCGAAGATGTACTCATTGTCTCTTACATATTTCCATGCTCCTAATTCGTGGCGGTTCTCACTGCCGTATATTACCCTGTTTGGATAGGTCTTGTGATCTTCTGCATACTTGCTTTCTGTATAATTGTATCCTGCTATATCAAGAGCCCCCGGATATTCGGTTTCGTTAGACATCGCAACACCTGCAAGTCCGGCTGTTGTAGGACGAGATTTATCGTATTTTTTTACTGCAGCGACCAATCGTTTAGCTATACCGCCCAAACGCATTGCATCAGGAGCATCCTTTTTGTAGCCGCCGTACATTGCCTGAGTAAATCCGCTTTCGGTTTTTCCGTCCAATACAGGATGGGAATACGGATCATTAGGATAATCAACCTCATTGCCTATACTCCAAGCGAATACAGAGAGGTGATTGCGGTCGCGCCGAACCATATCTTCAAGGTCTTTTTCACCCCATTCTTCGAAGAAGTCGAATGATCCTTCAAATCCCGGTGTACCCTGATTCCAGCCTTGCAGCCATTTGCGCTTTGGAAATTCCCATTCGTCAAAAGCTTCGTTCAGAACAAGTAATCCTAACTCATCACAAAGTTCATATAAGTCAGGAGCCTGAGGATTATGACTTGTACGGATGGCATTCACTCCGATTTCTTTTAATGTCAATAAGCGTCTTTTCCATACATCACGAGGGACTGCCGAACCTAATACTCCTGCATCATGGTGAAGACATACTCCTTTCATTTTCATCCACTCTCCGTTTAAAGCGAATCCTTTATTGGGGTCGAAAGTGAAAGATCTGAATCCGGTTGTTGTTTCTGATGAATCTATCGTTTTGCCGTCTTTTATAACACTAGTCCGCAATTTATATAAACCAGGTGAAGACAGACTCCATAATTGAGGATTGGATACTTTTAGGTCAACCTGAACAGATGTTGTTTGATTATTAGCTGCTTGTACTTTCTGAGAACTTTTAGCTACTGTTTTTCCATTAGCTGCTATCAGTTCATTGGTTACTGTCAGTTGAGCTGCTTTAGATTCTGTATTATTGATTTCCACTTCTACTGCCAACACGCCTTGTTTAGCCGAGGCTTGTTTAGGGTATGTATAAACACCCCATTGTGCAATATGTATAGGATTTGAATATACCAGCCATACATTACGGTAGATGCCCGATCCGGTATACCAGCGTGAATCGGCTGATTGGCTGTGATCGACACGAACCGAAACAGAGTTTTTCTCTCCATACTTTATGTAAGGAGTTGCATCGTACATAAATGAAATATAGCCGTTAGGACGTTTGCCCAGCAGATGCCCGTTTATATACACTTCACTTCGGTTATATACTCCTTCGAAGTAAAGATATACCTGTTCTCCCTTTTTGTCGGTAGGAATATTTAATGTTTTGCGATACCAGCCTATACCTCCGGGCAGATATCCGGTAGCGCTGGCTAATGTCGGGCTTAATTGACCTTTTACGCTCCAGTCGTGAGGGAGATCGAGTTTCTGCCAGCGAGAGTCGTCGAAGCTTACAGCTTCCGCTCCTTTTGGGTCACTTAGGGTAAATAACCAGTTATCATTGATTTTTTCGGGCTGTCCGAATGATGTTTGCGCCCAAGTAGATAATGGTATTAGAGTAATGATTAATAGTAATAATTGCTTTTTTATCATACTTATCTTAAGATTTAATGAGGAATTCAAAATTATAGATTCCTGTTACAGATATAGTTCACAAATCCATCATAAAGCACCTTTATTTGATCAAAACAGAATCTTATCAGTGTTTTTGATGAATTTACAGGTAATAGAGAATGATTATTTTGAAACATCTCATCGAATATTTTTTGTTAATTAATTGGTTACATGTTCTATAAAAAAGGTAACAAAGGTTACAGCAAAAATGCATATTTTTCGGTGTCTCTTTTCCCTTTTCAATGTTAACCGGAGACTGATCCGAAAGCCTCTTTTTCCTATAGATAAAAATCGGGACGCTTACACTGAATATCTTTTGTTCTATACATTTCTTTATTGTAATGTTAGCCAGATGAAGTATATTTGTTGAAACTCTTGCTTTTCCCGTTATGTATAGATTGTTTTTATTGTTGATTTTGATAAGTTTCTCCAAAATGCCGATTTGGGGACAGGCTGTTAATTATCAGAATTTCAATAATATTGTATTAAGCACTGATGCCTCTACTATCAACTGTTTTTCGCAGGATAATCAGGGCATTATCTGGATGGGAACAAACAAGGGATTGTTTAGCTACGACGGGTATTCTCCACAGTCTCATTTTATATACAATGATCGTTCAAATACACAGATTCACTGCATCCTTATATATGATGGTACATATATGTATCTTGGAACAGACAATGGAATAATCCGATTCAATTATAAAACAGACAGGTATGAGCCTATCGATTTAGGAGGATCATTGACGGATGTGAGAGCCATGGTTAAACAGGGTAATACTCTGTGGATAGGGTCTCTTAACGGATTATATAAATACGATATACCGGCGAAACGGCTTATCGAAATACCGACAGGTTCTAAAACCGGATTGCCTCATAAAACCATCTATTCGCTGATCACTTCACGGGATAATACATTGTATGTGGGGACTTATAACGGATTTTGTAAATTGGACTCAGGTTCGGCTTTATTCGAAAAGATAAACCTGCCTGCAGATAGAAGACGAAGCAATCAGTTTATCAATTCGTTGTATGAAGATCAGAAGCACGATCATATCTGGATTGGAACCGAAGGTGCATTGTATAAATACAATCCCCAATCTGAAAAAGTGTTTGATATTAATCAGTTTCATGATAATTCGATAAAATCATTGTCGATGGACAATGACGGATTACTCTTATTGGCTACAGACAATGGATTGTATACTTATGATCAGCAACACGATCGCATTCAGCATTTAGTACATGACTCACGAAACAGTAAATCTTTGAGCAATAATATTATATGGAGTATTTTTGCCGACCGTACCGGAAATATCTGGCTGGGGACTGATTATGGAATATCGCTGGCATATCATAACCGCAATTATCAGACTGTAAGTATCTCTCAGTTGACAGGTATAGGAGAGGGCAACCGCTTTCATTCTATATATAAGGATTCTCGGGGTAATTTTTGGTTCGGCGGAACCAATGGACTGATTTTTAAACCTGAATCGAAAGAAGGAGTAACCGCTTCGGCTATCTGGTATAGAATGGGGGATAGTCAATATCCGATATCTCACAACCGCATACGTGATATTTATGAAGATAAAGATCATAATCTGTGGATAGCGACCGATGGCAGCATCAGCAGGTTCGATTATTCGAAAAGGCAATTTGTCAATTACAGTATTGTGGACAGTACACAAGCTTTTAACTCTAACTGGGCATATTATATTTTTGAAGATGATAAAAAACAACTTTGGATAGCCACCTGCTTGGGAGGGATATTTGTTGTGGATAAAGAAAAACTACTGAGCTCTCAGGGCAATTATGTAGCGGAAAAACATTACTCGGTGCAAAATGGACTGAGCGGCAACTTTGTAAATCAGATTCTCTCCGACCATTACGGAAATGTATGGGTACTGCTTCATAATAATGGAATAAATAAGATAGATGCCCGTTCGGGAGTTGTCTCGAAAATACATTTAGGCGACAAAGATGATAAAGTTGTACCTAACTACCTCATAAAAGATTCTGAAGGATCTATCTGGATAGGATACAGAGGAGGGCTTACCAATATTGATCCTAAAACCAATAATACCCATTCGATAAAATTCGATATATACGGAAATAACGAGATATTGTCTATGACCGAAGTATATAACAATATTTGGGTATCGACCACTGATGGTATCTGGGCAGTTGATAAAAAGTCGTACAGCCTTCAAAAACTGGATATAGCAAATAAGGCATTTACCTGTTCGTTCTTCGATAAGGAAACCAATAAAATATACATGGGTGGAGTAGACGAATATACGATACTTTCACCTGAAATACTTAATAAGAAGGTGAATGATAATCCTATTGTTCTGACTGCAATCTATGTAAACGATAAATTATATAATGCTGCAGACAATCACAATGGAAACAATATCCGTTATATAAATGAAATATATCTGGATTATACCCAAAACAATATCCTGTTCGATTTTTCGGATTTGTCGTTTGCCGAAGGCAGTATCAGTTCTTTCGTATATAAACTGGACGGGGTAGAGGATAAATGGAATATAATCAAACAAAATACAAACCGTATTTCATATACAAACTTAGAATATGGAAGGTACACCCTTCTTGTCAGTAAGTTGGATGCTTACGGTAAGCCTTCGGAAAATATGTTCCGATTCCATATAAACATAACTCCTCCTTGGTATTACACTGTTTGGGCTAAATCGGTGTATATTCTCTTGGTATTGGGTTTTATTATGTGGATTATTAATTTCTTCAGGGTAAGGAACAACCTCAGAATAGAGCGGATTGAAAAAGAGAAAACGGTAGAATTGACTAATCTTAAGATGGACTTTTTTACCAATGTTTCTCATGAGTTTAAAACTCCGTTGAGTTTGATCATTGCTCCTGTGAGTAAACTGCTGCACGAGACAAAAGACAGCCATAAGAAAAAAGAGCTGGAAGTAATCCAGAAAAATGCATTAAAAATAAATTCACTGATAAGGCAGATCATCGATTTCAACCGTTCGGAGAGTACAAGTTCGGGACAGATACTATCGAGGGTCGAAATTGTAGAGTTTGCCCGCAGCTTGTTTTCGGTATATGAAGACGGATATAGAGATAAAGGACTCTCCTTTTTATTCTCATCGAATAAAGAGCGTATTTATATGGATGTGGATGTCCTTAAAATAGAAGCGGTACTCAATAACTTGCTGACAAATGCCTGTAAATACACCGACGAAGGAGTGATTAACCTCTCTCTTATTTATAATGAAGAATCGGGATTTGTAGATCTTGAGGTCAGGGATACCGGTATAGGCATTCCCGAAAATGAAGTTCGTTATGTGTTTGAACGTTTTTATCAGTCGTCTAAAACTGCCGGAGATAAAGAAGGAACAGGTATCGGGTTATATCTGGTGAAATTATATACCGAGCAGCATCACGGATATATTAAGATCCAGTCGGTAGAGAATAAAGGTACATCTGTAACGGTAGGTCTACCCGTTTCCGATTATTCTGCTGCGGATATTGAACAACGTTCCGTAATTTTGGACGATCTGCCATATGTGCTTATTGTCGAAGATAATAACGAGATTGCCAATTTTATATGCCAGACTTTGTCTGATGGTTTTCGGTGCGAAATAGCTCATAACGGAAAGCAAGGACTGGATATGTGTTTAAGAACTAATCCGGCGTTGGTTATTGCAGATGTTATGATGCCTATTATGGATGGTATGGAGATGGTGCGCCATATCAGGAAAAATGTTCCGACATCTACTATCCCGATTATTCTGCTGACGGCGAAAGATGATAAAAGAACCGAATTGGATAGCATTGAACTTGCTGTCGATGCATTCATGCCTAAGCCCTTTGACCCTCAGATGCTTCGCTCTAAAGTAGAACAGCTTCTCAATACATCCAAACGGATGGAATCTAAAATAAGGATGGAGACAATAGCAGCACCTCAAATTATGGAGGTTACATCTCCGGACGAAAAATTTTTATCGGCAATTACTCAGATTGTCGAGGACCGTATAGCTGATCCCGATCTGAATGTTAGTGCGCTTAGTTCTTTGTCTGGAGTAGGTTCGAAACAAATCTATCGAAAAATAAAACTTCTCACAGGACTCTCTCCTGTTGAATATATCCGGTCTATACGCATCAAAAAAGCGGCGATATTGTTAAGTCAGAACAAATTTACGATCTCCGAAGTAATGTATATGGTCGGATTTTCGAATCACTCTTATTTCTCTAAATGTTTTCAGGCTGAATTCGGTAAAACTCCCCGCCAATTTTTAAGCGAAAATAATTAGGTGCTGATTGTCAGTGTTATATCATCTTTTTGCAGATTGGTTAAATCTGCGTAGTGTCCGTTTTGTGTTCTTATACGTCTAGTTTGTGCTGTTTGTTTTTCATGTTGTCCGGTATATTTGTCTTCATCTTGAATTGCAAATTGATTCGATTGTTGAATCAGTAAAACAGTCTGAGACCTTAACCGAAAACCATGAATACAACTTTAAAAAAATCAATCGCAACGTTCTGTTGCCTGCTCTCATTTATGGGAGTCTCGTCTCAAAACGAAAAAAATATCCCTGTTATTGATATAGGTAAAGATGGTGTTATGCGCTGGTCGGACAGTCATAAGGAAGCCTCTTTTTATGGAGTGAATTATACACTTCCGTTTGCGCATGCTTATAGAGCTATGTCTTATCTTGGTCAGGATCGTAAAGAAGCCATCGATAAAGATGTTTATCACTTTGCCCGCTTGGGATTCAATGCTTACCGTATACACGTTTGGGATGTTGAAATCTCCGATGCAAAAGGACAGCTTTTGCCAAATGATCATCTCGATCTGCTGGATTATTTAATAGCTAAACTGAGGGAACGTAATATCAGGGTATTGATCACAACCATGACTAATTTCGGAAATGGTTATCCCGAAAGAAATATCAATACAGGTGCATTTTCTTATCTGTACGACAAATGTAAAATACATAGTACACCCGCAGCTATTGAAGCTCAGAAAAATTATATCGGACAGTTTGTTCAGCATGTCAATCCATATACCAAGAAATCGTATAAAGATGATCCGTATATAATAGGCTTCGAAATTAATAACGAGCCCTGTCATTCCGATACGCCGAAACAAACGGAAGAGTATATTAATTCGATGCTTGAAGCCTTAAAGAAAGCCGGAAATAAAAAACCTGTTTTTTATAATGTGAGCCACAATATGGGTCATGTTGGGGCTTATTTCAATACGGCAATAAAAGGCACAACATATCAGTGGTATCCGATAGGCTTAGTAGCCGGACATACCCGAAAAGGTAATTTTCTCCCTTTTGTAGATAATTATGGTATACCATTTTCTAATACAAAAGGATTTGCCGAGAAAGCCAAAGCTGTTTATGAATACGATCCGGCTGATATTACCTATTCTTATATGTATCCGGCTATGACTCGGAGCTTCAGGTCTCAGGGTTTTCAATGGATTACTCAGTTTGCTTATGATCCGATAGATATGGCATGGGCAAATACCGAGTATCAGACACATTTTCTGAATTTGGCTTATACACCTAATAAAGCCTTGAGTATGAAAATCGCTGCTGAGGTAGCTTATTCTGTTCCAATGAATAAGAAGTATCCTAAATATCCGAATGATACGGTTTTTGATAAATTCAGAGTCAGTTATGCTCAGGATTTGAGTGAATTGAATTCGAATGATAAGTTTTTCTATTCAAATAATACGAATACCAGACCTTTGTCTGTTGATCATTTACAGGAGATAGCCGGATACGGAAATTCACCAGTCGTAAAATATGAAGGAACAGGTGCTTACTTTCTCGATAAACTCGAAGATGGAGTTTGGAGACTCGAAGTAATGCCTGATGCGGTGCAGGTACAAGATCCTTTTGAAAAACCATCATTAAAGAAAGAAGTAGTGACTATTGCATGGAATAACTGGAATATGTCGGTAAACTTACCTTCGCTGGGTGCAGATTATTCAATCAAAGGAATCAATCGGGAAAATAACTTTTCGGCAACAGCCCTTGGCGGTACTTTTACTGTTGCTCCCGGTGTATATCTTTTAACGAAAGCAGGTTATTCTCCCTCTCATAAATGGAATGCCGGCAGTGCTTGGAAAAACTTCCTGTTAGGAGAATATGTCGCACCGGCTGAACGTGCAAAGACTTTTTCGGTTGTACATAATCCTGCTTCAGTAATAGAAAAAGGAAAGTCATCACAAATAGAGGCTCAGATTGTTGGTCCTTCTTTTCCTGATTCGGTCATAATCTATACCGATAAGGTCTCATTCTGGAATGATAAAAATCCTTATGTAAAGATGCAAAGGGTTCACGGATATACCTATGATGCTGTTATTCCGGCTGAAATGATAACCGGCAATATGTTGCGTTATAATATAGTTGTCTGCAAAGACGATAAAAAATATACTTATCCGGCAAATGTAGAGGGGGATCCTTTAGATTGGGATTTTTACAAAAACTCTTATTGGGAGACAAATATTGTATCTGCCGATAGCCCTTTGCAATTAGTGAAAGTAACAGATGGATACAGTGGAATAGAGGTGTATGGAATTCCTGAGACATCTTATATTTCGGCTCAACTGGATAATTCAGATCTTCAAAAGCCCGCTTCACTGCTTTTCACACTGAATAAAAAAGATACTGATGCCTGTTTCTACTGGAAAAAATACATCAAAGATAATGTCTCTACCCGTCCAACGGCTTTGGCTGATGCAAAAGAGCTTTTTGTGAGTGTGAAAAAATCCGATAGAATCAATAACCTGAATGTGGGTTTTATCACTTCCGACGGTTTGTCTTATTCTGCTAATATTTCTCTGTCAGCAGGTGAGCAGGTATACCGGATTCCGTTGAAAGATTTGAAATTAGGAAAGACGGCTATTTTGCCGGCTCCATATCCGACATTTCTCGATAGATATTTCACACCAGATACAGATATTGTGTTTGATGTCCGTAAAATAGAAACTCTGGAGTTGTCAACAGATCAGTCTGTACCTGATGGGGCAGAGCTACAATTAAATAGTATTTGGCTGGAATAAAGGTCTCAGACCTATTTTCGAAATTTAGTATAATATACCTTTAACTTAATATTTTTACATCCATGAAAAAATGTAATAAACCAGTTCGTTCTCTTTTCTTGGTGATGTTATTACTGCTGATATTACCATTGGCGGTACATGCTCAGACCAAAAAAGTATCGGGAATTGTTACTGATGAAACAAATGAGCCCTTGATCGGTGTAACCGTTGTGGTTCCCGAGACTACTGTCGGTGTAACTACCGATATTGACGGGCGTTATACAATAACTCTTCCTGATGGTAAGAATCAGATCCGTTTTTCGTTTCTGGGCTGTGAGACTCAAACCTTAACAGTTACCGGTGCGACTATCAACGTAAAGATGATGCCGCAGTCCAATACACTGACCGATGTTGTAGTAATCGGTTACGGTACAATCCGTAAAAGTGACCTTACAGGTTCGGTAAGTAATGTGAGCAGCAAAGACTTTAATGCTGGAGTAAGTTCTCCCGAACAGCTTATCAATGGCAAGGTTTCAGGAGTACAGATTATGAGCAACAGCGGTTCGCCTACAGCCGGAAGTACAATCCGTATTCGTGGTGGTGCTTCGCTTAATGCCAGTAACGACCCTCTTATTGTATTAGATGGTGTGCCGTTGGAAAGCGGAGGTATCAGCGGTAATACAGGAAACTTCCTTAGTTTGATCAACCCTTCTGATATAGAGAGTATGAGTATCCTTAAAGATGCATCATCTACAGCAATCTATGGCTCGAGAGCTTCAAACGGTGTAATTATCATTACTACCAAAAAAGGAACTAACAGTGGTCTTAAAGTATCTTTTAATACAACATTCTCTACTCAAACCCGTACAAAGATGGCTGATATGCTGAGCCGTAATCAGTTTGTCGATGTTATAAATGCAAACGGAACAGCAGACCAAAAAGCTCTTTTAGGCGATGCATCTACCAATTGGAACGATCAGATATTCCGCACTGTATTTGGTACAGATAATAATGTAAGCATAGCAGGGCGTGTGACTCCTAATATGCCGATACGTGTATCACTCGGATATTACAATCAGAATGGACTTCTGCTTCGCGATAATGCAGAACGTTATACGAGCAGTGTGTCTCTTTCTCCTTCATTCCTGAACGATTACCTGAAATTCAATTTCAATGTAAAAGGTTCTCTGAATAATAACCAGTTTGCAAATAGTGATGCAATATGGGCTGCATCGACTTTCAATCCTACATTACCGATATACTCTGGTGATGCAACATTTGGCGGATATAACGAAGCTATAGATAATACTAATAATCCGGTGAATGGTGGTGTGCGTAATCCTAAAGGTTTGGTAAAACAATACGATGCCCAAAGTAAAGTGAAACGTGTGATCACAAATGCAGATGTAGATTATAAAATGCACTTTCTGCCTGATCTTAAATTTCATACAACTTTAGGTTATGATTATGCAGAAGGTAAAGGTTCGGTATATGTTCCGGCAGAAGCTGCTCAATATTATACAACATCGGGACGTGATTATACTTACGGCCCTCAAAAAAGCACCAATCGTCTATTGACATCGTACTTTAATTATAATAAAGTATTTTCTTCGATTAAAAGTAATTTTGATGCAACAGCCGGTTATGACTATCAGTTCTGGAAAACAACTACTCCCTTATATTCAGAATTGAATACTTTGGGAGAAATACAGACAACTATATCAGCAAAAGACGAGCGTCACTCTTTGATTTCGTATTACGGCCGCGTTAATTATTCGTATGATTCGCGTTATATGTTGACTGCTACAGTGCGTCGTGATGGAACTTCTCGTTTTAATAAGGATAACCGT
The DNA here is from genome assembly GCF_036511535.1 of Indolivaga capnocytophagoides. GTDB lineage: Bacteria > Bacteroidota > Bacteroidia > Bacteroidales > Dysgonomonadaceae > Dysgonomonas_A > Dysgonomonas_A capnocytophagoides. The sequence goes on along the minus strand of NZ_AP028867.1, from coordinate 2,822,629 downwards.
TGGGGTACATTCCCATCCGTAGCTTTAGGCTGGAGAATGACCGAAGAATCTTTCTTGAGAGATAATAAGGTATTGAGTAATCTTAAACTGCGTGCCAGCTATGGTATAACAGGACAGCAAGAAGGAATCGGTAATTACAAATATCTACCGGTATATACTTATAGTCAGGATGGAGCACAAGTGCAGTTTGGCGATCAGTGGTACTATTCATACCGCCCTAAAGCATATGTGTCGGATCTGAAATGGGAAACAACAACTTCGTGGAACTTTGGTTTCGATTTTGGATTTCTCAAAGACCGCATTACCGGTAGTTTTGATTTTTATACCCGTCAGACCAAAGATTTGTTAGCTACAGTACCTGCCGCTGCAGGAACCAACTTCAATAAAAAAATATTAACGAATGTCGGCAATGTAGATAGCCATGGTATAGAATTTTCATTAAATGCGACTCCTATCGAAACAAAAGACCTTACATGGGATGTGAGTTATAATATGACATGGCAGAAAATGAAAGTGAAAAACCTTTCGGTAGTTAAAGGCGGTGCTTCAACCAACACTTTGGTAGGGCCTACAATCGACAGCTACAACTTTCAGGTACTGACAGAAGGATATGAGCCATATATGTTTTATGTATATCATCAGCTGTATGACGACAAAACAGGAAAACCGATAGAAGGTGCTTATGCAGACCTTAATAATGACGGTGTAATCAATTCGAGCGACTTGTACCGTTATCATTCACCTGCCCCCGATTTTATATTCGGTTTGAGTACATCTTTACGCTATAAAAAATGGAATCTGGGAATGAGTTTTCGTGCTAATGTAGGCAACTATGTATATAATGGTATGGCTATGAATAGCGGAGCTTGGAGTACGGTTAGTTACAACTCTTACCAATTGAATAATTTATCGAAAAGCTATTTGTCGACAGGCTTTAATAACCGCCAGTATTTATCAGATTATTATGTAGAGAATGCTTCATTCCTGAAAATGGATAACCTCTCTCTTGGATATAATTTCGGACGCATCACCAACTGGTGTTCTCTTAATGTGAGCGCAATGGTTCAGAATGTATTTTGTATAACCAATTATAGTGGGGTCGATCCCGAAGTGCCTAATGGTGTAGACGTTTCATTCTATCCACGTCCACGGACTTATTCGATTAATCTCGGATTTGAGTTTTAAGGTTTTATTAAGAAATAAAAAATATTACGATGAAAAAATCATTATATATATTGCTGGCGGTATTTATGGGTACATTATATTCTTGTACCGATGACCTGAACCAGAGTCCTCACGAGGAAACTACATCAGAAAGTGTATATACCAGTGCCGCAAATTACAAATCGGTTTTAGCTAAATTATATGCTTCGTTTGTTACTACAGGACAGGAAAAGGGAGGAGGTTCTGGCGAAAGTCTCGACTTGGAAAGTAATACGGGGCAGGATTATATGCGCTGTTATTTCAACTTGCAGGAGTGCGCTACAGACGAACTGGCTTCTACCTGGCTCGAAGGAGACAAAGTGTCGGATCTGACATTCTTTACATGGGATGCCAATGATCCCTGGGTTTCGGATATGTATTACCGTATTTATTATACAATCGCTCTTTGTAACGAGTTACTGCGTAATGCGGGAGACAGTCAGATTTCTAAATTTACAGAAAGCGAACAGGCCGATATTCGCCATTACAGAGCCGAAGCCCGTTTTATCAGGGCATTGGCGTATTATCATGCGATGGACTTATACCGCAACATACCGTTTGTAACGGAAGCCGATGCCGTAGGAAGTTTTACGCCTCCTCGTTATACAGCATCTCAGGTATTCGAATATATAGAAAGCGAACTGAAAGACATCGACAATGATCTGTTATCGAGAGACGAATGTGAATACGGACGTGCCCCCAAAGATGCAGCTTATGCCTTATTGGCTCGGCTTTATCTGAATGCCGAAGTATATACCGGAACTGCCCGTTATACCGATTGTATCACTTATTGTAAAAAAGTGATAGCCGATGGATATACATTGGAATCTGATTACAAAAAATTGTTCAATGCGGATAATGATAAACGTACAAATGAAATTATATTTTCATTTCCGGTCGATGCTACACATACCGTATCATGGGGTTCTACAACATATATTATCTGTGGAGCGGTGAGTAATACATCTGATTACCAAAAGGCTGCAGACTACGGTGTGACCAGCGGATGGGGGATGTTCAGAATAAGAGGTGAAGTTCCGGCTTTGTTCTCCGATAAAGACGGTCGTGCGCTTTTCTTCAAAGAAGGACAGACTCAATATCTGGATGTAATCGACAATCAGAGTAATGGATACTTTGTTGAAAAATGGACTAACCTTACTGATGCCGGAGTGGCTGCATCTAATACTGTAGATGGTGGTGTAAATACCGATTTTCCGGTATTCCGTTTGGCTGATGTTTATCTGATGCTTGCCGAATCTGTGATTCGTGGCGGTTCGGGTAGTTCTACAACTGAGGCGTTGGGTTATGTTAATGACTTGCGTAAACGTGCTTTTGGAGATAATTATGCAAGTGAAGGAACAGTTAAGCAATCGGAATTTACAAAAGACTTTATTCTGAATGAACGTGCCCGCGAACTTTATTGGGAAGGTATACGCCGTACCGATCTTATCCGTTATGGTAAGTTTACAACTTCATCTTATATCTGGCAGTGGAAAGGCGGAACAGTAGACGGGATGGCGGTAGATAGTAAATATAATATTTATCCTATTCCTACAACCGATCTTACCGCTAACCCTAATTTGTATAATGAAGATTATTAAGGCCTCAAACCTTTTTCTGTAACTTAATATATTGATTAATAAAATGAAACAAAAATATATGAAAGCACTAAGAGCAATGAAGACTATCTGTGCTATGCTGATGATGGTCTTATTAGCTGCATCTTGCGATAAAGATGGAGATAATATTCTGCTTTCCGGTTTAGAGGGCGGCAAGTTGGTTGCTATGGAAAATGAAGTGAAACTGACTCAGGAGACATCCAAACAGCTGGCTTTGTCTTTGGCTTGGAGCAACAGCACATTGTCGATCAATAATCCGAATATGGATGTCCCCGATATCCTGACTACTTATATACAGGTTTCGACCGAAAGCGATTTCTCTTCGAATGTAGTAGAATCTCTAGAAACAACTACATCAAAGGCTTATACGGGAGCCGAACTGAATACTGTAACTAAAAATCTATCGGTAGAGGGCGGTGTGTCGACTGTTCTTTATTTTAGACTGAAGGGAAGTATCGGTAATAATATAGATCCTGTTTACAGTAATGTAGTGGAAGTAAAAGTAACTTCTTATACCATCGATATGTCGAATGGCTATATTCTGAACAGTAAAATGGAAGAAACCGGAGGTTATTTGTATTCTGCTGCATCAAACGGTGTTTATTCCGGATTTATGGGAGCTACAGCATGGTATAATTACTATTTGAAAGAAGGTGATGGTACTATATGGGGTAATGATGGTGTAGATGGAACTGCTTTCCTTATGTCTTCTGAAAATGATACAGACAAGCGTTGGAATTTCTGGTTCCCCGGAGAAGGTGGTTGTTATTATGTTGAAGTAAATACACCGAAAAAAGTCTGGTCTGCATTACTTATTCCTACTTTGACAGTTAGCGGAGATGTAAATGCCGAGATGGTATTCGATAGAGCTAATCTGAAATGGACTACTACTATCAATGCTGCAACAGCAAAAACATTAAAACTGAAACTGAACGGAACAGGTAAACAATACGATTATTCGACAGGAGACAGTGCTCCGGTTACGACTTCGGTTGCGTTCTCTCAAAGTGGAACATCTTTGGCTTTGTCTGCTCAGGCAGGAGAAATATCAGTGGCTGTTCCGGCTGCCGGAGAATATGCGTTGACTGTAGATTTAAGTAATCCCAAAGAATGGAAATGTGAAGTTGTTTCGGGATCTTCCGGTCCTGTAGAGGTGAGCAGCTATTTATATTTATCCGGTATAGATGACGGTATTAACGGGGGAAGTTGGACTTTTGATAATTTCCTGAATTTATACAATGAAGATGATCTTGCATATGCCGGTGTTGTTAATGTCAACTCTCTTTGGGGATATGGGGTCTATACAGAGAAAGATAATTGGGATAGTGCTTATAAACAGGCTTCGGGAGATGCATTTTCCGGTACTTTAGTATCCGGAGGATCAACCAGCATTCCTGCACCTACAGCTGGCTTATATCTTTTTGATGTATCAATGAAAGCATTGACTTACAAATTATCTGCGGTTGGCAGCAGTATATATGTATCCGGATTGAATGAGTTGTGGGATTTTTCGACAGTTCTTTCCGCAACCTCTAATACCGGAGAATATAGCGGTAATGTAACAATAACGAAAGCTTCGCAGTACGGATTTCAGATACATTTAGATATTTCATGGAATCATTATTTCGGAGGATCTAATGGTAAACTGAGTTATAAGGGAAATAACCTGACTGAAGATAAAACTTTGGCTGCCGGTACTTATAAAATGACGGTGAATCTGATAAAAGGTACATATAGTATCACTAAATGATATGTATATAACCGACTATGTATTGCATAGTCGGTCGATAAATAACTAAAGAACAGAATAATATGAAATTGAAATATATTTTAATAGCTATAACCTCGATGTTATTTTCATTCACCGCATGCAGTGACGATGATAATAACGGAGGAAAAGAGCAGCCTTCATATGATATGACAGGTTTTGCAAAAGGTGCAGATGTGAGTTGGCTGACCGAAATGGAAAAGTCGGGTTTGAAATTTTATAACTCTGCAGGACGTGAAACCGAATGTATGACCTTGCTTCGCGATTTGGGAGTGAACTCTATCAGGCTTCGTGTGTGGGTTAATCCTACTGATGGTTGGTGCAACAAGAGCGATATGCTGGTGAAAGCCTGGCGGGCAAATGCTTTGGGCATGCGTGTTATGGTCGATTTTCATTATAGCGATACTTGGGCTGATCCCGGAAAACAAACAAAGCCTGCAGCTTGGCAGAATCTTTCTTTTGATGAACTGAAAACTGCAGTTGCTTCTCATACAACAGAAGTATTACAAGCTCTAAAGGATCTGAGTATTACACCAGAATGGGTTCAGGTCGGAAACGAAACAGGTAATGGTATGCTGTGGGAAGACGGTAAAGCTACCGATAATATGGCTCAATATGCCCAGTTGACCAATGCAGGATATGATGCTGTTAAGGGAGTTTTTCCGGATGCTAAAGTGATCGTACACCTGCAAAGTGGGGATGATAACGAAATGTTTCGTTGGTTATTTGATGGCTTAAAAGCAAACGGAGGTAAATGGGATGTGATAGGGATGTCTCTTTATCCGCAGGCCGATACATGGAAGGAGATGAACACTGCATGTCTTGCCAATATAAACGATATGATAAGCCGTTATGGATCGGATATTATGCTTTGCGAAGTGGGTATGCCTTGGGATGGGGCAGAGGATTGCAAAGAATTTCTCACAGATCTTGTGGCTAAAACAAAAGCTGTGGCTAACGATAAATGTTTAGGCATATTTTATTGGGAACCTCAGGCTTATAACGGTTGGAACGCTTATACTTTGGGGGCATTTGATAATACAGGAAAACCTACGGTTGCCCTTGATGCATTTAAGTAACGGAAAGTATTTAATGTCGCATTTTAAAGTTATAACTATCAATGGTTGTTATACTTGGATGGGCAAATAAATAGGTCTGTGACCTTAAAGAATAGATTTTGAAAATATTATCTATAAGACGAAAGTCTTTGAATGATTGAAATAAATGTAGGGGCGAATAATCTTTCGCCCCTACGGAATCCGTTAAATATTATTTCAAGAGAAGAAAAGAAGAATTCTAAAAATAGTGTCAATTTTGTAACCTTTGTCACTTTTTGGTTGTGTAAGATTCCGAATAAGAGGAGTTTTGCTGTTTTGAAAAAGTGACAAAGTTCATATGGTTGTCACTTTCTATGTAGAAATATGTAACTTTATAGAAACGAAAACTGGTAAATTATGATTAAATATTTCACGTCTATTTGTTTGATTTTATTCTTTTGCAGCAATATTAACTCTCAATCGGTGAGAAGTGAATTTTTGCTTGAAAAAGGGTGGAAGTTCAGCAAAGGCGATTTTGATAATGCAAGTCAGGTAGGATTCGAAGACAAGGCTTGGGAGTCTGTAACGATACCTCATGATTGGGCAATATTCGGTCCTTTCGATCGGAAACACGATCTTCAGGAAGTTGCTGTTACGCAAAACGGAGAAACCGTTGCTTCTGTAAAGACAGGGCGGTCAGGCGGTCTTCCCTATGTAGGTATCGGGTGGTACAGGCGCTCATTTGATGTGGATAATTTCAAGAAAGATGATAAACGTGTAACTCTTTTGTTTGATGGAGCAATGAGTGAAGCCCGTGTATATGTAAACGGAAAAGAGGCTATCTTCTGGCCTTTCGGGTATAACTCTTTTCATTGTGATGTTACAGACCTGCTCAATGCCGACGGTAAGAACAATATTGTGGCTGTTCGATTGGAGAACAAACCACAATCGTCACGTTGGTATCCGGGAGCAGGATTATATCGTAATGTTCATGTCGTAGTGACCAATAAGGTGCATGTACCGGTGTGGGGTACATATATAACTACACCCTATGTTTCGAAAGAATATGCATCTGTTAAGTTGAAAACAGAAATCGAGAACAGCGAAAATGAGGATGTACGTATCTTGACCGAAATAAAAGATGCAACCGGTAAAGTCGTTTCAGCCAAAGATAATACATTGAAGATAAATCATGGGAAACCTTTCGAGCAAAATCTGATTGTCGATAATCCTCATTTATGGTCACCCGAAAGTCCTTATTTATATCATGCTGTATCGAAAGTTTATGTAGGAGATAAGCAGGTTGATGAATATACAACCCGATTCGGGATACGTGATATCAAAGTTATAGCTGATAAGGGGTTCTTCCTGAACGGCGAACGCCGAAAATTTCAGGGCGTTTGTAATCATCACGATTTAGGTCCTCTTGGTGCAGCTATCAATGTTGCCGCATTACGCCGTCAATTGACTATGCTTAAAGATATGGGGTGCGATGCCATCCGTACGGCTCATAATATGCCTGCACCCGAATTAGTCGCTCTTTGCGATGAAATGGGATTCATGATGATGGTGGAACCGTTTGACGAATGGGATATTGCTAAATGTAAAAACGGATATCACCGATTCTTCAATGAATGGGCTGAGAAAGATATGGTAAATATGCTGCGTAACTACCGTAACAATGCAAGTGTAGTAATGTGGAGTATCGGTAACGAAGTACCTACTCAATGTAGTCCGCAAGGGTATCAGGTGGCGTCTTTTTTACAGGATATATGCCATCGCGAAGATCCTACACGACCTGTGACTTGTGGAATGGATCAGGTAACTTGTATTCTGAATAACGGATTTGGAGCAATGATAGATGTGCCCGGATTAAATTATCGTGCGCATCGTTATGTAGAGTCTTACGCTAAATTGCCGCAAAATCTGGTGTTGGGATCAGAAACAGCTTCTACAGTGAGTTCTCGCGGAGTATATAAATTTCCGGTAGAGAAAAAGGCTGATGCTTTATATGATGATCATCAATCTTCGTCTTATGATTTTGAGTATTGCAATTGGTCTAATCTGCCGGATGATGATTTTGCGTTAGCTGATGATTATGAATGGACAATGGGGCAATTCGTCTGGACAGGATTCGATTACTTAGGAGAACCTTCTCCTTATGATACTGATGCGTGGCCAAGCCATAGTTCGCTGTTTGGTATTATTGATCTGGCAAGTATTCCTAAAGATCGTTATTACTTGTACAGAAGTGTGTGGAATAAAACTGATAATACATTGCACATCTTACCTCATTGGAATTGGAAAGGTCGCGAAGGACAAAAAACTCCGGTATTCGCATATACTAATTATCCAAGTGCCGAATTGTTCATCAACGGAAAGAGTTATGGACGTCAGGAGAAAAATAATACAACCCTTCAAAACCGTTATCGTTTGATGTGGATGGATGCTATATACGAACCGGGCGAAGTAAAGGTGGTAGCTTATGACAGTAAAGGGAATATTGCCGAAACGAAAATCGTTCGTACTGCCGGAGCTCCCCATCATATCGAATTGGTGGTTGATCGTGACAGTATTTCTGCTGATGGAAAGGATCTGGCTTATATTACAGTACGCGTTGTTGATAAAGACGGAAACCTTTGTCCAGATGATAGCCGCTTAATTGAATTCACCGTAAAAGGAGCAGGTAAATATAGGGCTTCAGCCAATGGAGATGCTACTAGTTTGGATTTATTTCATCTGCCCAAGATGCATGCATTCAGCGGACAACTTACTGCAATTGTTCAGGCTGGAGAGAATGCAGGCACTGCTGTTTTTGAGGCTAAGGCTAAAGGTTTGAAAAGCGCAATCCTCAATATTGAAGTGAAAAATAAGTAACTGAAAGTATTCTATGACGTGTTTTAATGTGATAACAAGTTCTTGCTGTTGTACATGTAAAGTCGATAAATAGGTCTGAGACCTTAAAATAAATAAGAATACTTAGAAATAACCCGGTTTAATATTAAACCGGGTTTGTTATTATATAGGCTCTTTGTATTTTTGTTGTAACTAAAATAATCGATTATGAGATTCTCAGGTCTTTTGACTAAAATGGAAACCCAATACGGTACGCCTATTCAATACTATTTGCATTTGGGTGAAGATGTGATTGATATGAATCAATTGCTGGGGAATAAAATAAGGGTGAAGTTCGACTATTGTCAATGTGTTGAGTGCGGAAAAAAGAAAGAGATTTTTGCAATGGGATTTTGCAAAAACTGCTACTTTACATCCCCTCATGCCGGAGGATGGATCGTCAGACCCGAATTATCCACAGCTCATTTAGGGAAAGCAGACCGTGATCTGGAAGTTGAAGCTTTGGCGCAATTGCAACCTCATATCGTATATCTGGCTAATTCAGGAGGTCTCAAAGTGGGAGTTACACGATTATCCCAGCTGCCTACCCGTTGGATAGATCAGGGAGCCGAATATACTATTCGATTGGCAGAGACTGAAAACCGATATCAGGCAGGACTCATAGAAGTTGCCCTGAAACAACATATGGCTGATAAAACCAACTATCGGAAAATGCTGAAGGAGAATGTTCCTTATTCTGATCTGGTGGAAAAGAAAGATGAAATGTTGAGTTTCGTACCACAAGACTTGTCCTGCTATATTGAACAAGACAATCAAGTGTTGCATCTCGAATATCCTATCCGGGAATATCCATCGAAAGTGAATTCTGTTACCCTTAAAAAAGTTCCCGAATTTGAAGGAACTCTTATCGGTATAAAAGGTCAGTATCTGATGTTCGACAATAATTTTGTGTTTAATATAAGAGGACATGAAGGGTTTGTTGTTGACCTCATGGTTTGATGTTTCAACACCAGAGAGCAGAGTCAAACTCGTGTTTTGTGCTTGTTATCCGTTTCTTTATCAATTCGTCACCGTTTCGTTACAATGTATTTATTCTTTTGTGATACAAACTTGTGTGTTGTATTAGAATAGATATGATTAATAACAGAGATTTAAGCTGGTTGAATTTTAATAACCGGGTGTTGCAAGAGGCTCAGGACAAAACAGTTCCACTATTACAGCGATTACGTTTTTTAGGTATATTCTCGAATAATCTGGATGAATTTATAAAAGTCCGGGTTGCTAATGTTATAAGGTTAAGCCAGATTAAAGGAAAGAAAGTTCCTTTGTTTTCGGGAAACTATACTCCCCGTGACTTGCTCATCAAAATAAAATCGAAGATAGCCGAATCGCAATTGAAGTTCGACAAAATATATAATGAGATTATATTGGAGATGGAGGAGCATGGTATATATATGCTCAATGAAAAACAATTAACTAAAAAACAAGAGGCTTATTGCCGCGATTATTTTTCACGGATAATAAGTCCTCGGCTTGTACCTCTTATTATCAGAAAAAGAACAGCCATCCCGTTTCTTACCGACAGCAATATATACCATGCTGTAAAGATGCAGAATAAGAATAAAGAAGATACTAAGTATGCTATAATTCAGATTCCTGTAAGTAACAATTGCCCCAGATTCATAGAACTTCCGTCTGAGAAAGGGCTCAGTGATATTATCTTTTTGGATGATATCATACGGTTGTGTCTTGATCATATCTTCTTTATGTTTAATTATACTGAGATTTCGGCATATACTTTCAAGCTGACAAGAGATGCCCTGCTCACTGTTGATGATGATGTATCGAAAAGTCTGATAGAGAAAATGGAAGATGGGCTCGAAAACAGAATGCACGGACAGCCTGTACGGCTGATTTATGATAAAGAAATGCCGGAAGATCTGTTGGGTATTATTATTTCAAAACTGAAGCTGAAAGATGATGACAGCTGTGAGGCGGGAGAGCGGTATCATTTGAAAAAGGATCTGATGAAATTTCCGAAAATAAGACCGGATCTCGAGTATATTAATCCAACACCGCTCATACATAATGGCATTAAGCCCAGTTCGAGTATCTTGACTGTTGTAAAGAAAAAAGATATTCTTCTTAATTATCCTTACCATACATTTAATCATTTTATTGATTTCCTGAGAGAGGCTGCGATCGACCCCAAAGTCGAAAGTATATCGATAACCCTGTACCGGACTGCCGAACATTCGAAAGTGATCAATGCGCTGGTGAATGCCGCGAAAAACGGAAAAAGGGTGACTGCAGTTCTTGAGCTTTTTGCTAGATTTGATGAAGAACAAAATGTTGAGAATACCGAATTACTGCAAAAAGCCGGAGTTAAAGTTATACACGGAGCAGACGGGTTGAAAGTACATAGTAAACTGGTGTTGGTTGAGAGAGCCGAAAGAAAGGAAGTAAAGGGATATGTCTATGTCGGAACCGGTAATTTCAATGAATCGACAGCATTGGTCTATGGCGATTTTGGTTTGTTTACAGCCGAAAAAGCGATTGTTGCCGATACCAGACGGGTTTTCGATTTCTTGGAAAATACACATAAACATTTTCAATGCGATCGATTGATGGTTTCCCCCTATTATATGAGAAGGCAGTTTGAGCAACTGATCGAAAATGAGATCAAGAATGCGAAGAAAGGAATCAATGCATATATTTATGCCAAATTTAACAGCCTGACTGACGAAAATATCATAAAGCTGCTTTATAAAGCTGCTGATGAAGGAGTGAAGATAAGGCTTATCATAAGAGGTGCGTGTTGCATAAAAACAAAGAGTGAAAACATAAAGGCAATCAGTATTGTGGACAAGTATCTCGAACATGCCCGCTTGGTTATATTCGGAAATGGAGGAAAAGAAGAAGTCTTTATTCTGAGTGCAGACTGGATGACGCGTAATCTCGACCGGAGAGTCGAAGTCGGTATTCCTGTTCTGGATGTCAAAGTGAAGGAGACATTGAAATCCTTCTTTGATATTCAGTGGTCAGACAATGTAAAGTCACGTGATTTAAACTCGCCTGATCAGAATTCCTATATAGAAAGAATCGGTGATCAAAAAAACAGATCGCAGATTATGTTGTATGATTTTTATAAAAAAATGTATGAAGACAGAGACACTGGCTGCTATTGATATTGGCTCCAATGCAATCAGGCTATTGATTAGTAGTGTTGATAACAACGGAGGCGTTTCGGATTTTAAAAAAGCAGCGTTCCTGCGTGTTCCTATCCGGTTAGGCGAGGATGTTTTTACAAAAGGAGTGATTAGTGAAGAAAAACGGCAATTGCTGGTAGATGCTTTAACCGGATTTTCACATATAATCAGGGCTTATAAAGTATCCCGATACAGAGCTTGTGCGACAAGTGCTATGAGGGATGCCGCAAATGGCTCCGAAATTGTAGATTACATAAAATCGCATTGTAATATAGATGTTGAAATTATAAGCGGACAGGAAGAAGGTGATATTATATTTGAAGCTGGAGGACTGGATAAGGTGATGGATCGTGACCGCAATTACCTGTATGTAGATGTGGGAGGGGGCAGTACCGAAATTATTTTATATAGTAATTATCAGAAGTTGTTTTCCGAATCGTTTCAGTTGGGAACGGTAAGGATGCTTACGGATACTGTAGAGAAAAAGGAAAAAGGAAGATTTAAATCGAGGTTGCAGGAGATTTACGATCAGTATTATCCGTTGAGTATAATTGCTTCGGGAGGAAATATCAATAAGGTTCATAAAATATTGGGTAAACGGGATGGTGAATATATTGGAGCTACCGAACTGAAAATATTATATGACGCGATGAAAGAAATGAGCTATGAAGAACGGATTCTTAATTATAAACTAAAATCATACAGGGCGGATGTAATCGTTCCGGCTATGAAAATATTTTCAACAATATGCAAATCCTGTAAAATCAATGAGATATATGCGCCTAAGGTAGGGCTGGTCGATGGCATAATCCATCATATCTATTATAATAGATAGCCGAAATACTTTGAATTTTATTTTTTTATTCCGAAAATATTCTCATATTTGCATTGTCTAACAATTTTGTTAATCAAATTAGATAATAACCCAAGCAAATATGTCGATAAAAGAAACAGATAGCGAAAAACTTATCTTAGAAGCAGCCGAAGCCGAATTTATCGAAAAAGGCTACGGTAAATCCCGCACTACCGAGATTGCAAAGAGGGCAGGTGTAAATCATGCTATGCTGCATTATTATTTTCGGACTAAGGAAAATTTGTTTGAAGTTGTGTTTAAGAAAAAGGCTAAGCTGATGTCTGAAGTATTACTTTTTTCTTTTACGATGGATCTTCCATTTCTCGAAAAGATTAAAAAGGGGATTGAGGATCACTTCGATTTATTGGCAAAGAATCCAGGACTCCCTAATTTTATTTTTAATGAAATAGCCCATGATGACAGGTTGAGAACATTATTTGTGAATGTTATCAAAGAAAAGGCAAATGCCATTCGTGATAGCCTGAAGCAGGAAATTGACAATGAGGTGGAGAAAGGCACAATCCGTTATATCGATGCTTACGATTTGCTTTTTAGCATTGTCTCTCTTAATATATTTGTTTTTATCGGAAAGCCGTTGGTACTAGGGATATTAGAGTTGGATGAAGATCAGTTCTTGCGTTTTTTGGAACACCGTAAGCAGGTAAATGTTGAAATAATTTTGAACAGGTTGCAGATGTAATTTTTTTATCTTTTTATTAACAAAATTGTTAATCATATTTGTTTGTTTGGGGTGTCAACAAAAAGGTTTTGAGAGCTTAAATAAAAGAATTAAATAACGATAGATTATGAAGTGTCGAGTGTTGATATTGCTTTCTTTGGCTGTTATATCCTGCTCGGGATATGCACAATTGAGTATCGAAGAATGTTATAAAAAAGCAGAAGCAAACTATCCGCTTATTAAGCAATATGGTTTGATAGAGAAGGCGAAGGACTATAATTTGTCTAATGTCGAAAAAGGTTATTTGCCTCAGATTCAGTTGTCGGCAAAGGGGACTTATCAGTCCGAAGTGACAAAGATTCCCGTAGATATTCCCGGCATCAAAGGAATGAAGAAAGACCAGTATAGTGCAACACTGGATGTAAACCAGAGTATCTGGGACGGAGGAGCTATCAAAGCCCAGAAAGAAAGCATCAGAAGCCAGTCCGAAATAGATAAAAAAAGCCTGGAGGTTACGATGTATTCTATACGTGACAGGGTTAATCAGCTGTTTCTCGGAATACTTCTGCAGAATGAAATGCTCCGTCAAAACGGACTTTATGACGCTGAGTTGCAACGAAACTATAATCAGGTTTCTGCTTATATGCAAAATGGCATAGCCAATCAGGCCGATTTAGATGCAATTGAGGTAGAGCAGATAAAAAACAGGCAGAACAGAACCTCATTGTATCACAGTAAAAAGGCTTATTGCGAGATGCTTTCTGTTCTGACTGGGGAGGAGGTAGGAGAAAATACTCGACTGATCAGACCGAATCCAGATCAGTTATACTCTTCCGGAAGTCAACGTCCCGAACTGGCAATGTATGAAGCCCAATATCATAATCTGGATGCTCAGAAAAAAGAAATCAACTCATCTTTGATGCCAAAATTCAGTGCTTTTGCAACCGGAGGATACGGGCGTCCAGGGCTAAATATGCTTGAAAGTAAATTTTCTGCTTATTACATAGGCGGTATTTCTTTAAGCTGGAATCTAAGCAGCTTTTATACAAGGAAAAATAAACTGAGCAATATCGAAGTGAATAGGAGTATGATAGATTCTCAACGAGAGACTTTCCTGTTTAATAATCGACTTGACCGGGCTCAAAATGATAATGAGGTTTTAAAGATCAGAGAACTCTTAAATTCTGATGATAAGATAATCTCTTTAAGAGGATCGGTTAAAAAATCGGCGGAAGCTAAAGTTGCTAACGGAACACTCTCCGTATTGGAACTGATGAAAGAAGTCAATGCCGAACAACAATCTATTCAGGATAAAATTGTCCACGAAATAGAATTAATACAAGCCATATATAATCTGAAATATATAACCAACAATTAAGTAATAACAATATGAAAGTACTTAAATATCTGACTGCACTTTTTATAGCATTCAATTTGTATGCCTGCGGAAACAAGGGCTTAGAATACGATGCATCCGGTATCTTCGAGACCACGGAAGTGATAGTGTCTTCGCAAGGGAATGGAGAGATAAAACAATTCGATATTACCGAAGGTGATGTGTTGGAGCCTAATCAGCAGGTTGGGCTGATAGATACACTTCAGCTTTTTCTGAAAAAGAATCAACTGGAAGCAAGTATCGGAAGTGTGAAAAACAAAAAGACAACTCCTGCGACTCAGATCGCGGCTTTACAGCAGCAGATCGAGACTCAGAAAAGAGAGCAAAAACGTTATCAGAACCTAATTTCACTCAATGCCGCTAATCAAAAGCAGCTGGATGATATAAATGCCCAGATCAAATTGCTGGAGAAACAGCTGGCTGCTCAATATGAAACAATTAATAATACAAACAGCAGTCTCACTGATGAGGGTGTATCGCTTGAAGCTCAGATTGCTCAGCTAAAAGATCAAATTGCAAAATCGGTTATAACAAGCCCGATCAAAGGAACGGTACTGGCTAAGTATGCCGAGCAGGGAGAATTGGCGACACAGGGCAAAGCTTTATTCAAAATAGCAGATGTTGAAACAATGTATCTTAGAGCATATATAACCGCCAGTCAGCTTACGACAGCAAAAATAGGACAGAATGTAAAAGTATATTCGGATCTGGGAGAATCGGACAGGAAAGAATACGCAGGTAAGATTACATGGATATCAGACAAAGCGGAATTTACACCCAAAACCATACAGACCAGAGACGAGCGAGCGAACCTTGTATATGCCATAAAGATAGAAGTTAAAAATGACGGCTATATCAAAAAAGGGATGTACGGAGAAGTTAAGTTAACAGATCAATAAACCGATGGTTACAGTAGAGAATATCTGTAAAAAGTATGGGCAGGTTTCGGCTTTGAGCAATATCAGCTTTGAGACGAGAGCCGGTGAAATATTCGGAATAATAGGACCCGATGGGGCAGGGAAGACTACTCTATTCCGTATACTTACCACATTATTGCTGGCCGATAGCGGCAATGCTGTAGTCGATGGCTGTGACGTGGTGAAAGAGTATGCGCAAATACGGAAAAAGATAGGTTATATGCCCGGAAAGTTCTCTTTGTATGAAGATCTCACGATAGAAGAGAATCTCGAATTCTTTGCTACCATATTCAATACAACTATAGAAGAGAATTATCACCTCATAGAAGATATATACAAACAGATTGAGCCTTTCAAAAAACGCAGGGCAGGAAAGCTATCGGGAGGAATGAAGCAGAAACTGGCACTTTGCTGTGCCCTTATACATAGACCGACTGTGTTGTTTCTGGATGAGCCTACGACCGGAGTCGATCCGGTTTCTCGAAAAGAATTCTGGGAAATGCTGCGAAAGTTGAAATCTCAGGGTATTTCTATACTCGTATCTACTCCGTATATGGATGAAGCCTCGCTTTGCGACCGGATAGCATTTATTAGAAACGGGCAGTTTCTGGATATCGATACTCCATTAAATATCATATCTAAGTTCGATGATATTCTTTGGGCTGTTGAGGCGGATAATATGTATCATCTTCTTCTCGATCTGAGAAGTAATAAACAGATCAAGAGTAGTTTTGCATTCGGCGAAAATCACCATATTACGGTTGATGCCTCTTTGTCTGCCGATGGGTTAATGAAATATTTGTCTGATAAAGGGCATACCAATATCAGTATACGTCCGATTGAACCTAGTATCGAAGATTGTTTTATGCTCATAACCGAAAAGAAAGAAAATGAATGATATAGTAATTAAAGCCACCGATCTGACAAAGAAATTCGGAAACTTTACAGCTGTCGATCACATTAGTTTTGAGGTTGGTAAAGGCGAGATATTCGGCTTTCTCGGAGCAAACGGAGCAGGAAAGACAACTGCTATGCGGATGTTATGCGGACTGAGCAATCCGACCTCAGGTGAAGGAAGTGTAGCCGGATTTGATATCAACCGCGAGCAGGAAAAAATAAAGGCGAACATTGGTTATATGAGCCAGAAGTTTTCGTTGTATGAGGATCTTAAAGTTTGGGAGAATATACGTCTTTTCGGTGGAATATATGGCATGAAAGAAAGCGATATAAAATCGAAATCAGAGCGGATATTAAGCCATTTGGGTTTTCTCACTGAAAAAAAAACATTAGTACGCGATCTGCCTTTAGGCTGGAAACAGAAATTAGCTTTTTCTGTCTCAATCTTTCATTCTCCTAAAATTGTATTTCTGGATGAGCCTACCGGAGGTGTCGACCCTGCTGCCCGCCGTCAGTTTTGGGAAATGATCTATGAAGCGGTCGATGAAGGTATCACTGTATTTGTAACTACTCACTATATGGATGAAGCTGAATATTGTAACCGGGTATCTATTATGGTCGATGGTAAAATAGAAGGATTGGATTCCCCTAAAATGCTGAAAGAACAGACCGGTTCGCAGACAATGGATGAGGTGTTTCTGAAGTTTGCACGACGTGCGGTACGTTCAGATGGTTAGGTCTCAGACCTTTTTGTTGCTTTGGTAAGTAAAACAACCAAAGTCTGTTATAAACTAGAAGTATATCATTAAATACTTTCTGTTACTTATAATTAATAGTTATATGAAGCAATTCTTATCATTCGTAAAAAAAGAGTTTTATCATATATTCAGAGATGTCCGTACTATTCTGATATTGCTTGGTATGCCTATTGCTCAGATTCTGCTTTTCGGGTTTGCCATTACTACGGAAGTTAAAAATACTCAGGTTGCGGTATTCGACTTGTCAAAAGATGCGGTTACAGAGCAAATCATTCAAAAGATTCAGGCAAATGAATATTTTTCGCTGGTGGAGAATCTCAATAACCCCGATCGTATAGAGCAGGTGTTGAGAGAAGGTAAAGCCAGTATGGTTCTGGTTTTCGGTAATGATTTTCAATCTAATATGCTGCATACAGGAGAAGCTGCTGTGCAGGTTATTGTAGATGCTACAGACCCAAATCAGGCTACGACAATGACTAACTACATAACCAATATATTGTCGCAGTATCAGCAGGAAATAGCCGGGCAGTCAGGAAGTCCCAATCTAAAGATAGTACCTCAGGTAAAGATGTTATATAATCCTCAGATGGAGAGTGCATATAACTTTGTGCCCGGTGTGATGGGGTTGATACTGATGCTTATATGTGCGATGATGACTTCTATCGCTATTGTGAGAGAGAAGGAAAAAGGGAGTATGGAGATTCTGTTGACATCTCCGATCAGACCTATTTTTATCATTATCTCTAAAGCAGTGCCTTATCTTACCCTTTCGATTGTCAACCTTATTACCATTCTTTTGTTGTCGGTATTTGTCTTGAAAGTGCCTGTTGCCGGAAGCTTGCCATTGATTTTTCTGGCATCCTTTATGTTCATTCTTGTGGCATTGCTTTTGGGGCTTCTGATTTCAAATCTAGTGGAAACACAGGTTGCGGCTATGCTCGTATCGGGAATGGGATTAATGATGCCTACCATGCTCTTGTCGGGTATGATGTTCCCTATCGAAAGTATGCCGGTTGTTTTGCAATGGGTGTCGAGTATAATGCCTGCGAGATGGTATATAAGCATTATTAAGAAGCTGATGATTCAGGGTGTAGACGGTATTTATGTTATACACGAATTTGGCGTTCTGCTGTTGATGATTTCAGTTTTGCTCTTTGTTAGTCTCAAAACATTTAAAAAGAGACTGTGATGGGAATTTTATCTATAGATAACAAATGGGATAATATGCCAATGTGGAAATAAAGTAACAATGAAAAATGTGTAAATCTGCTGTCACTTTTGTAACCTTTTGAACAATGAATAATGTGGGCAACTAATAATTGTTTATTGATAACTGATCACTGTTGACTGGTCATTGATCTTGTAACCTTTTTTCGATTTTATACTTGTTAACTAGTCAACTTGTTTACTATATATACAATGATTAATAATAGACCTTGATTACTTATGTTGAAGTTTTTATTAGAAAAAGAATTTAAACAGATATTGAGAAATTCATTTCTGCCGAGAATGATATTTATGATGCCTGTTATGATGATACTGGTTATGCCTTGGGCTGCCAATCAGGAGGTAAAGAATATCAAACTGTCTGTTGTAGATAACGATCATAGTTCTTATTCGGAACGTTTGATAAATAAAGTTATTGCTTCCGGCTATTTTATTCTTGAGGATGTCTCGGCATCCAATAACGAAGCAATGAAGAGTATCGAATCGGGTTCTGCAGATATTATTCTCGACATTCGTCCCGAGTTCGAAAAAGATCTGATAAAGACTGGTACTGCCAATGTAATGATTTCGGCGAATGCTGTAAACGGAACAAAAGGAGGTCTCGGATCAGGCTATTTATCTGCTATTATGAATGATTTTGCGAGTGAAATAAGTGCCGAACTGGGACTGACTGTTGATAGGGGTATTGCTCCCGTTATAAATATAGAGCCGCACAATAAGTACAATGTATTTATGGATTATAAGGTGTTTATGCTGCCGGCATTGGCTGTGATGCTACTTACTATGATTGCGGGTTTCCTTCCGGCTTTGAATATTGTTGGAGAGAAGGAAGCGGGAACCATTGAGCAGATGAATGTTACCCCTGTAAACAGGCTCGTGTTTATTCTTGCAAAACTAATTCCGTATTGGATAATCGGATTTATTGTGCTTAGTATTTGTTTTATCTTATCAGCCTTGGTTTATGGACTTTATCCGGTTGGCAATCTGCTGACAATCTATTTGTATGCCAGCGTATACATCCTTACAGTCTCGGGATTGGGGCTTGTTATATCTAACTATTCGGATTCGATGCAGCAGGCTATGTTCGTTATGTTTTTCTTTATGCTGATACTTATTCTTCTGAGCGGGTTATATACTCCCATCAGCAGTATGCCCGAATGGGCGCAGATGATAACGAAGTTCAACCCTTTGAGTTATTTTATACAGGTTATGCGGTCTGTTTATCTTAAAGGCAGCGGATTGATGGATTTGTTGCCGAAGTTGTATGCTTTGTGTGGATTTGCTGTTGTGTTTAATGTTTGGGCGATTGTGAGTTACAAAAAGAGTAACTGATGGGGTGTTGGTCTTGATTTTGAGATATTTGATCTTGGTTTAATACCCTGTTTTATTATCTTATGAAAAAAAACAATAACTTTGGTTTTCTTTTTAGAGGTAAGTTAATAAATAGGTCTGAGACCTTAATCAATATACAACGTAAATGAAATACAAATCTATTATGGCAATTGCATTGAGTGCAGGCATGTTGGCTTGTGGTTCGGGCAAAGACAGTAAGGAGAAGGATGAGGCTGCGGCTCCCCTTATCGGAAAAGCGACGGTGAAAATAACTGACGGATTGATGACTCCCGAGGCTTTGTACAGTTTTGGAAGAATCAGCGAAGCGGTGGTGTCTCCCGATAAATCTAAGATTTTATATGGAGTAACTTATGTCAGCATTGAGCAGAATAAGACCAATCGTGAGTTATTCACCATGAATATCGATGGCTCGGATAATAAGCAGATCACAAAAACACCAACCGGAGAGAATAGTGCTGTGTGGGTAAAAAACGGTTCTAAGATTGCATTTTTATCCAGTGAAGGCGGTTCTTCGCAAATATGGGAAATGAATCCCGATGGAAGTGATCGGGTAAAGATCAGTGATGTAGAGGGTGGTGTCAATGGATTTAGCTATTCGCCGGATGAAAAGAAAATCCTGTATATTAAGAATGTTAAGTTCGGAGAACGGACTTCTGATATATATCCAGACCTTCCTAAGGCTTCAGGACGCATTATTGATGATCTGATGTACAAACACTGGTCGGAATGGATAGAGGAAATTCCTCATAGCTTTGTAGCAGATTACGATGGCAGTAAGCTAAGCAATGACCGGGATATACTAGAAGGTGAACCTTATGAGTGTCCGATGCTGCCCTTTGGTGGTATTGAACAGCTGGCTTGGAGGCCTGATAGTAAAACAATCGCTTATACTTGCCGTAAGAAAACGGGAATGGCTTATGCTTTGTCAACCAATTCTGATATCTATCTGTATGAAATCGACAGCAAAAAGACTTCGAATATCACAGATGGAATGATGGGATATGATATCAATCCGGTTTTCTCTCCGGATGGAAAATACATAGCATGGCAAAGTATGGAGCGTGATGGTTATGAATCGGATAAAAACCGATTGTTTGTAATGAATCTAGCGACCGGAGACAAAACTTATGTAACCGAAGATTTCGATTATAATACTGATTTCATACAATGGAACAACGACAATCAAAGCTTGTATATCATAAGTTGTGTTGAGGCGAAAACCCAGATCTTTAAGGCATATATTCATACCAAAGAGATTAAGCCTGTAACCGAAGGAGTGCATGATTATGAGTCATTCTCGCTGGCAGGTGATAAACTGATCGCTTTACGTCATTCTATGTCTCAGCCTAATGAAATCTATTCGGTTGATGCAAATACGGGAAAGGCTACACAGATATCTTTTGAAAATAAGGAGATTCTGAATCAGATAACAATGGGTAAAGTAGAGGAGAGATGGATTCCTACAACTGATGGTAAGAAAATGCTGACATGGGTAGTATATCCGCCAAACTTCGATCCGAATAAGAAATATCCTGCATTATTGTATTGTCAGGGAGGTCCTCAAAGTACAGTGAGCCAGTTCTGGTCTTATCGTTGGAATCTGCAGATGATGGCAGCGAAAGGATATATCATTGTCGCTCCTAACCGTAGGGGTTTACCCGGATTTGGTAAAGAATGGAATGAACAGATCAGTGGAGATTACGGTGGTCAGAATATGAAAGATTATCTTTCGGCAATCGATGCTTTGGCTAAAGAACCTTTTGTAAATGCCGATAAGTTGGGTTGTACAGGAGCGAGCTACGGCGGATTCTCTACATACTGGCTTGCCGGAAACCATAATAAGCGATTCAAAGCATTCTTGGCTCATGCGGGAATATTCAATCTTGAGGCTCAATATCTGGAAACCGAAGAAATGTGGTTTGCCAATTGGGATCTGGGTGGTTCTTTCTGGGATCGTAATAATTCCATCGCTCAACGCTCGTATGCTAATTCTCCTCATCGTTTTGTTGATAAATGGGATACTCCTATCATGATTACTCATGGCGAGTTTGATTACCGTATTCTGGCATCGCAGGGAATGATGGCTTTCAATGCTGCAAAGCTTAGAGGCATTCCTACCCGTATGCTTATATTTCCGGATGAAACCCATTGGATAGCCCAGCCGCAGAACGGAATCTTGTTTCAGCGTGAGTTTTTCCGCTGGTTTGATCAATGGCTGAAATAAAAATGGTTTTTGTAATAATCTGATATAAAACATTCTAAAGAAGGCGATGCAAAGAAATTGATTTTTATTTAAATTTTTCTCTCTTAAAATTTGGAAAATCTCGAAAACACATCTATCTTTGCATCGCATTTCAGAGGAAATGACACTCCAAAAAAACGGTGTGGTAGTTCAGCTGGTTAGAATACCTGCCTGTCACGCAGGGGGTCGCGGGTTCGAGTCCCGTCCATACCGCCAATAAGATTTAGAAAATCAAAGAAGAGTCCTGTTATTCAATAGAATAAAGGACTTTTCTTGTTTAGACTCTGATGTGAGTTTTTTTTGATTCCTTTTAGTAAATCATCTGTTACCTTAACTTTCCCGATATTGGACAGGGGTCATGCCTGTTCTCTTTTTAAAATAAGTTCCGAAAAATGACGGATTTGCGAAACTCATATCTTCAGATATTTGCAGAATGGTCATATTTGAACTTTTAAGCAACGCTTTGGCCGCCATAATTACCATATCGTCAATCCATTGCTGAATATCCACTCCACTTGTCTCTTTCACAACCCGTGATAAGTATTTAGGAGTGATAAACATTTTATCTGCATAGAAAGCAATACTTCTCTCCTTCATATGATATTCAAATAATAAGCTTACGAAGTTGTGCAAATGTTTTTCCTTCCGTGTAAGCGGCTTGTTTCCTGATTCTGTTTTCTTGTCCTGATACAATTGTAAAACCTCATATATTAATGTTTGGAGTAAGCTTCGTGCGATTTCTTCCCTATAAAGAATGTCTGTCTTTTTGTAGCGTTTTACGATGAATGCATGAAATTCCAAAAGGTCGGTTGTTGCTTCTTCACTAATCTTCAGACAAGGCTTCTGATCTATTTTTTTAGGCGTATCAACATCTGCAATCAATTTAATATCGGAAATAAAGTCAAATGAAAACAGCAAGAACTCAATGGTTAAGTCATCGCTTTGTTCCAATAACTCTAAAATATAATTCGGAAGGATAAGCATTATTGTACAGGGTTCGACCTTATATTCTCGTAAGTTGATCTTAATTCGTCCTGTTCCCTTCACACAGATGGCAAATGCTATTCCTTCCACGATATGCGGATACCTGAAATCGAAGGGATAGTCTTGAATATTTGCTGTGTCATCTGATATAACGAAATTCTTAATGCCTTGAGAGGTAGCCTGATCTTCAAAATCATTCACCGATATTTTAGCATAGTTTTCTTTAGACATAACTCAATCTGTTTATTTTAATTCTAAAAATAGAAATAAAATCCATAGAAAAAGCAAAAAGCGAAGTTATGAACATTTTTGTCGTAGTATTGATTCAGATAAAACCATATTATAGGGAGATATTTGCGACATAAACAGATAGTCGTAAAAATTATTTTTTTTGAATGAAAATTATGAGTAAAGTAAAATTGTTGTTGAATAAAATGGTGGTGATTGTCCTTATTTTAGGATTGGTATCCTGCTCTTTTAAGAAGGGTGAAGAACAGGATGTAAGAACTGTTCTTGTAAAAGTACAAACAATAAAGTATAGTGATGATATTTATCAGCAGGAGTATATAGGAACAGTAGAAGGAGAGAATGCCGTTGATGTCAGTTTTCAGGTAAATGGAAATATTGAACAAGTATATGCACAGGAAGGGCAGGGTGTTCGAAAAGGGCAATTATTGGCCCGATTGAATACAAACTCAATAGAAAGTATGCATAATGCAGCAAAAGCAACTCTCAATCAGGCTCAGGATGCATATAACCGATTGTCAGTCCTCTATGAAAACAACAGCCTTCCCGAGATAAAATACATAGAAGCTAAGACACGCCTGGAGCAGGCACAGTCTAACGAACAGATTGCACGCAAAAACTTGCAGGATTGTAATTTGTATGCTCCGATATCTGGAGTAATCAGTCAACGTTACCAGGAAGCAGGCGCAAATGTAGCACCGGGTGCGCCGGTTTATAATCTGGTTACTATCAGTGTCGTAAAAATAAAAATAGCTATTCCCGAAAATGAAATATCTGCAATAAGACCAGGTGAAGCCTGTCGCATAAAAATATCGGCATTGGATGAAGCTGAATTCGAAGGTAAAATCATGGAAAAAGGAGTTTCGGCTAACCCAGTGTCACACACATATGATATAAAGGTGCAGGTAAATAATCCAAATTCGCGGATCATGCCAGGAATGGTATGTAAGGCTTATCTTATAAATCCATCAGGTATTTCTGATCGGAAGAATATCATAGTCCCCTTAAAAGCCATACAAGTTGATTTTTCGGGTAAGCACTTTGTTTGGTTAAAAGACGAACAAAACAAAGCTGTATACCGCGAAATATCGCAAGGTAAACTTATCGGAAACGGAGTTGTAATAGAAAAAGGACTGAAGGAAGGAGATAATCTTATCATAGACGGATATCAGAATATCAGCCCGGGAATAACAGTGAAAACAGCTAAATAAAAGAAGATATGAAATCAGAATCCGGGATTATCGGCTGGGCAATGAAATATAATAAGATTATATTGCTCATTGTCATTGTATTGAGTTTATTTGGCATTTATGCACTGAATGTGATGCCCAAACAGGAATTTCCTGTATTTACAATCCGTCAGTGAGTTGTGGTGGGGGTATATCCGGGAGCTACTTCGGCAGAAGTTGAAGAACAATTGACTAAACCCCTCGAAAATTTTCTGTTTACATACAAGGAAGTCAAGAAGTCCAAGACATATTCTCATTCCAAAGATGGAATCGTTTATGTATACGTAGAATTGAATGACGATGTGAATAATAAAGATGAAGTATGGTCGAAAATAAAACATGGGTTGACAACTTTCAAAGTTAAATTACCCTCGGGAGTTTTGGCTCTCATTGCCAATGATGATTTTGGCGATACTTCGGCTTTGCTTATAACTCTCGAATCAGAGACAAAGACTTACCGGCAATTGGAAACTTATCTCGAAACACTCGAAGACCGATTGAGAACTATAGAGTCTGTATCGAACTTGCGCCGTTATGGTGAACAGAATGAGCAGATAAGCATATATATCGAGAAAGAAAAGCTGGCTGCGTATGGAATTAACATATTAAATCTGTATCAGACGCTGATCACTAAAGGATTCATTACTACTGCAGGGAAAATAGACAATCCCGATATGGTTGTTCCTATCCATATCGAAAGGCCCTATCAGTCAGAGAAAGATCTGGAAGAACAAATTATTTACTCTGATGCTCAGGGAAATCATATTCGCTTAAAGAATATAGCTAAAGTAGTAAGGGAATATCCGAAGCCTACCAGCTACACAACTAACAATGGTAAGAAATGTTTGGTGTTATCTGCCGAAATGAGGGAGGGTTATAATGTTATCCAATATGGAAAAGATGTGGAAAAGGTTCTCCTACAATTTCAGAACGATATTCCCGATGATATTCATATTTACCGTGTGGCAGACCAACCGCAGGTTGTAGGGCACTCCATCACTACATTTCTGAAAGAGCTGTTAATTGCGATTGTTGCTGTAGTACTTGTAACTATGATATTGCTGCCGTTGAGGGTGGCCGGTGTAGCTGCATCTTCCATTCCTATATCGATATTTATTTCGCTGGGATTGATGTTCGCTTTTGGAATAGAACTAAATACGGTGACATTAGCTGCATTGATAGTAGTATTAGGGATGATAGTCGATAATTCGATTGTCGTTGTAGACAGCTATCTCGAAAAACTGGATCATGGTATTCCTCGTTGGCAGGCATCGATAGAAAGTGCCAAAGAGTATTCGAAGGCTATTATATCGGCGACATTAGCCATCAGCCTTACGTTTTTTCCTTTTCTGCTAATGCTCACCGGACAATTTCTCGACTTCGTGAAACTCTTTCCATGGACTATTCTTATAACGTTGGGAGTATCTCTGGCTGTGGCTGTTCTTTTTATACCGTTCCTGCAATACTTCTTTATCCGAAAAGGATTGCATCAACCTGATAAGCAGGATGAACATAAGCAAAAAGAAACCTTTTTGGATAAACTCCAAAACGGATACAACCGGCTGCTCGAAAAAGTATTTCAGTATCCTAAAGTTTCTCTCGGCATAGGCATAATTTCTATTATATCGGGTATCTATATATTTGCTAATATTCCTCAGAAGCTGATGCCTGTTGCCGAACGGAACCAATTTGCCGTGGAAATATATTTGCCTAATAGCAGTTCACTCGAGCAGACAGAAGCAGTTGCTCAGGATATGGAGAGTATACTGAGAAAAGAAGAAACGGTTGTTTCGATAACGTCTTTTATCGGGTCGGGGTCTCCTCGTTTTCAAACAGCTTACGCTCCCAAGATCGGGGGATCTAATTTTGCTCAATTTATTGTAAATACTGCATCGAATGAAGATACAGAATTGTTGCTGGACAAATATTCTACAGAATATGCATATCATTATCCAAATGCGTTTGTGAAATTTAAACAACTGGAATATGAATCTGTAGATGCTGATATTGATGTCCGCTTATCAGGCGATAATATAGCTGATCTTAAAAAAATGGCGGATACATTAATGGTCGAACTTAAAAAGTTGGACGAGCCTATCAGAATATATACCAATTATGAAGAGCCGCTGCCCGGCATAAAAATCACGGTAGATCCTGTCGAATCAAACAGATTGGGGGTAAATGAAGCGACTTTAGGGTTGGGGTTAGCTTCCCGTTTCGGAGGAATGCCGATAACAAATATCTGGGAAAATGATTATTCGCTACCTGTTGTGTTGAAATCGAAATGGGAAAATAAAGATCCTGTTGCCGAAGATATTTCGAATGAATATGTATCGGGATTGTTATCGCCCAGTGTGCCTTTACGTCAGATAGCCGATGTATCTGCAAACTGGACTGAGGGACAAATCAACCGGAGAAACGGTGTACGTACTCTTTCCGTTTTTATTGATCTGAAAAGAGGCGAGAGAGTCGGGCAAGTTCAGCCGAAAGTGGAAGAAATTGTAAATGCTGTTTCGGAAAAGTCCATGCCCAAGGGAGTTTCCATTTCTTATGGAGGAGTTAAAGAATCGGATGGTGAGACTATGCCAAAGATGGTAAAGGCACTTTCTATCTCGATAGTTATTATCTTTTTCATACTTGTATTTCATTTTAAAAAGATAAGTCTTGCCTCTCTGGTTCTGGCATCTACTTCGCTCAGTATATTTGGTGCAGCCATAGGACTAAAAGTAATGGGGGTAGATTTTAGTGTTACAGCCATATTGGGAGTTGTCAGCCTGATCGGGATTATTGTGCGTAACGGAATTATCATGTTCGACTATACAGAAGAATTACGGTATAAGCACGGAAAATCTGTGCTGGAAGCTTCTTTGGAAGCTGGTAAACGTCGAATGCGTCCTATATTCCTGACTTCTGCTGCGGCATCTATGGGGGTTATTCCGATGATTATAAGTAAAAGCCCTTTGTGGTGTCCGATGGGAACAGTTATAAGCTTCGGTACCATCTTCGCCATGATATTTATCCTGACATTATTGCCATTGGCTTACTGGCTGATATACAAACACGAAGATAAAAATTCTAAAAAACAAGAAACCGAATAATTATGGATAAAAGATATATTGCAATGATAATGTGTATGATGGTTATATCCGTATCTGCACAGGTGAAGTACAGTCTTGAGGACTGTAAACAGCTGACTGTTAAAAATAACAGAAAGATAAAGAATAGTTTGCTGGGCATCGAATCATCCAAAGAGATCAAAAAAAATGCATTTACAAATTATTTTCCCTCAGTAAGTGCTTCCGGATTCGGGTTCACGGCGAAGGATCCTTTGGTTGCTTTGAATATGGGAGGAACTCCCATTAGTTTCTTAAACAATGGGATGAGTGCTTCTATTATAGCCACTCAACCGATATTTGCCGGTGGTAAAATAGTGAATGGAAACAAACTTGCAGATTTAGGTACTCAGGTAAGCCAATATCAAGCTAAGCTATCTGAAAACGATATGTTGCTGAATACCGAAAACTTTTACTGGCAATTGGTCTCTTTGTATGAGAAAAGTAAAACGCTGGATGTCATAGACGCTCAGGTTGACCAACTCCTGAAGGATGTGGAATTGTCTTATCGTATGGGAATGATTACCAATAACGATGTGTTGAAAGTGAAATTAAAAAAGAACGAGGTGGCAAGTAATCGGATCAATTTGGATAACAATATTAAGCTGGTAAAAATGTCTTTGTGCCAGCTAATGGATCTAGATCTCACTTCGGCTGACTCATTAGAGATATTAACTCCTGATATTCAGGATGTGGACTCTCCGGTAAAGTATTACGTGGATCATAAGAGTGCACTGCCGAATAGGGCGGAAGCTAAACTTCTGGATAAAAACGTAGAGGCATCAAAGCTTCAGACTAAGATAAAAAGGGCTGATTATATGCCTACGGTAGCTGTAGGAGCAACATATTACAGAGAAAATCTGTTGGATAACTGGTCTTCAAACGGGGCTGTGTTTGTTTCTGTCAGCGTTCCGATTTCGGGATGGTGGGGAGGTTCCCATTCAATAAAACAACAAAAGATACAGGAACAGATAGCATACAACGATAAGATAGATACAGAAGAGCAATTGTTACTGCAAATGCAGAATATCAAAAATGAACTTGATAATGCCTATAAGCAGATACTGCTGGCTAAAGATGCCATCGGGCAATCTTCTGAAAATTTACGTTTGAACAATGAGTATTATAAGGCAGGAACAGTAACTCTTACAGATGTACTGGATGCTCAGACCTTATTGCAGCAAAGTAGAGACAGGTATGTTGAAACATACTCGGACTATAAGCAAAAGCAGTTTGAATATTTGCAGGTAACAGGAAGATAAACTCCTTGATTCTTAAATATTGAAGTTGAGCTGATATAACAGGTTCAACTTCAATATTTCTATAGATATTTTTTTGTGATATTCTTTTATCTAATTATCTTGATCTTTCATTTCTATATACCTTTTCAGATGTTTTCCGGTCAATGAAATGTTGCTCTTAATTATATCGACAGGCAAACCTTCAAATACAATTTCTCCTCCGTCTTTACCGGCACTAAGTCCCATGTCTATAATCCAATCGGCTTGAGAGATAATATCCATATTATGTTCCACAATAATAACCGTATTCTTGTCGTTTACCAACCTGTCAAAAAGTTTCATTAGTTTGGCAACATCCGAACCATGAAGTCCGGTTGTCGGTTCATCTAAGACATAGATATATTCTTTATTCCCTAATTCTGCTGCAAGTTTTAAGCGTTGACGCTCTCCTCCCGAAAATGTATTTAATGATTGCCCTAATGTCAGGTAGTCTAAACCAACTTCACAAAGCTTGCTTAATGGTTCGGTTATTTCCCGTTCATTGAAAAAAGCATTCGCCTCACTGATCGTCATAGCCATAACATCTGTAATGTTTTTTTCTTTTAATTTATATTTCAGTACTTCCGGTTTGAAGCCTGTTCCGCTGCAATGTTCGCATCGGATTTCTACATGATCTAAAAAGGCTAAATCGGTAGATATACTACCTAATCCTTTGCATTCGGGACAAGCTCCATCTGAGTTACTGCTGAATAATGATTGTTTTACTTTATTCTGTTTTGCAAACATAGTCCTTATAACATCTGATATTCCGGTATAAGTTGAGATATTTGATCTTTTGCTTCCTCTTAAAGGACTTTGGTCTATCACAACAACTTCTTTATAATGGTTTGTCAGTGATTTGATAAGTGAACTTTTTCCCGAACCAGCCACTCCTGAGATGACTGTTAATATTTCCTTGGGTATCTGAACGGATACATTTTTCAGATTATGAAGAAAACTGTTCCTTATAGGAAGGTAACCCGATGGTTTTCTGTATTCTGTTTTAATCCGGTTCTCCTGATTGAGATACTTCCCGGTTGGTGTACCTGTTCTTTTTAGTCCATCAAAATTTCCTTCATACACAATCCTTCCACCGTTTTTACCTGCACCTGTTCCCATGTCTATAATATGATCGGCAATAGCGATAACATCACGATCATGCTCTATAATTAAGACTGTATTGTCTTTATCACGTAATTCTATTAATAATTTATTCAGTCGTTGTACATCATTCGGGTGTAGCCCAACACTTGGCTCATCGAAAATATAAGTAAGGTCGGTCAGGCTGCTGCCTAAATGCCGGACAAGCTTTATCCGTTGAGACTCCCCCCCCGATAATGAAGACGTTTCCCTACCTAAAGTCAGGTAACCTAGACCGATAGCTAATAGGTTTTCGAGATTTTCTATGATGGCTGATAATAATGGAGAGATAGAGTTGTTGTTTATTGTTTTTATAAATGTGAGTAGTTCATCAATCTGCATATTGCAGCAGTCTGCAATATGCTTTCCAGCTATTCTGCATGATAGAATCTGAGGGTTTAAACGGTTGCCTTTGCATTCGGGACAAACACCTTGTTTTACGACTTCTTTGTATCGTGATATGTTTTTGCCGGTAATTTCTTTCGATTCTTTTTTGAAAAAGCTGCGTTCAAAACGAGGAAGTACGCCTTCGTATATTCCTGTTTTTGGAAATCGGGGGTCAGGTTGAAGTAATTTTAAGTCATTTGCATAGATCAGATTATACCATTCTTCTTCAGTGTAATCTTTTATCTTTTTGTTATTATCGAATAATCCGGAATAGACATAGCGAGTCCAACGCCATCCGCCTGCCTCAAATGTAGGGAATTGGATAGCTCCTTCGTTTAAAGATTTTTCTTTATCAATCAACTCATCCAAGTCAATAGCATTTGTTTTACCTAAACCTTCGCAGCACGAACACATTCCGAGAGGGTTATTAAAAGAAAAAACAGAAGAATGACCGACAAAGGGCTGTCCGATACGTGAAAACAATAATCGAAGCAATGAATATATATCGGTAATCGTTCCAACTGTGGATCGGACATTGCCTTCTATCTTCTTTTGATTCACTATAATGGCTACCGACAGATTTTCCAAGCTATCGACATCCGGCTTCCCATATTGTTGTAACCGATGACGGATAAAACTATCGTAAGTTTCATTTAACAATCTTTGCGATTCTGCTGCTATTGTATCAAAAACCAATGATGTTTTACCGGAACCTGATACTCCTGTGAATACAGTTATTTTCTTTTTGGGTATTCTGACTGAAATATTTTTGAGGTTGTTTTCTCTTGCTCCTTTTATTATTATTTGATTCTTATCCATTCTTCCTGATTATTTTTTTTAAAGTTAGATACTCTTAATTGCTTGATCAATACGGGGTAAAATTATCATCGGGTGATAAATTAATCTCCACTTGAGTCAGAATTGATTACCTTTGCCGTATAGGATAAAAAGGAGAATATTATGTATGTAAAGAAGAATCCGATGGACTATTCCGATTGTCCGGTGCGTATTGCGATCGATATTTTATCATCCAGTTGGAATGCCTGGCTGATATTAGAGATCAGCAAAGGAGTGGTAAGGCCGTGCGATTTACAACGAAGCATAAGTATTGCCCCTAAACGGGTATTGACAAAGCAGTTAGGAGAATTAGAGAATATGGGGATTCTGGAGAAAAAAGTATATCCTATATTGCCTTTGAAAGTCGAATACTCTTTGACTGAAGCAGGCAAAGGATTGATTCCGATCATTGATCAGATGTGGCAATGGGGAGATAAGTTCAAGGAGGATTATATAAGTAGTAGGGTCGATGAATCTCGGTAAATATAAATTCAGACGCTCCCCGGGTGATAACGAATATTTCTTTCTCCCACGCTTTGGTGCAGGCTGATTGTTATCTCTATCAGTCGTTTCCGATGTAATAAATACAGGAAATAAACGACCAATTGTATCGCGAATCGTAATTATTAGAACTCAATAGACAACCAAAATGAGTTGCCATGCCATTCAGGGAACCCGAAAAGTTATACATCACTTTTTATGAGTCATTATATCAAGTACCATTTTGTCTGTTTCCTGCATTGCTTGGGATCCTATTCGGGTTAAATTATCAATGCATTTGTCTACATCATCTTCAATAATACCTTCTACAGATGTGACATACTTCTGTTCCATAGCCAGCATTGCTGAAAAAACCGCAGTAGATACACCGCTGGTCAACTTCATTGAACAACTTGGTTTTGCTCCGTCGCAGATCATTCCGGTTAGATTGGCTATCATGTTTTTAACGGCAAATGTAACCTGCTCATACTCGCCACCCATAAGTAAGACAATACCGCAACTCGAGCCTGTTGCCGCTATTACGCAGCCACAAAGAGCAGATAATCTGCCTAGCTTTTGTTTGATGTAAATGACTGTAAGATGGCTCATTATCAGAGCTCTGGCCAGATCTTCTTTTGTTTTATTGTTCTTTTCGGCGTATATGGTAACAGGCAGCGTTGCTGCAATTCCTTGATTTCCACTCCCTGAATTACTCATTACCGGGATTTTAGCCCCAGCCATACGGGCATCGCAGGCTGCAGAGGTGTAGGATAAGATGCTGGTGAATACATTGTCTCCCATAACCGAATACTGTGATTTACCATTTAAGGTACGCCCCAGTTCATGTCCGTATTTGTTTTTAAATGATTGCTCGGATGCAGCCTTATTGACTTTTGCTGATTCCAATATGAACTCCAATTCCTCAATTGGTGTATTTATTGCGAATTCATAGATGAGTTTCATGTTTAACTCCAGATCATCTTTGTCGCAAGATTTTTCAGTCTGCAGTTTCGAATCAAACAGGATAGTATCGTTTTTCTTCAAATAAACAAAATTGGTATGATTACCGGATATAACAGCCGTTGCAAGATCATCCTTATAAGAGCAGGTAACTTCAATGTACAACATCTCAGTTATTCCGTCTTTTAGTTTAATTTCGATCCTGTTTTCGGTTATCATCTGTTTGCCTTCTTCCACAGCTTCGGGAGAAGAATCTTTAAGAACTTCCAGTTGATATCCAGAATTACCGATCAGAGCTCCTAAAGCTACTGCAATAGGCAATCCGATCATTCCGTCTGTGCCGGGAATTCCCACCCCCATAGCATTTTTCAGAACATTAGCACTGAGGTATACTTTTATCTTATCTGGTTTCTGTCCTAATATTTCCTTTGCTTTCGCAACGCATAGCGAAACTGCGATGGGTTCGGTACAGCCGATAGCAGGAATCACTTC
This sequence comes from Indolivaga capnocytophagoides, assembly GCF_036511535.1. Classification (GTDB taxonomy): domain Bacteria; phylum Bacteroidota; class Bacteroidia; order Bacteroidales; family Dysgonomonadaceae; genus Dysgonomonas_A; species Dysgonomonas_A capnocytophagoides. The sequence goes on along the minus strand of NZ_AP028867.1, from coordinate 2,789,467 downwards.
CTTCTTGATCAAGGCTGCAAATCTATCCCGTAAATTCTTTTCCATACAATAAATTATTTCAGAAAGAGAAGTTTGAGTGTTAATGTTCAAACTTCTCTCCTTTATCTAGAAAACAAATGTTTACTTTTTATAATTATTTAATCCTCCCTGTAGAAAATTTACATACGCTTCTATATCTTCGTCGTATGCATACGACTTGTTAAGAGGCATACCGTCATTATCTATCAGTACGTAGAATGGTTGGGCATTAGCTCCGAATTTGGAACGTTGAAGGTAACTCCATTTATCACCGATTGTTTTCAAAGTTTTTTCTTTTCCGTTCTCGGTTATAACAATCGGTTCAGCCAGCGGGCGTTTATCGTCTACATACAGTGTGATAAGTACATATTCATTTTCAATAATGCTGCCTACCCGTGTATCTGTCCAAACTGCTAATTCCATTTTCCTGCAATTTACGCATCCATATCCGGTGAAATCGATCATAACAGGCTTCCCGTTTTTTCGGGCATAATCCATTCCCGCATCATAATCATCAAATTTAGCATGTATTTCCTTGGTATACAAATTAAAATCCTGAGTATTCAACGGAGGAGCAAATGCACTTATTGATTTTAGCGGGGCACCCCACAAGCCGGGTATCATGTATACAGCAAAAGCTAATGAGATCAATCCGATAAAGAATCGGGGGATGCTTACTGTTTTGCTGTCGTCGTCATGCGGAAACTTCAACTTTCCGAGCATATAGACACCTAATAATCCAAATATGACAATCCACAAAGCAAGAAATGTTTCTCTATCCAGAATTCCCCACCCATAGGCAAGGTCTGCCACTGAAAAGAACTTCAAGGCAAAGGCCAATTCTATAAATCCTAAGAATACTTTAACAACATTCATCCATCCTCCGGATTTGGGTGTCGATTTAAGTATAGATGGGAATAAGGCAAAGAATGTAAACGGTAATGCTAAAGCGAAAGCAAAACCAAGCATCCCGATAGCAGGGGCTATAATGTTGCCGGACGTAGAAACCTCTACCAACAAAAATCCGATAATGGGACCTGTACAAGAGAATGAGACCAGAGAAAGTGTAAATGCCATGAGGAAGATTCCCAGCAGACCTCCCGTTTTTTCGGCTTTACTGTCTACGGCTGTACTCCATGACGAGGGTAAAGTGATTTCGAACGCACCGAAAAATGATGCTGCGAAAACGACCAGCATGATAAAGAACAGTATATTGAATACAGCATTGGTTGACAACGCATTTAATGCACTGGCTCCAAAAAGAAGCGTAACTGCCAGACCTAATGCCACATAAATAACTATGATGGACAGCCCGTAAATAATAGCTTGCCTGATGCCTTTCTTCCGATTTTCGCTGCGTTTCAGAAAATAGCTGACTGTCATGGGTATTATCGGCCATACGCATGGAGTGAACAGGGCAAGGCAGCCTCCTAGAAATCCGGTTATGAAGATGTATACCCAAGATGAATCATTCGAAGCCGAAGTTTCCCCGAAATTGTTTAATTCCGATACAACAGGCTTCCATAGATCATTTTTAACGGAGGTATTAACAGCAACATTACTTGTAGGTAAAGAATCGGTCGCATTGACTGTAGACCCATTCCCTTTTGTATAATTAAATTCAACTTCGGTTGGAGGCAGACAGCTCTCGTCATTACATGCGGCATACTCCAATGCTCCCTTGAGTACAAAGTCGGGAGACGTAATTTTTATTTTCTGAATGAAAACTACGCTTTTCTCGAAGTAGCGTAGATTCATATCAAAGATTTTGTCGAAAGTCTTTATCTCTTGTCCTTTGAATGTCAGTTTACCGTCTAGTTCGGCTCCTGATATTTTTTCTAGGGATATGGTTGTAGATATCGGACCTCCGGATGGCATTTCTGTAGAATATATGTGCCACCCATCATCTATAAGTCCGTTAAATGTTATTTCAGCCTCGGTTTCCGATAATATATTCAGTTTGCTGTTAAAGCGTACAGGCTCTTGAATTTGAGCCTGTACCTGAATTGATATAATTAAAACCAACAATGAAAAAAGAAATTTCTTCATCAGTCTATATTATTTTAGCTTTATTTAAATAGTTCCGCTAATTTGTTTTCGAGTTCTTCTCCTCTGATTTTTTCAGCGATGATCTTACCTTTTTCATCAACAAGAAACATTGCAGGAATTGTTTTTACCTTAAAGGCATCACTGGCTCCTTTAGTATCTAGGAAGTTAGGCCATGTAAGTTTTTCTTCATCCAAAGCTTTTTTCCAATCTGCTTCTTTTTTATCAATAGAAATACTTACGATCTCAAATCCTTTAGAGGAGTATTCTTTGTACAATTTTTTTAGGTTCGGGATTTCCTTGCGGCAAGGAGCGCACCACGAAGCCCAGAAATCGATCAGGTAATATTTTTTGCCTTGAGTTACGGCTGCTAGTGTAGTTTCGCTTTTATCAGCATTTTCCAGAGCAAACGGAGGAACATCTTTTCCGACAAAACCTTCAGGGAATAATTCTTCTTTTACAATCTTACCATAATAGCTGTCCTTTGCTTCTTGTGAAAAAGACTCATACCAGCTGTTCTGATCAGGGGTAAAGTAGCTCATTACATCCAGCATCAATAGAGGTCCCCACCAAGAATCTTTGTTGTCCATTACGATCTTTTTCATGGTAACTTCTACTGTATTGAAGAAATTCTTTTCGTCAGCTGCCAGTTTTTTTGCTGCATCGGTATTATTTAACGAATCCATAAGGGCTTTGTCGTTATTCATTCTGGCAGCACTTATTGCGTCAGAGATCGCTTTGTTATTCTCGTGATAAGCATTGTACAAGGAATCTAGCATGTTGCGAGGAGCTATTTTCGCTAGATACAGATCATTGGATGGACTTCCTTCTACTTTCAAATCTTCGAAAGTATAAGATATATTGCCGTTTGTATCACGTTTTTCGGCTTTTGCTGTAATTTTTATACTGCCGTTTTCAACCATTACTTTTATGAGTCCATAAGAGTTTTTTATATGGAGATAAAAGAGACGAGGTTCTTCGGTCGCTCCGGTGAAGGTGAATTTTCCTGCCGTAACTGCTGATTCGCTTATGGGCTTTTCGTCCTTATGAGTTGCTCCGGGAATTAATTCTACCTGTGCTCCATCTTCCAGTCCGGCAATAGAACCTTCAATCGTATAAGAGGTTGCCGGTTTTGAGCTGCATGAAGTTATAAGCAAGCATATAACTATAATACTTATAAAACTTTTCATTGATTTCATAATTTGATATTTTTTAGAGTCCTTATTTAGCTACATTTTGGGTTATTGTTCCGTTTCCGGGATTTTTAACCGCTCCATTAGGGAAAGGCATAGTCCACAGATGTGAAGTCGGAGATAGTGTAAGTGTTTTACCATCCACCACCTTAGTCAGAGTGCGTGCATATTTAGCGTCCAGATTATACCTGCGAGCATCTATGAACGGAACAATGGTTAATATCATCTCGTTGTCTTTTGTCAATCGGATGTATTCTATTGCTTTTTCTTCGGTTGATGCTGTCAGTGCGGTGTATTTGTCGGCAAGAATTCGTGTTTTACGTACTTTGTTTAATATATTCATTGCTTCATCTATGCTTCCGGTACGAGCAAGACATTCTGCTTTGATCAGGTAAACTTCTACAGTTGTCATTCCTCCGTTATTGAAGAAGCCTTGAGTAGTACTTACACAATATGTTTCGCTTCCGATTGTTCTCTTCTTCCATCTTATTGCTGCACGTGCATCTCCGTTTTCAAATTGAGCCTGACGTTCTACTGATATTGGGTTTTCGGTAGATGAATAAGATGTTGCACCATGTCTGAAATTATAATTTTCCACATAATAATAATTTGTCGGAGAAGGCATTGTTGTATATAAATCTGGATTTTCTATTCTCTCTTTATATTGAGCATAATACGATACCCAATCATACAATTCTCCATTTTCTGTCAAAGCCAGATCTGCATATTTCAAAGCTTCTGTATAATTACTCATTTGCAAATATACTCTTGCCAGAAATGCGTAAGCAGCTCCGATATTAGGATGCAGAGGTGTAGGCGAAGTTGATTTAAGAAAGGGTAGGGCTTCGTTTACATCATTCAGGATGAAATCGTATGTTTCTTTTACATTTCCTTGTTTGTAAGCAGCATTGATATCCGCATTGGTGATAAGGGGTACTCCCCCTTTAGATGCGGCAGTGCTCTCCTGATATGTATCGGCATAAAAATTCACGACATTGAAATAGTTCATCGCTCTTAATACCTTTGCATAAGCTATCAGTTGATTTTTCTCGGTATCGGTACCTTCTGTTGCCGTTGGAGCATGTTCTATAATCAGATTGCAGGACGAAATGGACTGGTAAGTTGTGTAGTAGGCACTTTCGTCCGAATTATTCAGATATATTCTGTCTGCCGATTCGTCCCACATATAATTCGCTTTGGTCAGCTCATAATAATTGAGATTGGCATTGGTTTGGTATCTGTCATTTAGCAGGTTTATGTCATTGGCTACGTCTACTCTTTGATTCGAATACTCGTCTCTGATAAATGCTTCGAAGTCGGCTAAAGTTGTAGGAATTTTTTTTCCTTTCGGTAAAATATCCAGATAATCACTGCATGACGTAAGGAATAAAACGGCACTAAATACAGCTAATATTCTTGTTTTTAATATATATGTTTTCATATCTTTCTTATTATTTGATTAAAAATTCAGATACAGACCTAATACATAATTCGGACTGTTATATCCACCTAAAAGATATTTAGCCTCGGAGCTTTCCGCTATCGTCATCAGGTTTTCGATATTAAACTGAACACGGGCATTACGCAGGAAGGCTTTAGTGCATATCTCGGAAGGAATGGAATAAGACAGAGCTATATTGCTTAACCGAACGTTAGATGCGCTGATTACATTTATATCTGCATTTGCGTATATAGTATATAAACTGCTGCTGTAATTGGGACTTTCTGCAAAAAGAATCCGAGGAATATCTGTGTGTGCTTCATCGCCGGGATTTCGCCACCGATTTGTTATTTTTTTGTTAGTAGCCGCTGCGCTTGTTATGTAAGCACCTGCAGCGCTAGACCAATCTGCACTAAGCGTAGGCAAGAATGTATTACGCATCTTATGGCCTGCTTCGTATATCAGCATGAATGAAAGGTCGAAGTTTTTGTATCTGAAATTACTACTGAACGAGCCGCTATGTACGGGAACCGTAGTACCGGCATAGTGAATAGCTTCAAGATCTGAAGGAATAGAAGATACTGCTTCTCCTTCTTCATTATACACCTGAGGGAGACCATCTGAGCTTAAACCTGCCCATTTATATGCATAAATTGCCTGATAGGGATTGCCTATGCGAGGATATTCCTTTGGATAATCCAGCTGCAGATAATAGACCGGAGCTTCTACATTTACATAGGTTACTTTATTTTTGTTGTACCCGTACACGAAAGTCGAACTGAAACCAAAATCTTTTGTTCTGATAATTTCACCTGATAAGGTTATTTCGACTCCCCGATTGTTCATCTCCCCATTATTTATTTTATAGGTAGAATAACCATAGCCCTCGGTAGGATTCCCTGTGACATTTGCCAGCAAGTCTTTTCCCGATTTATTATAATATTCAATAGTACCGTTCAGGCGATTACCGAATAAAGCAAAATCTGTTGCAATATTAGTTGTTGTTGTTTTCTCCCAAGATAATGAAGGATTAGGGCGAGTCGAAATTGTACCTTGAGTACCACCAACTGTTGTATTAGGCGTATAATAGGCAACCATATAGGGTGCTGCGTCTTTTGCAATATTACCAGCTATACCATAAGATATACGCAGTTTTAGACGATCGACCCATGGTAATGTCATAAATGACTCTTTTTCCAGATTCCAGGCTAATCCGGTTGACCATATGGGCTTATTCTGATACTTTGAGGCTGTTCCCCATAAGTTCGAACGATCCCAACGCAAACTACCCGTAAGCATATATTTTTCATCATATGTATAACCTGCATTACCATAAAATGATACAAATCGGTTTGTTACTTCCGAACTTGATGCCACATCTGATGTTGTAAGGCGTCCTCCCCAAATTGGAGTAAAATAGGCACCAGCCATTTTTGCAGCATCAATTAAAGTGTAAGTAAGGATATCAGGATCGTAATTGTAGAGAGTATTATTTGAGAACTCTGTTTTGTTTTCTCGTATTTCATTTCCAACTAATGCTGTAAGGACATGTTTTTCGTTGAATGTCTTATTTATATCAATTTGCTGTCTTGATGTATACGCTTTAGAATAGTAATTTACTGTATTGTATATATTACCGTATGGAATGTTAAATTCGGTTCCATTATCTCCTTCGGTGGCGAAACTATTTACTTTGTTCCGGACACTGTAAGAATCTTTAGCCGAAAGTTTAGAATATCTGTCTGAGCCATATTCGTATTGAAACATCGAACTGACATTCAACCAGTCTGTCAGTTTTATATTAAGACGGGCATATGTGCGGTTCTGAAAACTTTTGGTTTTTCCCAGATTTCGTCCGATTTCGTCCAGAGGTGTAATGTCCATGTTATACAGTCCATGATTTTCAATCTCCTGGATCTTGTAACGGGTCATACGAGATGAAGCCAATGAGGTGTAATTTGTTCCATCCGCATTTTTCAATACGTCATATGGCAGATATTTATATCCGGGAGAAGATGCCTTGTATGTTTGCATATTCTGATCCTGATAATAATTGTATGTGCCCAAATCTAATTTCAGCCATTTGGTGATGTCAAGACTGTTAGATATGTTTATACCTACCGATTGATCATCTGTATATAAATCTTCCTGCTTATTATTACGATATGTAACAGATGCCCTGAATATATTAGTGTCAGATGTCTTACCTATCGACAAGTTGTATTGCTGATAGAAAGGGTTGCGTTTGGTATACTTTTTCAGATCGTCATAATAACTATATCCTTGTTGAGAAAGAGTATTCAGACGGCTCTGGAGCTCTGATTCTGAGATATTTCCTGCATAGTAGTTCAGAATCGAAGATATGCCCTGTGTAGGATAGATGTTATCTTTTAGCATTTGTTGCGCATACTGTGCCGCGTTTGCCCCTTGCAACGAAGAGTTGCTGGCTGCCCATTCTTTTTCGATGTCAATGATGTCTGCTGAATTAGTCAAACCCTTTTTATAGTAAGAATAAGGAGAGACTGTGAATGTGCTGGAAAACGATACTTGGGTTTTTCCTCTTGAAGCTTTCTTTGTAACGATCACTACAACACCGTTTGCTGCCCGAGCTCCGTAAATAGAAGTGGCGGCAGCGTCTTTAAGCACTGTTATGCTTTCGATGTCTTCCATATTTAAATCAGGCAGACCTTCTAAAGACTTTCCTGTTGAACCATCAAAACGGACATTTTCAATCGGAAATCCATCTACGACATATAGAGGACTGGTCGCTCCGTGCATGGAGGTGGTTCCTCTTAATAAGCCGTTAGTAAATCCGGCAACCTGTCCATCCAATAAGGTGCTGAGGTTGCTCAATCTTTGTTTACTTAATGTTTCGGATGTAACTTTGGCGAATGATCCGGTTGCTCTTTCTCTCGAGATAGTCTGGTAACCTGTAACCACTACTTCTCCCAGATTTGCACTGGTGTCATTCATTTTGATATTAAAAACTCTCTTTTTTCCGATCACGAGACTTTGTGATTGATAGCCGATGAAAGAGAAAACAATAGAATCGGATTCGGATTGGGCTACAACTGAATATTTACCATTGTTGTCGGTAGCTGTGCCTCCTAATACCTTACTGCCACTTTTCAAAGAAATAAATACACCCGGCATTAAATTACCGTCGGTATCCGTTACATTTCCCTGAATACTTATACCTCCCGTTCCTACATTCTGAGCCTCCACCGTGTGCAGGCTTACTGCCAGAAATAAGAGAACAATTCTCAAATAGTTTAACATCCTTTTCATACTTATTGAATTTTCTAACATTTACCTTGAAAGCAAAATAATATTAAAAAAACCAATATTGCATTAAATAGATAGTTTCAAAAACGGCAATTGCTGTTTTTGAAGTAAAAAAGTCGAAAATTTGTTAAAACTGGATCTTTTTTAAGAGGTTGCGAAGATTTGATTAAAAAGCTAAAACTTTATTTCGATTTCATCTTTTCGAGAAGAACAACCTTCTCCCTATATTGAGACGGAGTCATGCCCACAGATGATTGAAAGGCTTTGTAAAAAGTTGTGATAGAATTAAAACCCAGATCAGAAGCCAATGCTTTGAGAGGAACGTCCGATTCGGGATCTGAAAGGGTACGTACCGCATCTTCGATTCTGAATGAATTGATGAAATGATTGAAGGTTACATTTGCATATGTATTTATAACCTGAGATAAATAAGTTCTGTTCGTATTTAGCGACAAGGCTAATTTTTCTTTGGTTATATCCTTTTGTCTGTATATATGCTCTTTCCGCATCAGATTGTCTAATCTGTTATATAGACTCAAACTCTTTTCATCTGTTAAAGATGACCCTGTATATTTATCCGGAACAGGATTATTGGGCTCTGTTTCTGATAATTCTGCGAGCTGTGCTTGCAGGTACTTTTCTTTCTTTATGGCTTCCTGATTGCGTTTTACAATTTGAAGATACAATTTGTTTTTCCTGTAATATGACAGATATGTACCTCCTAGCAATAAGATAATAAGAACCAAGGCGAATAATAAAGCCTGAATATTTTTCTCTTTTTGTAAGATAATCAGGTTACTTTGCTGTACTTCATTCTCATGTTTCTCCATGTCGTACTTTACACGTAATTCGCTTATAGACCTTTCTTTATCAGCATTAAATACGCTATCCGACAAATGATGATATATTTTATAATACATTATGGCACTCTCATAATTCTCTTCGAGTTGATACGTATCCGCGATCTTTTCATAGAGAGTCAGAGTATGTATGGTATTTTTGTTTTTTTGCGAAATGTCGAGCCCCTTATATAAAAATGCCAGAGCATCAGGATATTTTCGGTCTACAATCATTAATTTAGCTAATCCCAGATAAGAATCAACAATCGAGGATATTTGAGAATGTTCTTCGAACGACAATGCTTTATCAAACATTTCATGGGCCGAAGATTTGTCTCCTTTTTCCAGAAGAATATTTCCGTACAAGTTGTACACATTGGCTCTGTCATAGAAATTATTCTTATCCATTATGAACTCCGCTTCTTTTATATACTTCAAAGCCTCTTCATAATCTTTTTGTAAATAATACATGTAAGCCGAGTTGGTCGAACCACAAAAGATAAGGTAGGGATCCCGTTTTTTATGTCCCAGTTCATAGCATTCCAATGCATATTTCAGCCCTTTAGGGTCTTTCTTGAGATAGTATATGCCCGATATATTACACAGCAAAATCGAATACAACCTCTCGTTGGAACTTCTTTGCGCAGCTTGTATTCCTTCGAAAAAATAATTTATAGACCGGTAGTAATCCATTTCTATATTTGCAGCATATAGTCCTAACCCGTTATAAGCCGAAGCTAATGCTGAATCATTAGATAAACTGATAGCCAATTTAAGAGATTTATCCATATAATATCTCGATTCTTCCTGAACACCATTCATCATCAAAGCCTGCCCGAGATATATCCCGGCATACATTTGATATACTTCATTCTTATTAATGGTAGAGATGCTGTCCAGTTTTCTGGCATAAAATATGGTTTGGTTATAATCGCCTCTGTTTACGAGTAGTGACGATAGTTCTTTCAGTTCTTCATAATTATGTTTATCCTTATTCAGCTTTAATTTCAACTCTCTGATGGTGCGGTCGGGATTAGACGCATATTTCTGATCTTGAGAAGATAGCCCAAGTAGAATCAGATGCATGGCGATAAACGCAAGAAAACGATATGGAGTTGTCAATTTCATCTTTTAAGATCTCAGACCTATTTACAGCTTTGGTTAATATAAAAGCCAAAGCCTGTTATGAACTTATAATACTTTCTGTTGCTTGATACAAGTTGAAAGTTATTTTAAAGATAAATATCTTTCGAGTCACAAAATTAACCTATTATTTTCAACTGGTCAGGATTTTCTGCGTTTTAGAATGAATTTAAGTGAAATGATTAATATTTTAGCTTATTTAATAAGACATGAAGATTTTAAGTCGCCAGAGCAGAGCTTAACTTGTTTAGACTATGCCGAGTCATGCAAAATGACTAATGAAATTGAACTAAAATACCGATAATTCGTTTTTAGAAATAGAATATAAAAGCACTGATTTTTGAATGAGAAATAAAATAGCTGATCGAATTATTGATTTTAATAAGAATCTACATTATTCGGGGCAATTACCTGACGACTTCAGGGTTCTAAATCCTTATTTAGATAATCCCGAAACCATGAAGGTAATAGGTGAGTTTTATCGTAAATACTACAATGATACTAATCGCCGACAATTTATTATAGGAATTAATCCCAGCCGGCACGGAGCAGGTGTGACGGGTGTTCCGTTTACAGACACTAAACGCTTGGAAAGTGAATGCGGGATCGTCATGAAATCGGCGCAAACACATGAAGTCTCATCTGTTTTTATGTATGAAATGATAAATGCATATGGAGGGGCTGCTTTGTTCTACAATCAATTTTACATTAACTCTCCCTTTCCTTTGGCTATTATCCGCCGCACAAAAGGTGGAAATTGGGTGAATGCAAACTATTATGATGATAAAGACCTATTTATTATGGTAAAAGGGTTTATGATAGAATCTCTAAAAAAACATATTGAACTGGGATTAGATACATCGAAAGTATTTATTCTGGGGAAAAAGAATGCAGATTTTATACAAAAACTGAATAAAGAAGAACACTTATTCGATGAATTTACGGTATTGGAGCATCCCAGATATATTCAGCAATACAAGATGAAAGAGAAGCAGCTGTATATAGATAAATATATTTTGGCTCTTAATGGAATCTCAGGGTAATCAATATGTAATTGTGCTAAATGATAAAAAAAAATAAAAAACAATACCATAAAAAATGATCATTTAACTTCATTTTTCACAGAATATCTTCTTTAATATCTTCTAGATACTTATCTTCAAAAATGTATTTTCTACACTAAAAGACCCTTCTGCGCTAATATTTCCAGTGTTCAGGCATAATTTTCCATGTATATGTACAATTTTATATTCGTTATCTATTGCAACATTTATTTCTTTGCTAACAATCTAAGCTAAATGAAAACAGACGTTAAATTACATTACTTTTTCTAAACTTAATGAGAACACAATTATGATTGAAAAATAACGAACCTTTCCGGTATTTTTATATGCCGATTAATTACTAAGAAAAACTTTAGAAAGCACATATATGCTTCTTGGTATATATGTAATGAATACTTAAAAGATGTTTTATGCCTTATTTTCGATAATGAGGTATTGTATCTTATCTGAACTTCGATTAAAGTCACAGATCCATTTATTGATCGATAAAGTATAACTATACAGATAGTTATTTCTTATCTATACGTCATTAAATACTTGCTGTCGCTTATTGCACCTGTAAACCAATTTCTAATTACTAAAATTACGAATAGAATGAAGAGCACCTTACCTAAAATTCTACTACTTATGGTTATAGGCTTTTCCCTGATTCATTGCACAGAGGATAGGGATGAGTACTATAAAGATCCCTCTTGGGTCGCCCCTCCGTTGTATGATGTTTTACAACAAGAGGGGAGATTTACTAATTATCTAGAATGTGTTGACCGTACCTTGTATGCGACATCTTTACATGGAAGCGGTTTGTTTACATGTTTTGCCCCTAATGATGAGGCTTTTAAGTCTTATCTGTCTACAAATGGGTATAACTCGGTAAAAGATATTCCTCAATCGGTAATAGATCAGATTGTAGCCTACTCTCTGGTTTATAACTCGTATAAGTTTGATCGTTTGAGCGATATATTGAGCGGAGGATGGGATACTTTGCAAAGTATCAAAAAAAGAACAACTTATTATGAAGGTTTACATCGCGAATACAATGGTTCGGATTCTATATGGGTTGTAGATGCAAATGGCGAAGGCTCTTTTACCATCACAAAACCCAATTCGAAATATATGCCGTTTTACTTGTCGAGGTACTTCGATTCGCGAACAAAGCCTTTGACTGCCGAAGATTACAATACATTTTATCCCTCAAGCCAATATACTGGACGTAATGTACAGGATGCTTCCATATTACAGTCTGACCTGATGGCCGGAAACGGTGTTATTCATGAAGTCAATAAGGTCTTGGTTCCTTTACCGAATCTCGAGAAGATACTGAATGTAGATGATTATTCAATATTCCGTAAGCTTGTTCAGAGCAAAAATGCTTCCGGTGAGTATAATTATATTCGTTATAATAACTTCAGTGTCGTAGATCAGTATTTTAAAGAATTATATCCTTCTAAGAATATAAATCAGGTATATGTTAAGTTCTACTCAGGATTACAGGTTTCACTTAACTCAGAGGCTTATGGTACTTCTGATAAAGAGGCGGAGACCAATGGATTTACCCTTTTTGCTCCGGATAATAATGCTGTACAGAAATTCTTTAACGATAAATTAAAGGATTATTATTCGTCATTGGATAACGTGCCTTCCGATATTTTGGGATATTTTATAAATGCGCAGATGATAAATGAGTTGGTTTGGCCCGGAAACTATAAGGGAATGATGAATGCTCAGGGTGATTATCTGAATGGTGAAGGTGCTACAGGTGAGGGTTTTGATCGTACTCGTTATTATGATATAAAACCCGCCAGTAACGGATTTTTTTACGGATCGAATAGTTATATAAAAAGCCACTATTTCGAAACTGTTTTTGCCGAAGTACTGCTGAATCCTGCTTATTCTTTGCTGAAAAATGCTTTTAATAAATACTTTGAATCTTCATTGATGGAAGAGTTGATGCGTTCCGCCCTGAATGGGTATTCATCTAATGATTATATAATTCTTCTGCCAAGTGATCAGCTGTTAACAGCCGATGGTTTTAAATGGGAATGGCTGACGTCTGCCTATGGATTCTCACATTCCAATTCTTTAGTTGTAGCTGATACCCGTATGCAGCGTCTGATCAGGTCTCACATATTCAAGAGAATACATAATTCCGAAATAGATACCCGTTTAGCGAATCTCAATGGAAATTCGTCACTGGGATACGACGGTTTCGGTTATGCCGTAAATGCAGAGGGCGACTTTATCCGCTTCAAAAACGGAAAGATACAGATGTTAGGTAATTATGATGAAGAAAATTGGGTGACTGCTACTTTCAAGAAATCTTTTAATAACGGAACGGTATATACTATTGACAGGCTCTTGCAGTATTCTAGAAATACAACTATGCCCTCGTCTGTTGACGGGTGGCAGGAACAGCCTATGCTTACATATATACAGAAAGCATCTGCAAAAAATTCGAATGTCTCGATTTTCAGCGATTATATGACTGAACTGTTTACTCAGACTTCTTTGGCCTTCACCTTGAGTACTTCATCTTCCTATACAATACTTATGCCTAACAATGAGGCGATGCAGGCTGCTATAGCTGCAAAAGTATTGCCTACTATTGCTGAAACCAAAAAATCGATTAATGATTTGCAAAAGGCTATAAACTTTATCAAATATCATATTATTCCTAGTAAGGTATATGTAAATGACGGTTACAACAGAGTACTTCTGTCTAGTGGTGCTACTCAGGCATACGATGTCGCCTCTACTTTGCATAAAGTGCTTATCACTTCTACTTATCTGAGAGTCGAAAAGTCGAATGGAAATTTGCTGTTCAGAACTCAGAATACCGGATCGGTTAACCGTTCGGCTGAAGTAGTTAAAGGTGTAAGCCATAGCAATATTTTTGGAGCTAAAGCCGTGCTCCACGAAATAGATAACTATTTGGAATATATACCTGAAGAAGAATAATTACCCTTAAATCAGATTATCAATGAATAGAAAAAATTCAATCTTATATCTATTGTTATGTCTGTTTCTGATGACAGGGATGACGTTACACGCTCAGGAAAGCGTACTTATACGGGGAAAGGTCACTTCGGCTACGGACAAAGAGCCTATAATTGGCTGTTCGGTAGTGGAAATGGATAAAGACAACCGTATTGTGATAGGATCTCAAACCGATTTAGATGGTAATTTTAGTCTTAAAGTTACACCTAAAGCCGGTCACAAACTTGTTTTTACGACCATCGGTTTCAAATCGAAGAGTATAGCTTTGTCTACAGCATCCAGAGAGATTAATTGTGTGATGGAAGAAGATGCTAAAGGTTTGACTGAAGTTGTTGTTACTGCCAAAAAGAAAGCTAATGCCGGTCCGTTTGCTATAGCAGAGCGAGACATGACTTACGCATACAGTAAAATAGATGCCGGAGAAATAGAAGATTTGCCTGTTGCCTCTATTGACGAAGCCTTGCAGGGACGTATGGCCGGAGTGGATATCACTGCTACTTCGGGAGAGCCCGGAGCCGGTATGGCTATCCGTATACGCGGAACGTCTTCGATAAATTCGAATGCTAATCCGCTTATTGTTGTCGATAATATTCCTTATGATGCCACAATATCATCTGATTTTGACTTTGCTACCGCCGATGAAGACAGTTATTCGCAGCTATTGAATATATCTCCTTCTGATATTGCCGAAATATCGGTATTGAAAGATGCCGCTGCTACTGCTTTGTATGGTAGTAAGGGTGCTAACGGTGTATTATTGATTAAAACTAAACGTGGTACTTACGGACCGCCCCGTATCTCGTATTCTTTCAAAGGATCTGCGACGACAATGGGTTCTCCGATAAAAACACTCAACGGAAACGAGTATGTGACAATGATACAGGAGGCTTTCCAGAATTCGGGTACACCGATAGATTTATCTTCTTATCCTGAATTTGCGCGTGACCCTAATAATCCTTATTATTATCACAATTACGGACAGGATACCGATTGGGTTGATGCTGTTACTCAAACCGGATGGACACAAGATCATAACTTGTCTATCTCGGGAGGAGGAACTAAAGCTCTGTACCGGATGTCGTTGGGGTATTATAATCAGAAAGGTAATGTTATCGGGCAGTCTTTGGATCGTGTGACGACTAACTTCAATCTGAATTATAATATTTCGGAACGGATGCGTGTTTCGGCTGACTTTTCGTATACACACTCCAAGAATAATAAAAACTACATGACCGATTTATTGGAGTCGGCATATACAAAGATGCCTAACCAATCTATCTATGAATATACTGATACCGGCGTTAATACCGGAAAATATTTTTCACCCGCAACAACGCCTCAGGGAGACTTTACTTCTGCTAACTTAAGCAAATACACAGGGGGAGTATACAACCCGCTGGCAATGGCCGAGGAAGGAACATGGGATGTGATAACCGACCGTATCAGACCTAAATTTTCGATTCAATATCAGATTATTCCCTCTCAATTGATACTCGATGCCGATTTGGCTTTTGATATCAGCAGTGAAAAGAATAAGAAGTTTTTACCTCAGATCGCAACCGGACGACCTTGGTATGAAAATACGGTGAACAGAGCCGAAGATGCCGATGCCGAAGCTTTTCTTGTACAGACATTTACTCGTCTCTCATATAATCCTAAGTTGGGAAGCGATAAGCACACTCTTTTCTTCGGAACACAATTCTCCACTTATGATAAGAAAGTAGAAGGCTGGGGGCTTGTATCTGCTAATACCGCATCGACCGAGATTCAGGATCCTTCATTATCATCTCGTATTATTTCCACCGCATCTTCTCGTACTCAAGAACGTACTATGTCTGCGTTACTTACTGCTCAGTATGGGTTTATGGACAAGTATTTGTTGAATGGGGTGATTCGTATGGATGGAGATTCTAAATATAGCAGAAAACATCGTTACGGATATTTTCCGAGTCTATCGTTCCGTTGGAGAATTTCGAATGAGTCGTTCATGAAGAAATTCGAATTTCTAGACGATCTTAGTTACCGTATCAGCTATGGTGTCAATGGAAATGCCATCTCTAAAAACTATCTGTATTACAAACAATATGGCTCTTACGATTATACATACCTTGGTCAACAGGGGGTATATGTATCAAGTATGCAATTGGAAGATTTGAAATGGGAGCAAACATCCGAAATTAATACCGGTTTGAATTTTATAGCATTCAATGACCGCATAAATATCGATTTCAACTGGTATAAACGTACCACTGATAATCAATTCTTCGAAAAAGCGGCTATTTCTAATACTTCGGGTTATAATAATATTCCGATGAATGCAGGAACAATTGAGAATAAAGGATGGGAGCTTGGGATATTTTCAACTCCGTTCAAGAACAAAGACTGGACAGTTAACTTCAGAATGACTTTGGCTCATAATGATAATATTATCACCAAGTTATCAGATAATATATCTACATCTACAACGCCTACTGCATCTAACGGTAATTTCATGACCCGTATACAGGTGGGTAATCCGGTTGGATCGTTTTATGGATACAAATACGATGGTGTATATCTGAATGAGGCGCAGACCATTGCAAAAGATAAGAGCGGCAATCCTATTTATACCTATGAAAACGGACAAAGAGTTCCCGTGAAAATGAAATTCTGGTATCCGACTGTGGGCTACGAATTCGAAGCGGGAGATGCCAAATATGTGGATATAAACAACGATGGGAATATCAATCAACAGGATATTGTCTATCTGGGAAATGCTAACCCTAAACTGACCGGAGGTTTTGGTCCCGGTGTGAAATATAAGAACTGGTCGCTGGATGCTTATTTCAATTTCCGTTATGGCTGCGATATAATTAACTCCACAAAAATGTCGATGGAGTCGATGTACGATTTTAAAAATCAAAGTAAAGCCGTACTTCGCAGATGGCGTACACCTTATGAGAATGAAGCAGATGCTCCGGCTGACCTTCTGCCTCGTGCCTTGTATAAAAAAGGATATAACTGGCTGGCATCAGACCGTTACGTCGAAGATGGATCATTCCTGCGTTTCCAATCGCTGACACTGAAGTATACATTCGAAAAAGATGTTGTTCGACGTTTGGGTGTTTCAGCATTGAGTCTGTATTGTACACTGTATAATCTGTATGTATGGACTAATTATTCTGGATTGGATCCGGAGGTAAGCTCGAGAAGTAATGACCTGAATAAATTGGGTTATGATACATCAAAGGCTCCCCGTGCGAAAACAGCCTCTATCGGAATTAACCTTACTTTTTGATGGAAAGAAATCAATAACATGAAATAGATAATATTATGATAAAAAAGATATTTGCCATACTCGCAATTTCCGTATTTATGATTTCCTGCTCGGACTGGCTCGATTTGGAACCTGTGGATGGAATTGTGGATTCTAAATTCTGGAAGAATAAAGAAGATGTAGAGTCGGCTGTGATAGGATGTTACTCATCGATGTTGGATGAATCATTGATAAAGGATTTGTACATGTGGGGTGAGCTCAGAGCAGATCTTACCACTACCGGAACATCTGCCAATGCAAACGTTTCGAATATAATAAAAGGAGAAATAAGTACCGATAATGCGATAGTACTGGATTGGGGTGCACTTTACACAACAATAAATCAATGTAATGATGTGCTGGAAAATGCCGCAGCTGTACAATCCCTGGATGCTTCTTTCTCCGATAAATTGCTTAAACAATATGAGGGTGAGGCTATTACTCTCAGAGCGATGATGTACTTCTATTTGGTACGTTCTTTTAAAGATGTTCCATTTATAGAAAAAGCATCTTCTTCAGATAAGCAAGACTATAATGTTCCCAAAACCGAAGGTGATGAGATATTAGAGACTCTGGTGACTCAGCTGCTAACTGCTATTGATAATCTACCTCTGACTTATAAAGACAATGACTCGAACAAAGGCCGGATGACCCAATGGTCTGCAAAAACCCTTTTAGCGGATATTTATCTGTGGCAGGAAAACTATCAGGCTTGCTCTGATCTCTGTACTCAGATAATCGGTTCGGGACAATTTTCTCTTATACCTGTGTCAAAAGCAAAATACGAGGTGATAAACGGGTCTAACATCGATAGTGTCTATCATGTGAGTGAATCGGATGTCAATTCGTTGTTCGATAAGCTATATGTGACCGGCAATTCTGTAGAAAGTATATTCGAAATACAGTTCCCTAAGACTCATGAAACTCTAACAGACCCATTCTATTTATGGTTTAATCAGATACGTCCGGCATTAATTCCTAATTCGGAAATACTATCGGAAGAGATTTTTCCTGAATATACTGGCGATGACCGTGATGTGTATGATATAAGAGGTAACTCTTTTTCTTATAAAGGTTCTTATATATGGAAATGGGTAGGGCTTGATCGTTCATCTGCAATGAGAACAAGACAGACATTCCCTCATTGGATTGTTTACCGCTATCCCGAAGTTTTATTGATGAAAGCTGAGGCACTTACTCAACTGTCAAAGACAAATAATGATCAGACAAAATTGAAGGATGCTTATGCTCTTGTAAAGCAGGTGAGAGAAAGAGCAAATGCAATAGAAACTCCCGAAACTAATTTCGATAATGAGACTGAAATCAGTCCGCTGTTACTCGAAAAACTAATCTATGATGAGCGGGGCAGAGAATTTGCATTCGAAGGAAAACGTTGGTATGATGCTCTGCGCCATGCGAAACGTGATAATTTCTCGGAAGTCAACTATTCTTACTTACAGCAATTAGCGATAAATGCTGCACCAGCTGATAAACTGACCAGCCTTCTGGTAAAATACAAGAGCGAATGGTTCTGTTACTGGCCTATATTGCAGTCGGTTGTAGAAACCAATCCGAATCTGACGCAAAATCCATTTTATGCATCATCTAAATAAGATATCATGAAAAAAACGAAATATTTAAAGCCGGAAAATATATTCACATCACTCTTTTCGCTATTGGCATTAATAGTGATTGTTCTGAGCCATTCTTCTTGTAACGATGATCTGGACGGGAAAACCTTCGTGGTATCGGATGATATCATGATAGATGAATATATAACACAAAAAGATCCTTCGATGTCTACTTTTCTTGAGATAGTCGATAAAACAGGATTTCGGGGTATGATACATGCCTATGGTACATATACCTGCTTTATCCCTACTAACGATGCCATAGACGCATATGCGAAGCAGAAGGGTAAGTCGTCATGGAAAGATTTTTCGGATACCGAACTCGAAAATATGGTTAAGTTCCACATTGTGAACGACACCTTGCAAACGAGTGATTTTGTAGACGGACGTTTGCCGAGCCCTACCTTATTGAAAAAATACCTGACTACCGCAACCGAGTCTTCCGGAACAACGGCTTCTATACGTGTCAATCGTCAAGGGGTGATCACAGTTAAGGACATACGCTGTGCCAACGGGTATATCAATAAAGTAGATGAAGTGTTGTCTCCCAACCAATCGACACTGGCCGATGAAGTTTCTAATCTTCCGGAGACATATTCACTTTTTAAAACGATAATGAAAGAAACTGGATGGATTGATTCTCTTTCCGTTTCGAAGACCGATGTCTGGAGAACTGTTTTGCTGCAAAGCGACAACAGCTTCCAACAAGCAGGTATATCTTCTAAAGCCGATTTGTTGAAATATCTGGCAAAGGAGCTGCCCGAGATAACTTCTCAAAAAACATTATTATGGACGTATGCAGCGTATCACTGCCTTAACGGATTGTATTATATGGCGGATTTGAGTATGCTTAGTGCATTACAGACTGCTGCCCCCAATCAGGTTTTGACTTTCAAAAACAGCAATGATTCGCTTCTGGTAAATGAATATAAAAATGTAACAGCCGGAATTTATGAAAAAGGTGTCCCTGTTTTAAAATCTTCTACATACACGGATTATAGTTGCGATAATGGCGTTTTGATAGACTTGGGCGGTTATGTAGGACCGGTTGTACGTCCTGCAATGGCTGTATATTGGGATCTTGCCGAACAACCCGAAATTATGAAATTGAAAGAATTCCGTAAAAAGGGAGTGGCGCAGGCTATTGATATGCCATTAGATAATTTTTCCGAAATGAAATTCGAAATTCGAAATTCGGCATATACCTCTATCCAATATTGTACCGAAGCTGCATATAATGCAAAAACAGCTTATGCTTACTATGATAATCTACAGGTAAACTTCAATCGTATAACATCTATGTCTATGCAAACTCCTTTGCTCACCGAAGGTACTTATAATGTATGGTTGTGTTGGAGAAGAGCCGGATACGGAGATAAAATTAAAGGAGTATTTGAACAGGATGGCAAAGATGATCAGGCATTATCAAATATTGTAGACTTGTCGGAATATTTTGATACCGCAACTGCAGCCGAATCGTTACTGGCTGCCGGAATGAAACGTTATACGGCAAAGGAACGCAACAGTACAATGAATGCCCGCTTGATGGGAACAATAGTGGTAGAAGCTACCGGTCGTCACTGGCTGAAATTTGTATCAGTCAATCAGGCTAAAGCATCTAATGTGTGGCTTGATATGGTTCAATTTATACCTGTGGATAACGATCAGTTGTGGCCTCGTTTCGACGTAGAAGGAAATACTATTTATAAAGGTACGGATTGTGAGAATATTGCACCCACAAATTTGGGTTGTTCTGCCGATAATGATGCAAGATAATAAGTAACAAAAGGGTCTGAGACCCAAATAGAGAAATACGTATGAATAATTACAGAATAATATATATACTGATATTGGTTTTTGTTGCAGGCTTTACAGCCTGTAGCGAAAACGAATGGGACGACCATGTGAAAGGGACGGACGATACCTCTAAGTCTGATCTGTTGGAGCAGATCAAAAGCAATCCCGATCTGTCTGTCTTTGCCCGTTTAATCGAAAAGACCGGATATGATTTATTACTGGAGGAGGCTTCGAATTTTACGGTTTTTGCTCCTCGCAATTCGGCATGGGATGGTATTGATACCACTAATACAACGGCATTGCGTAAAATTATAGCTTATCAGATAGCTTATGGAAAAAGTATATCAACAGATGCGGCTATACACAGCAAACTGAAAATGATAAACACCAAATATATCCGGTTCGATGCTTCGTCCCAGACTTTGGAGGGAGCTAAAATCGTATCGGCAGATCAGGCCGCCGGCAATGGTGTAGTACATGTTACCGATAAACTGTTTGACCTAAAAGAGAATGTGTTTGATTATATCATATCGAAGTATAAAGATTACAAACAGGTTCAATATCTCGAAGGGATGAATACTAAAGTAATGGATACCGATAAAAGTGTACAGATAGGGGTGGATGCAAACGGACAGCTTGTATATGATACTGTATGGGTGGATGTGAACCCGTTTCTGACAAAATACCCGATCAATAATGAAGATTCTTTGGTGACTTACGTATTGCTTGAAGACGATGGCTTTACTTTTCTTAAAGATAAATATATGCCATACTTCAAACAGCAGGTCGATTCTTTAACAGAACCTTTGTCGAAAAAGAATGTCTGTCAGGATATGGTAATTTCTTTAAATAAAGTGGTAGACCTTACTGCTGTCGATACGGTACTGAATGTAGATGATGTGAAGGTCCCTATAAACAGAGCGAATATCAAAGCTACATATGAGGCTTCTAACGGACGGGTATATGTGATTTCGAAGAGCAATATCTTATTGAAAGAAAAGATCAAGCCTGTTAGAATTGAAGGTGAGAATTATTCTTCTTCCACATCCAAATCTAACTTATATGTGAGATTCAAAAGATGGGCGAGTGGCGAAAAGGATATCATGTTGAATTGCCGTTTTGTGCAGTCTGATGTTATTCATGTAACCGGATCTAAGGGGCAGGACTCTACTTACACCCAATCCAAAACCTTTTACTGGGACAATAACGGAGCTTTGGCTAATACGCAGAACTTCCATATAAAATATCAAACGTCTGTAAATTCAGTGGATTATGAAATCCGTTATGTTGCATACGATGATATCGACTGGCATTTTTCAGATCCGAACCATATATTCAGGTTTGAACAAAAATTGTTTGTTTCGATGCCCGGGGAACCCGAACTCGGATACAGTACAGCCAATGGTGTAATAAATAATTATCTGGGAGATAAGGTGGCTTTTGTGAGTCAGGATACAGCAGGCATTCATAAAGAACGCGTAATGAGAAAATGGGATCTGGTGAATAATACAACCCAGTATATAAGTAAGCCCATTGAGAAAGATGATTCGGGAATAATGAGCGTACCGGCTTCAGGTAAACTGACAATGTGGTTGTGTAATACAGCCCGTACGAATGCCACCAGTGCTCAGGGGATGCTGTTTTTAGACTATATTCTATTAGTACCTAAACTTCCCGCTGAGTAAGGTCTCAGACCTTCTTATTGCTTAGCATGCTAAAGTAATAACAGGGTGACTGTGAATAAAAAATATATCATTAATATTCTATCTGTTATTAAACTATGATGACATATATAAAGAAATACATACTTTCATTGGCTATATTTTCGGCTTCGGCTTTGGCCTTCGGTCAGGAAAAGGAGACGAAAGAAAGTGTAATCACCGGAGTTGTGATAGAATCCGCAACAAAGAAACCTGTAGCCGGAGCTGCAGTATCCATTCCGGGGATATCATCATCTATTACCGATGATGAAGGACGGTTCAATCTGTCCAAAACCGTGGATGGGGCGTTTATTCAGGTTCAGATTCCGGGATATGCAACACAAACAGTTGCCGTAAAGGGTCGCAAAGAAATCACCGTGTTCCTGTATGATGATACATTCAGAGAGTTGAACCGGACAGTAAATACTCCATTCGGTACGGCTGATCTGTGGCAGTCTACGGCATCGGTTTCTCCTGTTTCTTTGAAGAATTCCTATAAGAAGGGATCTGTAGGTGTTGAGAGTATTCTTCAGGATGAAGGAGCCGGCCTTAATAGTTTGACAAGATCGGGTGCACCCGGAGCCGGAGGAAATCTATTCCTTAGGGGATTTACTTCCTTAAATGCAACGAATCAACCTTTGATTATCATTGACGGTATTCCGTACGAAAACTCCTCAATAGGAACTTCTTTAGTTGATGGTAATATGACAACTCCTCTTTCGGGTTTGGATCTGAAAGATATAGAGAATATTACTGTACTGAAAGATAATACATCCATTTATGGCAGCCGCGGAGCAAATGGGGTTATACTGATAACAACGGCTAAAGCGAAAACGCAGGCAACATCAATTGATTTCTATGCGCATACAGGTATCAATCTGACACCTAAAACCCAATACCGTATGCTCAATGGCTGGGAGTCTAAAGCATATCTGTCGGAAATGTTATCAAGCAGCGGGCTTTATACAGCCTCAGAAATACAGGCTTTGCCTTTTATTAATCAGGAGAAACCCGTAGTTGAGAATTGGGGGATATCTGGTAATGCCGATTATTACAGGTATAATCATAATACCGACTGGCAGGGTAAAGTTTTTGAAAGCAGTATGACAAATAATCTTGGTATATCTGTAAAAGGTGGAGATGATGTTGCGCTATACGCCCTTTCGGTTGGATATACCGGACAAGATGGGATCGTAAAAAATTCTACATATTCGCGGTATAATACACAGTTCAATACTCAGGTGAATATGTCGGCTAATATAAAGCTGAATGCAAACATGAATTTTTCGTATGCCGAAAAAGATTTGATGAACGAGCGGTTGAATCGGGATCTGAATCCTATTTACGCCAGTCTGATAAAGTCTCCGTTTATGGCAGCAAATGTATATGATGAAACGGGAGCACAATCTCCGAAATTCGAACAGGCTGATATTTTCGGAGTTACTAATCCATCGGCTTTGGTCGATGAACAGACTTTCCAGAAAAGTAAAAATTATCGTTTCTTAGGTAATCTCGAAGGGATATTCAAGTTGAATAAAGATTTTTCGATCAATGCCATTTTTGGCTTGACTTTCGATAAGGTTCGGGAGAATATATTCCTTCCGTCTAACGGGCTGCATCATCAAATGCTTCCTACGGCTGAGGTCAGAAACGAAATGCAATCTATGGTAGGACGTTATCTTCAATATTACGGCGATTTGCGATTCAATTACAGTCGTAAGTTTAATGTCGATCATGACTTGGTAGCCAGAGCCGGAGTAAGATATCAGACAAATAATTCGGAGTTTGATCAGGTGAAAGCATATAACTCGGCAAATGATAACTTACAGACAATAGGGCAGGGCGATATAGACCTGACTCAGAAAAGCGGGAGTGAAGATAACTGGAAGTGGTTATCATACTATCTGAATGCCGATTATGGATACAAGAATAAATATTTAGTATCGTTTAATATGGCTATCGATGGTTCGTCACGCATAGGAAAAGAAGCATCAGGTTTAAAGATGTTCGATAATGTATTCGGGGTTTTTCCTTCTCTTTCGGCAGCATGGCTGATCTCATCCGAAGACTTTATGGCGGGTGTGGATAAAATCAGTTTTCTGAAATTCAGACTCGGATATACCCGTACGGGAAACAGCGATATAGGTAATTATACAGCCCGTTCGTATTATAATTCTCAAAACTTTTTGGGATACTATGGCTTTGTACGCGGAAATATAGCCAATCCCGAATTGAAATGGGAGAATAATACAAAACTAAATGCGGGATTGGATGTCGGTTTATTCAACGATCGCTTGAGTGTGAGTGCCGATGTCTACACAAGCAAGACCACCGATATGCTTATGTGGGAACAGCTGCAAGGTGCCGCCGGTATAAGTATGTATGCAAAGAATGACGGAGCAATGAAAAATACCGGATTTGAGCTGGGCATTAATAGTCGTATTATAGATAACCGGGACTTAAAATGGGACTTGGGGGTAAATATCGCTCATTATAAAAACAAAGTAACAGAGCTATCTACCGATAATAAGATAACAGAGATTGCCGGAGGATATGTCAGAACCAAAGTCGGAGCACCTATCGGACAGTTCTATGGCTATAAGACAAACGGTGTTTATGCGACAAGCGAAGAGGCTGCATCTGCCGGATTGAGCAAACTGAATGCCAACGGGTCATCAGTTGCATTTGGAGCAGGCGATGTACGTTTTGTGAATGTAAATAGTTCGGATAAGATTATTGATGAGAAAGATATGGTTGTGATAGGAGATCCCAATCCTGATATCTTCGGTAATATCAATACTTCTTTGCAATACAAATCATTCACATTGAGTGCAGTTCTTACTTATTCTGTCGGAAACGATATCTATAATGCTCTGCGTCAGGATCTGGAGTCGATGCAAGGATATGACAACCAGACAAAAGCAGTATTAAATCGTTGGACGCACGAAGGGCAGATAACCAATACTCCCCGTGCGGTATGGAATGATCCGATGGAAAACTCTCGTTTTTCGGATCGTTGGATTGAGGATGGGTCTTATTTAAGGATGAAAACTGTAACGCTGTCTTATGACTTCCCTATCAAACAGAAGTTTATAAAGACTTTGCAGGCTTATGTAACCGGCAATAACATGCTGACATTTACTAAATATTTAGGTTATGATCCTGAATTCAGCGCGAGCCAAAATCCATTGTATTATGGTATTGATATGGGAATGAGTCCGATTGCACGTTCTGTATTGTTCGGTGTGAAGATTGGTTTATAACAGATTTAAGAATAAAAATAAATATAAAAGATATGCTGAAACTATATAAATCAATAAAAGCTGTATTTATAGTTTTGTTTATGACAACAGCTTTGGTGTCTTGTTCTGATATGCTTGATGCTGACCAGAATAACGCGATCAATCCTGATGATAATTATAAAACCACATCAGATGCGGATAATGCCATTCTGGGCATATATTCAAAATTTATGGGGTTGGTAGACAGGGTTGTCGTACTCGAAGAAATCAGAGGCGATATGATGGATGTAACAACCAATGCCACTCCCGATCTGGTTGCCATAAATAATCATACGGCGACTAGTACTAATAAATGGTGTGAGATTGCTCCTTTTTATGAAGTGATATTAAACTGTAACGATGCTCTGAGCAATTTTGATAAAATGCTCGCTGAAAATAAAATGACTAAAGCAGATTACAGTTACCGGTATGCCGATGTGATGACAATCCGTTGCTGGGTGTATCTGGAGATGGCTACTCATTTCGGTGAGGTGTATTATGTTACAGATCCGCTTTTGACGGTTCAGGATTTATCCACCGATAAATTTCCGGTATATCAGTTCGATCAATTGGTACAGGAACTGATCCAATGTATGAACGCTGTTCCTACATTGGATTTGTCTATGGACTCTCCATTATACAGCCAAACATCTGACGGATATTTGCTGAGGATGTTTTTCTTGAATAAAAAACTGATGCTGGGAGATTTGTATCTCTGGGCGGATGATTATGTACAGGCTGCTACTCAATACTCTAACTTTCTGAAAGAGTCGGAGACAAAACTATTCAGCGGATCGGAATATCTCGCTTATAAACTGGATGGATGGGTTTGGGCAGGTTCGAACGAACCTCGTTTTCAGGTGTGTTATGAGCGTTATAAAGGTGCTGACCTGAATGCGTACCGTAATAAATGGAAAGAAATATTCTCGAGGTCTTCGACCGATACCGAATTGAGACGGGAAATGATAACCATGATGAGTTACGATACTAAATTTGCACCTTCATATCCTTTGATCGAACTGTTTGCCAATACGGGAGAAGGTAAATATTATCTTAAACCTTCGGCATGGGCTATCGATGGCATGTGGGAAACTCAGGTGCAAAGCAATGACTTCGTATTCGACGGGCGTGGGCGTGAGTCTTCATTCGAATATGTAAACGGTCAGCCCGTTGTGATTAAATATCTGTATGATTATTATGGACAGACTACGGATGATAATAAAACAATTCATCTGTTATATAATCAGTTTGCAACGGACAAATATTCGAAAAACGGAAAATGGTTCTTATATCGGGCTGGATTGCTCCATCTTCGTTATGCCGAAGCTGCCAACCGGGCAGGCTATCCCGATATTGCTTATGCAATAGTCAATAATGGTATAAATACGAATTACGATTGGGTAAAATCAGATGGTAATGCACGTTCTGATAAAGAAGGTGTGCAATACACCGGATACAAACCGCTGAGTGACAATGTGGCTTCTGTACCTTATCCTGAACCGTTTTATCTGGATGCCCGCAACAACAGCAGTCCATATAATGTGTACAGGTCTCCATGGTATTTGAATTACGGTATAAGAGGACGAGCCAGCCTGAAAAATGTAGAAAGACCGGATTGGGTGCAAACTAAATCCGATTCTATAAAATGGATGGAAGATGCTATTGTTTCGGAAAATGCGTTGGAATGCGGCTTTGAGGGAAACAGATGGGGTACACTTTTACGTGTGGCAATGCGTAGAAATAAGACCGGAGAAGATGGAACCGGATTTCTGAATAAAATATTACAAGAGAAATTTCAAGCTGCAGGAAAGTCTGCTCCGAGCCTGACGGCTGCTAATTGGTTTCTCCCTAAAAATGAACATGCCTCGGAGTGATCTTGATTTTAGTAGAAGAGGGGAGCTCGGTGATGAGTTCCTCTTTTTTATTTTGCGATGCAGATCATAACATATAGTTTTCTGCTGTTTTCTGAAATTTTATCTATAATGAAAAATACATTCAATTATGGCAAAATACACAGAAAAACTGGGAAAACAAATCGCAGAAGCAATAGAACAAGATGAGTATACATTAGGTGAAATCTGCTCGATACACAATATCAGCCGTAAAACATTTTATCAGTGGATGATCAAATATCCCGATTTTGAGGAGATGGTTGAGAATGCCCGTCTGGAGAGAGACGAACGTCTGGCACAAAAAGCACGTCAGATACTGAGGCAGAGAGTAGAACAAGGGCATACAGTTACTACAACCCGTTATAAATATGCCCTAGATGAATACGGAGAATTGTATCTGGCAGGAAAAACAGTAACCGTGAAAGAATATGCTCCGGATGAAAAGACCCTGAAAATGGCAATATCCAAAGAAAGCGACATCAGCAATAAAGAGAAAAAAAATCTTGCGGAACTGAAGGAGAAAGAACGTATTTTACAAGAAGAGCTGGAATACCAATTATGGAAAGAGGAAGAAGAAAGGGAGTATCAAGAGTCGCTCCAAAAATCAGCCGCAGAGTACCAGAGTTATGCAAATAACGTCTGATAACTGATTTTAGTGTAACTTTTGTAACCTTTTTGAAAATGAAAAATGAATAGTTTTCAATTGATAATTATGCGAATCAGTATTTCAAAAATGTTTTTTTTTACTACGCGCAATCAAAGATTGCTTGTATTCCTTTTGGCCAAAGCCCCAAAAGGAATCAAAAGGTCTTTGGCGCTTCGAGACTCTGCCTATCTGACAACGTTCACGGGCGAAACTAAATAAAACTCGCTCTGCGAGCTCAGACAGCATTTAGTTTAAACGCCCGTTTCACTGGTCAGATTACGGCTTCACCTCTGTATGCGCCCTAGCTGACGCACAACTTTGCTTGCGCCTGCCTACAAATGGGGCTGTGACCCCGTTAGGCTGTCGACATCGGCGGAAGACCGGGGTACCTGTTAATAAAAGGGTCTGTGACCCTCGGGTTGGAGATGCAGTCTTGATCTTTTGTTTCGTTTTGCATCAAGGCAAAATGAAAAACAATACCGGGAGGCTGCGTTAGTAAATAGATGAACTTGAAAGCATAATTTAAAAGAACGTTTAATCAATCTAACTACTGATTGACATTATTACTTAATACCAATGAAAAGAAGTTTTGTTTTATATATAATGATCCTTTTTTTATGTTTTCTCTATGTAAATAAGGGATACGCACAGCATAAACAGGAAAAATTGGGGCGAGGACTTTTTGTCGTACCGACAAGCGATCATGAAGTATATATCGGGTGGCGGATATTTTCGGATGATAGAAAAGATTGCAGTTTCGATCTGTATATTCAATCCGGAACGGAAAAGGCCGTAAAAATAAACCAAGCTCCGATTAGTCGTACATCTGATTATGTTTACAGGAATGTTGATTTCGGGAAAGACAATACATGGATATTAAAAGACTCAAAAGGTAAAAACATTGCAAGTTATGCAATTGCAGCCGGCAGCAATCTTGCTCCATATTTAAGCATCCCTTTGCAAAAACCGGAAGGAGGAATCACTTTTGACGGAGAAAAATATACATATACGGCAAATGATGTAACTGTAGGTGACCTTGATGGAGACGGCGAGTACGAAATTATCCTGAAATGGGAACCGGACAATACTAAAAGACCTCCTCAAACAGGTTTTACAGGAGATACCTATATCGATGCTTATAAACTCAGCGGAAGGCGTTTATGGCGAATCAATGTAGGTAAGAATATTCGATCGGGTGCAGCATACACCCAATTATTGGTTTATGATTTCGACGGGGATGGAAAATCCGAATTGATATGTAAAACAGCAGATGGAACCATCGATGGTATCGGTAAGGTAATTGGCAACGCTGATGCAGACTGGCGGAATAAGGATCCGAAATCTAAAGTATTCGGTAAAATAGTCGAAGGTCCCGAATATATTTCAGTTTTCGAAGGACTATCAGGGAAGCAATTAGCTACGGAGGAATACATCCCCACCAGATATCCTTTGGACGGCTGGGGTGGTATAGGCGGAAATGGCGGAAATGATTCTACCGGAGGACGATCCGACCGATTTACGGCCTGTGTGGCATTTCTCGAAAAGGATGTTCCATCGGCAGTGATGGTACGCGGCTGGTATGGACGCTCGGTGTTAGCAGCTTGGGATTATAGGAACGGAAAGCTTGTGTCGAAGTGGGTATTCGATAGTGCCTTGCCTCAATGGAAAGGATATTCGGGCATGGGAAACCACTCGGTAACAGTTGCTGATTTTGATGAAGACGGACTGGACGAAATATGTATCGGGGCAATGACGGTAGATCATAACGGAAAAGGATTATATACAACCGGATTGAGACATGGTGATGCCTTGCATGCGGGGGATCTCATTCCTTCACGCAAGGGACTCGAAGTTTTTGGTGTACATGAGAATGAAGAAAAAACAAAGTCTTTGAATACACCCGGAGTAGCTTTGTTCGATGGTAAAACGGGGGAGATTATATGGCAAAAATTTTTAGGTGAAGATGTGGGCAGGGGAATGGCTGCCGATATAGATCCCAGGTATGCGGGAGCCGAATGCTGGGGTGGTCCCGGTGGAACATACAGAAGTAATTCGGGCGAAGAAATTTATCCACAAAAACCCAATTCGTGCAATTTCGGGATTTGGTGGGATGCTGACCCTTTGAGGGAGCTCCTGGACCACACTTCTATCACCAAATGGAACTGGATAAATATGACTACCGATACTCTATTTTCTCCTCAAGGAGTGATTTCTAATAATGGAACCAAAGGTAACGCATGCCTGTCGGGCGATATTCTGGGTGATTGGAGGGAGGAGGTTATATGGAGAACTCCCGATAATGAAGAGTTAAGAATATATTCGACAACAATACCGGCGGCGTATAAGTTTCCTACACTGATGCATAATCATCAATACCGGATGGCTATTGCCTGGCAGAATGTAGGTTATAATCAGCCTCCGCATCCCGATTTCGACATGGTAACAGAAGCAAAAGAGTGGATGTCTGACAAATCGGGACTCTCAGCTGAACTTTTTAATACATATTGGACTGTAGAAGCTCAGGAAAACACAGTCGAACATCTGAACGATACGATTGAAATAGTTGCCAAGAAGGGATTTACATTATGGAGGAATGAAAAACTGGAGGGAGATATTGAAATTTCATTCTCGGCTTGCGTTATGTTCGAGAATCCTGATCGGGACAGGCTAAGTGACCTTAATTGTTTTTGGATGGCTTATGATCCGCTGTTTCCTGATAATATATTCGAACGAGCCGGCTGGCGGAATGGTGTATTCGGTAGATACTATAGCCTGAATATGTATTATCTCGGTTATGGGGGGAATAGCAATACAACTACCCGTTTTCGCAGGTATGATGGAGATTACATGAAATTTGAAAGTGGTAAAGTTCGTCCGGATATTATAACGGAATATACAGATGCCGAACATCTTTTAAAGCCAAATCACTGGTATAATATAACAATCAGATGTATAAACGGACATGTTGAATATATCATTGATGGTCGGAAGATTGTAGATTATACCGATGTACGACCTTATAAATCAGGTTGGTTTGGCTTTCGGACAACAGAGGCAAGAGTCAGATTTACTGGTTTTACTTCTCACCGGCTTTAAACAAACAAGCCACGTCCAATCAGATGGCGTGGCCTGTATATTATATTAATGAGGCTTTATTTTGCAGCCTTACCAAATTTCAGAACTTCTTTTCCATCTCTGATAAATAAAATGGAAGAATCGGTTATTTTCAGATTGCTTACTCCGGATAGAGCCTTTGTATAAGCACTCTCTCCTGATAAGTTGGGACAAGCCATTTTTGTTAACATTGCAGGTCCGATAGTTAAAGCAGAACCTTCCAGTTTATATCCTGCATTATAACGGTTGCATCCTGCATTTCCGGATATACGACTTTCTGTGAGGTTAAATTCCAATGTCGGAAGTTTATCCTTTATGTCGAATAATGCTTTTGCATCTTTGCCATCGATAGCTTCTAATGTCCAGGTAGAACCTGCTACAACTGATAGGTCAATGCCTTTTATAAATTCAGCAACGGCTTTTCCTCCGTTACTTAAGGTAAGCGTCGATTCTGTAACGGTCACTTCATTCGATTTGCCCAGCATCTCAAGAAACTGACCTTCTTTATTATCATCGATGCAAGCCATTAGTGTAGCCCCCAGCTTAGGAGCCGATAAGATATTCTTCTCATAAGTGAATGTTCCGAAGAAACGGTTGCAGCCTCCATTACCATTAATCCGTTTCTCTGCAAGATCGATAGTCATCGAAGGAATTTTTCCTTTAAAGGAATTTGCAGCGGGCGCACCTTCAAATGTCTGAAGAATCCATGTTCCGTCAATGGTTACAGCTGATGCTGAACCTTTAGCAGAATCTTTGGTCGACTTACAACTTTGTATCATAATTCCAAACGCGAGTACAGCTACTGCCAAAAGCAGCATTTTACTTGATAATCTTTTCATTTTTTTGAATATTAATTATTCTATGTTAGTGAGTGTTCATTTTTTCAGAGAGGCAACAGAGTCGGTTTTAGCCCTGTTGAATTCGAGTAGTAAACTTCCATTTTTAGAAATTTGTAAAACATCGGAAGATGGCAATGCTACAATGCTTGTATCAGATAAAGCCTTGATGTATTCATGTTCTGCATCGAGATTCGGACATGCCATTTGTGTGCTGATCAACTGGCCTATTATCAATTGGTCATTATTCAGAGAGAAGCTTCCGCCGTAGCCGTTGCATCCGCTTTTGCCTCCGACTCTATTTTCGGCAATATCGAAATTCAAAGTGGGAACAGCATCTGCTTTACCGAATTTGCCGGCAGCCTCTTCTCCTTTGATTGTTTTCAATGTCCAGAGTCCTTCCAGCTGCTTTGTGTCAATAGCTGTCGCAGTATCAGGTTTCGGAGCTGTATCTTTCTCGAATTCCAGAACAGCTTTTCCATCGTGAGATATTGTCAAGATTCCATTAACAATAGATAAACTGTTTCCTTCGTTGGTAAGTTCCAACAGAAATTCGGGTTCTCTGTTTGGGTCTATGCACAACATTCTGGTTGATGCTAAATTAGGTGCAGTAAAATTTCCGTCTTTATAAGTGAATTTTCCGGTATATCTGTTGCATCCGCTGTTTCCTGAAACAATACTGTCTTGAAAATTAAACTCGAGAGTAGGCAACGCTCCTTTAAAACCTTCAGAAGCAGCAGTCCCGTTTAAGGACTTCAATACCCATAATCCTTCAAGCTCTGTCTGAGTCGGAGCATTTTTTTTGTCACAACTCTGTAATAATATCCCTGATACAAATGCAATTATCAATATTGCACAAACTTTCATTAAATTCAAACTCTTCATAACTATTGTTTATTTTGATTTGCTTTCAGTTTAGAGTAAAATCGTCAGCATCTTTCCATACCGGAAATTTATTTCTAAATAAGTTTAACGCTTTTTTAGAAATCTCAACAGTTTCAACTTTCTCTATAGAATCGGTTAATGTACTCAATTTTATCCCTTTAAAATCAATCATCGAAGATTGCCCGTCATATACTAACTTCATCCCGTCAATACCTACTCTATTGACACCGCATACGTAACTCTGATTCTCTAAAGCACGGGCTTCGAGTAAGGTATTCCAAACTTTGATTCTCGATTGCGGCCAGTTAGCAACATATATCAGCAAATCATACTTATTACCGATATTACGCGCCCACACCGGAAACCGTAAATCATAACAAATTAATAAACAAATATTAAATCCTTTATGTTCGACAATGCAATGACTATTTCCTGCTGTGAATGATTTCGCTTCATCTCCCATACGAAACAAGTGCCGCTTGTCATAAAAACAGGATTTCTCGCGAGCTATGAAAAATCCTCTGTTGAAAAACTGACCGTTTTCCGAGGCAATATAACTTCCGCAAATAGCCAGATCGTACTGCTTAGCCCAATCTTTCAGGGATGTAACAGTTGTTCCGTCCACAGGTTCGGAGAGCGAATGACTGTTCATAGAAAAACCGGTAGAGAACATCTCAGGAAGTACCACTAAATCGGTTTTTCCTGATAATTCGGATAAAATTCCCTGTACCTTTCTTAGATTCACATCTTTATCTTCCCAGACGATATCCATCTGGACAAGGCTTACCCGAAGTAAGGTCTCGGACCTTTTTATTGATTCTGTAAACATAATAACAGATAGTTAGTTATCTCGCTGAAGTATATCATTAAGTACTTTCAGTTACTTATTTCACTCATCGCTTAATAAAAACCTTTCCTGATGCTTAGCATGTGCATCTTTAT
The DNA here is from genome assembly GCF_036511535.1 of Indolivaga capnocytophagoides. Classification (GTDB taxonomy): domain Bacteria; phylum Bacteroidota; class Bacteroidia; order Bacteroidales; family Dysgonomonadaceae; genus Dysgonomonas_A; species Dysgonomonas_A capnocytophagoides. The sequence goes on along the minus strand of NZ_AP028867.1, from coordinate 2,755,425 downwards.
AATAAGACTTTATTTCTAACATATCTTTTTCCACATCGCCAGTAGGCATAAAGGCCGTTTTAAAATCGGCTGTCTTTTTCTTATAATCCAGCACAATTATAACGATAGGCACTTTAGCAGCCAAAGCAATATAGTAAAAACCCTTTTTCCACTCCGAATTACGGCTGCGAGTGCCTTCGGGTGTTATAGCCAATTCGAACTGATCTCTGGTTGCAAAAAGATGAGCCATTTGATCAGTCAGAGAGGTTTTCTTCGATCTATCGACAGGAATACCTCCCAGAGCATTAAACACAAGATTCATCGGAAAGAAAAACCATGTCTTTTTGATCAGAAATGAAGCTTTGCGTCCTAGCGACGAGTATATAAGCTTGCCTACAAATAAATCCCAATTACTGGTATGCGGTGCTACACACAACACACATTTTGCGGGATAATTGGTAATCCCTTCTGCTTTCCAACCCAGCTTACGCAGGATAAAGCCGCTTAATTTTTGCATAGCTAAATATAACTGCAGTTCTCTGGATTATAGAGACTGAATTTCTTTTCCGTAATTATCAACCAATGATTTCAAATCCGATTTTATCTTCGAATAATAAGCCTTTGTACGGCTTTTTACTTCTTTTCCTTCAACTGTGCTGACACGGTTTATCAGCTCAAGATGCGAGTCGGCAATCTGATCTATCAAAGCGTCTGCTTTTTCCTTATTAGCATTTACAGTAAATACTTTATAAAAGATAAGATCGTTGTATAATAACCCTATTGAATTATTGATCAGTTTTTTTAAATCTCTTCTACTACTCATAATTTTTGTTCTTTTTATTTAGGCTTCTTTCTTTCTACAGATAAGTAATACCAAGTATTTAATAATATATTTTTAGTTTATAAAAGGCTTTGGCTGTTTTGCTTACCAAAGCAATAAATAGGTCTGAGACCTTAAAACGTAATGAGCTTCTATTTGTTGGCAAATATAATCAATTTTAAATGAAGGGCTGGTTATCTTCCGGATTATACCCACTGCGAATCCTCCATTCATTCGGATACAGATTATTCGCTCTGTTTCCTATATTCTTTACAAACCCTAATGGGATATCCTTATAAATCAACAGCAGATAACCTCGTGGCGATTCCGAAAATGTCTGGGCCTCCTTTCGTAAGTAAGATATAGCCGTATTCTTATCAATGTCGACTATCTCAAATGCAGAAGTGTTTAAAGCCAAAGACATAGCCAGAGATTGTTGTGGAATAAAATCTTTTCCCTTGATCTCCCCCAAATAAATACCAGCCGACACCAGTCTCAGGTGAGAAACAATATATTCGAACTGCTCTATATTAACGGATGGAAAAGCAAACCACGAAGAAGATTTCTCGAAGAAAGTATATTTCTCATTATCTGTCAGATAATTCTTATACTCTCCTTCTAATGGTGTAAGCTTAGCTTTGCCCTGCTTTTTATTTCTTTTGCCGGAATGTTCCGATTTATCAGAATGTTCTCCGGATTTTCTGAGGACTGCAAGAAAAAATCCTTCCCCTTTTGTCTGGTGAGGAAGAAAATGATACACCGGCATATTGTTCTCAAACGATGGGTGTATATTCCAATCGGGAGAAATTTCCAACGGTAATATTTCTGCACCTAAAGAATCTCTGATCCATTGTACATTATGTTCATTTTCTCCGGTATTGTATGTGCAGGTGCTGTATATCAATATTCCTCCGGGACGAAGGGCGTCCCAAACATCCGCTACAATACGCCGCTGACGTTCTTCGCACAATTGAACATTCCCCAGAGACCATTCTTCTATAGCTTGTGGATCTTTGCGAAACATTCCCTCTCCGGAACAGGGTGCATCAATCAGAATAACATCAAAGAAAGATTCCATTGGTCCGATATCCGAAGGGTCGTTATTGGTTACAATTACATTCGGGTAACCGGCTTTAGTAATATTTTCCGACAAAATATTCGCACGGCTTCTGATCACTTCGTTTGAAACGAGTAAACTGTCTTCCGAAATCAAAGATGCAATATGAGTAGATTTTCCTCCAGGTGCTGCGCACAAATCCAATACCCTTACAGTTTGGTCTTTGACGTATTGCTTAAAAACCTGACCGACAAACATCGAAGATGCTTCCTGTACATAGTAAGCTCCGGTATGAAATAGCGGATCGAATGTAAAAGAAGGACGTTGGGGTAAATAAAATCCATTTTCGCACCAGGGTACAGACTCCATTTCGGGAAGCTTGCTGTATTTTTGTTTATTGAACCTGATACTTGTTGGAGAAACTTCGTTCAGGGCTTCTGTAAAAGATACCCATTGATCCCCTAGCAACGGTTTGGTTTTCTGAATAAAGTCTTCGGGCAATATCATGGTGAATCTTTTTATGTTTTATAGTTTTATTTTCCAGTGGATTACTTGTCAAAAGGTTACAAAAGTAATAAAATCAATGATCAGTCAACGGTGATTAGTTATCAATTTCTAATAACACTAAAAGGTAACAAAGGTTACACTCAAATCACACTTTTTCAGATGTTCCTTTTTTCTTATATAACTTGTAATAACTCCAGCGCTTCATGACTCGTAACTGTTTTAGGTATAGATAAATTTTCCGATACCCAACCTTATATCCATTCGCTCAGCTCCATCCACCGGAGGGTCTTTTCATCTATCTCATCAATTAACTCACTTATCCGAGCCGATTTCGCTAACAATTCATCATTCGATAAAGTACCGCTCGACATATCAGTTTCTAATTGAGTCTTTTCTGTTTCAAGCTTTGGTATCAATGCATCGAGTTCTTCGAACTCCCTTTTTTCTTTGTATGATAGTTTCTTTTTCTCTTCGGTTTTTTTTGTTTCCTGTTTTGGTTTTTCGTCTTTCGCTTTTGCTGTAGATTCCGCCTCTTTTGCAATCAGTTCCTGCACTTCCTTCCACTCTCGGTATTGAGTATAATTTCCCGGAAAGTCTTTAATTTTCGCATTTCCGCTGAAAGCCAGCAGGTGATCAACCACCTTATCCATAAAATAACGGTCGTGGGAAACAACGATCACACATCCTTTGAAACTCTGAAGATATTCTTCAAGAATATTCAGAGTCATAATATCCAAGTCATTGGTAGGCTCATCGAGTACCAAAAAATTAGGGTTCTTGATTAAAACAGTGCACAAGTACAGGCGGCGTTTTTCTCCTCCCGATAATTTGTAAACGAAGTTATGCTGTTTCTCAGGGGAAAATAAAAAGTGCTGCAAAAACTGAGATGCGGTCAAGCGGTTTCCATTACCAAGATCTATCACTTCGGCAATATCCTGAACTACATCTATCACTTTCATTTCTTCGTTGAATTTTAATCCGTCTTGACTATAATAGCCAAAATTGACAGTTTCACCGATATCAAATTCACCTTTATCGGGTGTAACCTCACCCATCAGCATTTTTATAAATGTCGACTTTCCCGTTCCGTTGTTACCGACAATTCCCATTTTTTCGTAACGGGCAAACACATAATTGAAATCTTCGAGGATTTTCAGATCACCGAAAGCTTTATAAATATGCTTCGCTTCGAATATTTTATTGCCGATGTACGAGCCTTTCATTTCCAGACGTACATTTCCGGCATCTCTTTGCTGTTGGGCTTTTTTCTCCAGATCATAAAAAGCATCGATACGGGATTTAGCTTTAGTGCCTCTTGCTTGAGGTTGGCGGCGCATCCATTCCAGTTCTTTACGTAATAAGTTGTTGGCTCTATCTATTTCTGAATTCTGAGAATTCATCCGCTCCTCTCTTTTTTCGAGGAAGTACGAATAATTACCTTTATACTGAAAAATCTGCTTTTGATCTATTTCTATTATTTCCGAACAAACACGATCCAGAAAATAGCGGTCGTGAGTCACCATTAGTAAGCTGAGTCTCGAACGTTGCAGATACTCTTCCAACCATTCGGTCATATCCAGATCGAGGTGATTGGTAGGCTCATCCAGAATAATTAATTCAGGCTCGGTTATCAACACATTCGCCAAAGCTACGCGTTTTAGCTGACCTCCTGATAGCAGAGAAATCTTCTGATCGAAGTTATTTATTTTCAGCTGCGACAGAATCTGTTTCGCACGTTGCTCATAATCCCAAGCCTTCAGCATATCCATTCTTTGGAGTATATCGTCTAGCTTATCATGATTTCCCGAAGCCATAACTCGTTCGTACTCGGCAATTACTTCGGTAACTTCGGTTCCCGAACGGAAACAAGCCTCAAGAACTGTAATATCATCAGGGTAATGCGGATCTTGTTCGAGATACGCAACTTTCAGATCTCGCCTGAAAACGATTGATCCTGAATCATACGACTCTTTCGCGGAAAGGATATTTAATAAAGTAGTTTTTCCCGTACCGTTTTTGGCTATAAGCCCGATACGCTGCCCTTCGGCAATACCAAAGGATATATCTTCGAATAAAACCAAGTCTCCAAAACTTTTGGTAAGGTTATCGACTTGTAAATATGGAGTAGCCATTTTTATTTATTTAAGTAATAGAAAGTATTTAAAGACGTATCTTAAGCGATAACCAGCTCTCACTGTTATGCTTGCAAAGTCAGCAAAAGGTCTGAGACCTTGATTGAGATACAAAGGTAAGCAACAGAAAGTATTTAATGATATATTTTTAGTTTATAACAGACTTTGGTTGTTTTACTAGCCAAAGCAATAAAAAGGTTTGAGACCTTATTTTGTTTTTTCTTCTATCGAAATTTTATATCTCAAAACCATTTTAGGAAAAGTATCGTTTGTCATCCGGCAGATAAGATCTACTCCTGCAAACGAATCCGGAACTGTAAATCGTCCGCCTTCGCCGTCAAAAACAATCTCCTCGTTGCTTTCATACCATGTGTAAGTAGTTTTTTTGCCATTCTTCTCAAATTCGGCACTCAAATCAATGACACTTCCGCATGCCGCAGTACCTCCGTCTGTTACAGCCTGTGGTGTGTAGACACAATTTCGAAGGAAATTATATTCGGGAAAATTTAGAGAGGAAAAAGTCAACGCATTATTTGAACAGTTCATCTTAAAGAAGAAGCTTTTCTTTATATCCAAAGATGTCAGCTGATTATGAGAACAATCGAGATACAATAGAGGTAAATCGGGCATCAGATTAAGTTCCGACAAATCATTATCGGCACAATCGAGCATATTCAGCTGCTTATTATTTGAGATATCCAATTCTGCGATACTGTTCGATGCACAAACCAATTCCGTTAGTTTCGTATTATTAGCGACATTGAGTTCTGTAAGTGCATTATTAGAACAATAGAGCGTTTCCAGATCGGAGCACATAGATACATTCAAAGAAGATAGTATATTCGACGCACAATTCAGATTTTTCAAAAGCGTGTTTCGGCTAAGATCAATCGATTTTAACTCATTCCCTGAACAATCAAGACTTGTCAGATTCTTATTGGCTGATGTATTAAGAGAATCCAATCTGTTTGCTGAACAATTCAGATCTTCAAGAGCCAAAAGTCCGCTTAATTCCAATCGGGAAAGTTTATTTGTAGAACAATTTAAGGACGACAACTTTTTCAGATTCGAAATATTAAGTGTTTCGAGTTGGTTATCCGCACAACTCAGTTTCTTTAGTTCGGAATTGTATGTGAAATCGATGTCCTGTATTTTATTGGATGAAAAATCCAATGTCATCAGATCTAGATTCTTGCCCAGATTGAGAGAAGTTAATCCTGTCGATATACAGTTCAATTCGGTCAACACCCTGTTTTCCGAGATGTCTACTGATATAATCGGGTTTCGGGAGATGTCAAGAATCTGCAGTTGTCTGTTATTTGAAATATCAAGAACTGTCAGACTGTTATCCGAGCAATAAAGCGCATTCAGATTAACAGCGTTGCCTAATTCCAGAAAGGATAATTTGTTTGATTTACACGACAAAATATACAAGTTCTGTAGATTATTGATATTGACAGTTGATATCTCATTTTTGTCACAATACAAATTAAACAGCGATGTATTAGCGGAAAGATCCAGTGATGTTAATTTATTTTCTTTGCAATCCAATTCTTTGAGGAATAGGTTGTTCGAGAGATCAATCCATGTCAGATAATTCGAATAACATGACAGTTCTTCCAGTTTTTTATTTTTCTCGACATGCAGTTCTGTTAACTGATTCCAAAATATATTCAATACTTTCAGATTTTGATTTTTCGACAGATCTATACTCTTCAATCCGCAATAGCTGCAATCGAGGTTTTCGAGTTTTTTGTTGAATTGCAGGTTGAGATCAGTTATACTGTTCATACTGATATTAAGATCAGTAAGATTCGGGTTTTTCGAGAAGTCCACTTTAGCGATCTGGTTTCCCGATAGATCAATATCTGAAATCTTTTTATTTTTAGTCAATACTATCCCGTCAATGCGGTTGTTAGCACAATGCAGCACCTCAAGTTGAGGAAAGGACGAAAAGTTAAGTTCTCCCGATAGGTTCAAATTATTCCAATCGATACTTGTTATACGTTTGGGTAGGTTCTCAGACCAGGTTACGCCATCCAGCTTGTTTATCCACTCCTGAGATGTATTCCATGCAGTAGTGTCGGCTATGCTTAGTCCCATCTGATGTAAATTAAGACTATCTCTTTGTGCCGATTGCTGCCTGAGTATAATCATTAATCCCGCAACATCCTCTTTGTGATATGATTGGGCGTTCAATATCAAAGAAAGTGCGCAAAAACAAAATAGTATATATATTTTCCTCATTGACAAGCTGATAAATATCCCGAACCGTTTTTATTACTTTGGAGGTTATACTTACCAAAGCAATAAATAGCTGTGAGACCTAAAATTAAAATAAGGACAAAAATAATAAATTTTATGACTCTCGAAGAATAACTTTTTAACACTTATCCGACAATTTAGGTTGCGAAAATAGATTAATCAAGCTATATTCGAGGTATTTTATTTTTAGTTTTACACCTTACAACGTTGGAAATGAACAATGGATTTTCTCAATTAAAAATGTATTTCAAATCAAAAGTATCATTTACAGAAAAAGAATTGGAACTAATTGATGAGTATTTTGAAGTCCGTTGGTTCCGCAAGAAAGATTTTTTGTTAGAAAGTGGAAAAATATGCGATTTTATAGGATACATAGATAAAGGAATAATCAGACATTTTCATATTAAAGAAGGTGTGGAAAATACATGCGATATATCTTTTGAAGAATATTGGGTTACCGACCTTCAGAGTTTTGTCACTAACAACCATTCCGTAATGAATTTACAAGCACTGGAAGATACTACGGTTTTTGTTATCTCAAAAAAAAATCTGCCAGCACTATATGAAATGTGTTGCAAATACGAAACTTTTGGTAGATTAGTAACTGAGGAAGTTGCTCAAAGAGCAACGGATATAGCTATGTCGCTGTCTGCTGATAAACCTGAGGAAAGATTTATTAAGTTGATGAAAAACCAACCCGCATTATTTCAGCGTGTGCCACAAAAACATATCGCTAATCTTTTGGGTATAAAGCCAGAGAGCTTAAGCCGAATCAGAAAAAGAATACTAAATAAATCAAAATATTAACTTAAGTCATCGTTGCAATTTTTGGTTCAGACTTAATTTTGTTATTGAATAATAATCAGATACAAAATGAATAATTCAATCGCTCAAGTTCAAAAACTGGACATGTCGACAATCAAACTTTTTGAGCATCAGCTGGACGATGTAATGGAAATTATTGATATAGAAAAATTAAAAGTCAAGCTCAAAGAAGTCGAAGAAGACTGCTGTGTAGAGCCTAGTGAAATAAACATGATAAGAAAAAGTATAATCTACCACGAAACAGCTCTTAACTTGGCATTTTTTTCAAAAACTCACTATAAAGGCTATGCAAAAAAGAGTTTCGATATTTTAGATATATTTTATAAATCATCAGTTACAACTAAAGAGCTATTGCCGTTTGTGCTGTCTTATCGGGCATCTGCATTATCATTAATGGCTTCTGAGACAAGTAATCTTATTAAATTATTCCAATCGTTTTTGCTATTTGATGAAGCTGTCAGCAAGTATGCTGATGTTAGTTACTTGCCTGAGTTTATGAGAGGTAGTGTTGCGGAAAATATTCCGAAAATTTGCTTTTGGTTTCGTAGATACGGAAAAATTGATTTTCAGTCAATTATTGATAAATATAGTCTAAACCATGATTATGCTAATTGGAAAATAATGAGTTTTACTTTTTGGGCTTGGGCAAAACAACGGCAAAAGAAGAAATATGCAGATCAAGCTAAAGAATATCTTGAACAAGCTATTGCATTAGATCCTAATTATCAGGCAGGACGTGAAAGAAGTGAAAAACTTCTTAAAGAGTTTAGAGAAAAGTATTAAGAGCAAAAAATAACAATTAGTTATCACAGCAGTTATTTTATAAAAAGCATTCTTTGAGATACACTAAGCAAACTCTCTTATTTGAGAAATAGCTTTAAATACTTACTTTTACCTGAGAAAAAAGCAAAAGTAAATGATACAGGTTTCTGGTTTAACAAAAAAGTATGGACAATTAGAAGTCCTTAAAGGCATCGATCTTACAGTCAATGAAGGAGAGATAGTCTCTATAGTCGGTGCAAGCGGAGCTGGAAAAACTACCTTGCTGCAAATCATAGGTACATTGGATAAAGCCGACTCAGGAACGGTATCTATACAAAACCAAATAGTAACAAATCTGAAAGACAATAAATTATCTGATTTTCGAAATAAAAATATCGGTTTTATCTTTCAGTTTCACCAATTATTACCGGAATTTACTGCTCTGGAAAATGTTATGATACCTGCATTGATTGCCAAACAAAAAGATTCGGCAGCTAAACAAAAAGCGTCTGAGCTTCTTGATCTGTTGGGTTTATCGAGCAGAATAGACCATAAGCCCAATGAGTTGTCAGGTGGTGAAAAACAACGCGTAGCCGTTGCTCGTGCTTTAATAAATAATCCGGCTGTTATTCTTGCCGATGAACCTTCGGGTAGTCTCGACACGGAAAATAAAATAGAATTACATAAACTGTTCTTTGATCTCAGAGACCGTTTCGGTCAAACCTTTATTATAGTTACTCACGATGAAGAGCTGGCAAAGATCACCGACAGGGTTATACATATGAAAGACGGGCTGATACTATAAAGTATCAACCCGTCTTTTATCGTAATCAGTTTAACCTGTAATTTTTAGCTGTCAAAATAAAGTTATAAAAAGGTCTGAAGCCTTTATTTCACCCATACATTAAGTATCTCTCCGACATACATTTTGTGGTAACCGTTTTTTGACCATTCTGCCGGAACCTGGGTTTTCACCGCATCAGGTGATATTTGTTGTGCTATTATTTTTTTACATTCGAAGATCATCCATGCTTCCGCAAAGGCAGTTGCTCCCGATGGCGTTTTTATAGGTGTAAGCCCCGAGCCTGTTATTTTATCGGTATTACGTCCGCTGTTGTTTCCACAATACAACATAGCATCTTTATATGCTTCCGTATAAAAAGAGATTGTGTAGGTTTCCCCCTGATCCATAGTCTGTACAGAATAGCGGGATGGATTCAGAAAACAAAAAGCTACAGGTTTTTCCCAGAAGACACCTAGTCCTCCCCAAGAAGCGGTCATGACATTGGTTTTCTCTGCCGTACCTGAAGTAATAAGAGTCCAGTTATTTAGCAGCTTAACAATATTTCCGGGTATTTTATCCGCTGATATCTGTCGAAATCCGGGTAAAGCTGATACAGAGCCGGTTTCAGCAACAGCGGGAGCCGCTACGGTTTCCTGATAAGTTTCTGCCGCTACAGCAGCAGGAGCTAATGCTGACATCGGTACGGATGCAGCAGGTGCTGTCGGCTGATAATCACGCTCTACAGCTCCGGCTACCACTTTAGCCCCATTCAAATAAACGTCTATCTTATTAAATAACGCATTAATAGAATCAACTGTATATATACGGAACTTGTTATAATAATTATTAAGTTTATCTCCTTTCTTATTCAGTGCATATTTATCTGTAATCATTTCTTCTGCAGGAAATGTGCTTATCTTTTTACCCGCATCATTATATTCATACTTGATACTTCTGACAACAGCTTCACATTTGCCTCCATTAATCTGAAGGATCAATTGGTAAAGCATATTAGACTGATCAAGAGACAAAGCAGATCTTTTGAAAACAAGAGTCATGTCTCCTTGGGCAGCAATTGATTTGTCTTCTTTATTAGATAATAAAATACGCTGTCTCGAACCATCCTGTACAGAATATTCATTACTTACCCATTTGTCCATTAATTCAAATAACCGGTCATCTGTAATAGGCTTATTTACGGTGATGGTGCGGGAAAACAGAACCTTACCGTCAACTTCGGGAACCGCTCCCGATAGATATTTACTATCTGTTTGTGACGTGGCAGCAAAAGCTGTAGCTGCAAACATCAGTAAAAAAAACAGTTTTTTCATGCTATATAATTTTTTAGATTTCAGATCTATTTCTCAATTATCCAAGCATAACAGTGAGAGCAGGTTATCGCTTAAAATACGTCATTGAATACTTGTCTGTTATTTAGAATAATTATTTCTGAATAGTTAGACCAAAGATAAATAAAATATGTCAATCAGTATTTCGATTTATTAAAACGTTCTTTAAAATATTTAGAAGGCATTTTCAAATCTTATTTCCATCTTTCAGTATTTTCAGTAACAGTAAGTATTTAATGATATACTCTTAGAGAATAACATTAAATACTTTATTGCTTAATTAGTGAAAATTTGTCTATACATACAAAATAACAGAGAGTGATAAAACAGAGATAAATATCCATAGAATTATTCCTTGCAGGAGAGGTTTCACTCCAATTTTTTTTAGAGCTTCTTTTGTCAATCCGGCACCAATAAGGAATAGGGTAAGGGTTAGTCCTCTTTTTGAGATCCAGACGACGGAAGGCCCTATTGTTTGTATTGCAGGAACATAAGTGTTGATAAGCATTGCAACAATATATAAGAAAATAAAGTAGGGAATAGATATCTTGCTGCCGTTGCTTTTATGGATTATAGCGGTTATTAATGACAAAGGGATAATCCATAAGGCTCTTTCGAGTTTCACGGTTGTTGCAATGTGTAAGGCTATATCTCCGTATTTTTGTGAAGCTCCTACAACCGAACTTGTGTCGTGTATAGCAATAGCTGCCCATAATCCGAATTGCTCTTGGGTCATGGATAATAAGTGCCCGAGAACCGGAAATATAAATAGAGCTATCGAATTAAGCAAAAATATGATACTGAGAGATATAGATGTTTCTTCTTCGTCAGCATCTATGATCGGGGTCATCGCCGCTATTGCACTACCTCCGCATATTGCAGTTCCGGAGGAAACCAAAATGCTGGTGTTGCGTTCTGTTTTAAAGATTTTGCCGAGTAACAGCCCGAATCCAAGTGTGAGTATAATAGATGCTGCGGTAAATAATAAACCGCTCTTACCTACTTCGAGGGCTTCTTCGAAATTCATTCCGAATCCGAGTCCTACAACTGAAGCTTGTAATAAGAATTTAGTCAGTTTTGAAGTTTTCTTTTTGAATGGATTTCCTATTGTAAATGACAAGATAAATCCTGCAAATAAAGCAATAGGGGGATCGATGAACGGGAATATACACAAGATTGCGATAATGATGAATATTCCTTTTTTTAGATAATCTTTCTGCATAATTTTTTTACGTTTACGCAGGCAAAGATCTGATAAATATAATCAGGTAGTATATTTAAAATACTTATAGGGTATTACTTTTGGTTATTGCTTTAAACGAAAAATCCATAAACAGTTCAGACAAACCTTGTTGCTGTCCGTGCAGTTGCACGAAATCAAAAGTACGGACTACTTCAAAATTGTTGATGTCTACGACTTTATATTCTCCGTTTGCCACTTCCTTGGTTACTGCATTAATTGAAATCAAACCCAATGCATCGGCATATGCAAGGTATGTTTTTATGCTTTCAGTACTGCCCAGATGCATGCATATATTCAAATCCGGGAGAGTAATTGATCTTTCATTCAATTTATTGACAATTACTTCGAGGCTTCCTGATCCCTGCTCTCTCAATACAATAGGGATTGATTTGAGTTCGTCAAGTGTAATTTCATCCAGTTTCGACAGATCTTTTGATGTATGGGCTATTGCGACTATTTCGTCATTTATAAAAGGAGTATATTTTAGCTGGCTGTTTCGGGATGTCCCTTCTACCAGTCCAAGATCTATTTCTTTTGCTGCCAGATGAGCTTCTATCTTTTTTGTATTATCGTTGATCAGACTTATATGTATATCGGGATATTGCTGATTAAACTTAGCCAGAATAGGTGGTAATATGTACTGGCCGATAGTGGTGCTTGCACCCAGACGTAATTGTCCCGAGTACTGATCTTTTAGAGTGGATAATTTATAATTCAGAGTCTGATCCAGCTCAAATATCTGTTTAGTATAATCGAGAAGTATCGATCCGGCTTCGGTTAAATACACTTTACCTTTGATCCTGTCGAATAAGCATGCGTCTAATTCGGCTTCAAGTTCCTTGATGTTTTTGGTAACAGCAGGTTGAGTGATGAATAATTCTTCGGCAGCCTGCGTAAAATTCAGGTGAGTTGCAACGGAATGAAATACTTTTAGGCGAAAATTAGACATGCTTGATGTAAATTAAGGTCACAGACCTATTTATAGTTTTGGCAAATATAACAACTTAAGCTTATTATAGCTTGAAATGTATTATTCAATACTTTTATTTACTTACAGTTTTCTGAAAAATCCTAAATAGGTCTGAGACCTTAAATGTAACGATTAAAAGGGTTTTATAGTTTCTTCTTTCTTACATTTTTTATCTTTGCTTGTGATAAAAAGGCTGATTTATGGATTTAAAGACAATAATATCATCGGTTTATGAAATTTCTGAAGAAGCGATGACTGCATTTGTGGCGAAAATTGATTCTGTTGAGTTTCCTAAAGGTCATATTCTTTCGCGAGCCGGTAGTCGCGACAGTTATTTATACTTTATCAAACAGGGTGTAGTCAGAGCTTATACAGAATACGATGCAAAGGAAATAACCTTTTGGTTCGGTATCGAAGGAGATGTGGTCTGTTCGATGAAGAATTTTGTCGAAAGAAAACCGAGCTACGAGAGCATTGACTTATTGGAAGATTGTATCTTTTATCGCATTCATATTTCAGATATGGAAAATCTGTTCCACAAAAATATTGAGATTGCCAATTGGGGCAGGAGCTTTCTTGGAAAGGAAATAATGAAAGTGGAGAATCGTTTGATCGAATACCAATTCGCTAACGCATCTGAGAGGTATGAAGCATTGATGAAGAACAAGCCGAAGTTGTTGCAAAGAGTCCCTTTAGGAATTATAGCCTCTTATTTGGGTATAACTCAGGTGTCGTTGAGCAGAATCAGAGGAAAGTAGTCTTTTTTATCAAATGTAAAAAAATATGGCTTTTATATTTCCGATCTTTGTATTCCTGACAAAAGGAATAATAAAAGGTTTCAAACCTAAAGTTAGATAAGTAACAGAAAGTACTAATAGTACATTTTAGTTTATAACAGACTTTGGATGTTTTACTTACCAAAGTAATAAATGGGTCTAAGCCCCTAAGTGATTATATGAATTGGATATGGTTAGTGATTGCCGGATTCTTTGAAGTCGGCTTTACTTTTAGCCTTGGTAAGGCTAAAGAAGTTTCGGGTAGTAGTGCTTCTTATTTTTGGTATGCTATTTTTATCATTTGCTTGTTTGCCAGTATGGGACTGTTGATTCATGCTCTTAAAACGATACCCATCGGAACGGCTTATGCTATATGGACAGGGATTGGTGCTGTGGGTACAGTTCTGGTAGGAATTTTTATTTTTAAAGAACCTGCCGAGTTTTGGCGTTTATTCTTTGTTACCACATTGATAGGCTCCGTTATTGGACTGAAATTTGTATCTCACTGATAAAAAATAAGGAACCGGGTTTTGTCCGGTTCCTTTCGTATATAGGCAGAGGGTAGATAACTAAACAATATTAAATTTAGACGTCTGCACTGTATATAAGCGATAGAATGTATTTAATGTTATACCTTTAAGTCATAACGGTTATTGCTGTTATGCTTACAAAGTCAACAAAAAAGTCTGAGACCTTATTTTGCTGCTGCAAGAGCTGCGTTGTAGTTTGGTTCTTCTGTAATTTCAGGAACAAGTTCAGTATAAGAAACTTTGCCTTCTGGATTAATTACAACTACTGTACGAGCCAAAAGTCCTTTAAGAGGGCCGTCAAGCATAAGTAAGCCGTATGCTTTAGCAAACTCCGGGTTTCTGAATACAGACGCAGGATGTACATTTTCGATACCTTCTGTAGTACAGAAACGTCCTGCTGCGAAAGGAAGATCGGCTGATACTGCAAGAACTACTGTATTAGTCAGACTTGCGGCATCTTTGTTGAAATGACGTACTGAAGCAGCACAAACACCGGTGTCGATACTTGGGAAAATGTTAAGGATAACAGTTTTTCCTTTCAAATCTTTTAAGCTGACTTCTGACAAGTCGCTTTTTACTAATGTGAAATCAGGAGCTGCTGTTCCTACTGCCGGGATTTGTCCTTCTACGTTTACTTTACCTCCTTTGAATGTAACTGTTGACATAATTTTTTTTCTTTTTTTAGTTTGTAATAAGCCGCTGTTAATGTTTTATGTCTCATTTTTCAATTGATAACAGATTGTTGCTGTTATGGCTTGGATGGACAATAAAAAGGTCTGCGACCTTAATTATATTGTAAGTAGCGGTCGTTAACTGATTCCGCTGCTGTTATATTTGACAAGTTGAAAAGGTCAGAGACCTTGGATTTATTTTATAGTGATAACAAATTCCGATTCGGGATGTCTTACTTTCTTTTGATTGACAAGCCAATCATTTTCTGCGTCTCTGTATCCCAAGGGTAACATAGTAACGCTTTTCAAGCCCTTTGTGTTCAACCCTAAAAGCTCATCGAGAGCCTTGTTGTCAAAACCTTCCATCGGTGTTGCATCCACTTTCAATTCCGCTGCTGCAGCTATTGCATAAGCAAAGGCAATATATGATTGACGGGCTATGTGATCGAAATTTTCAGATGCAGGGCGATTCAGATAAGCCGCTTTCAAACGGTCTGTGTATGCCTTATATCTGTCCGGAGCTTGTCCTCTCTCTT
The DNA here is from genome assembly GCF_036511535.1 of Indolivaga capnocytophagoides. Lineage (GTDB taxonomy): Bacteria > Bacteroidota > Bacteroidia > Bacteroidales > Dysgonomonadaceae > Dysgonomonas_A > Dysgonomonas_A capnocytophagoides. The sequence continues at coordinate 2,740,219 of NZ_AP028867.1, read as the reverse complement.
GAGTTGTGATGCTGTATATATGGTCAATTCGTTCTTCTGTATAATTATCCCATCCGGCGAAAACAAGCAGGTGAGAACATTCTGCGGCTTGTGTTTGTCCCATCGAAATGGTTGCGATCTTGTCTTTAAGTTCTTGATTGGTTATAACCAAAACTTTATATGGCTGTAAGCCTGAAGATGTAGGAGCCAGTCGGGCTGCTTCTATGATTTGTGCAACAATGCTGTCGTTTACTTTTTTTGAAGGATCGAATTTTTTAGTAGCGTATCTCCATTGAGATTGTTCTAATATGCTCATTTTTTATTTTTATTAAATGTAAGTTATTTAAATAACAAGAAGCATTTATATGCTATGTTTTTAGTTTGTAACAGACTTTGGCTGTTTTACTTACCAAAGTAATAAATAGGTCTGCGACCTTATTCCTCTGATGTATCGTGTTTGCATTGGGTTGCAGAGTCAATCATTTTTTTTAATTGTTTTCTTAGTTTCTGCAATTGTTCATCATTGGCTTGTAATTTTTCTTTTATTTTAGAAGGAATGTACTCTGCTGATTCTTTTAATTTTAATCCTTTCTCTGTTATATTTATGTTTACTATTCTTTCGTCATTGTCGGAACGTTTTCTTTCGATAAATCCGCTTGTTTCCATCCGCTTTAGCAAAGGAGTAAGGGTTCCGCTGTCCAGCAGCAATATTTCTCCCAGTTCTTTTACTGTTTTTGATTTATGTTCCCACAATACCATCATTACTAAATACTGAGGATAGGTTAACCCTAATTTGTCGAGGTATGGGCGATATAGTGCTGTTATCTGTCTTGATAAAGCATATATCGGGAAACATACCTGATTTTCGAGTCTTAAATAATCTATCATCTGTATATTAATTTTTTTTATTTTGATTTTACAAAATTAAATTGCGTACAATTAAATTGAAAATATATTGTGTTAATAAAACAAAAAAGAGTAGAAGTTTTATTTCTACTCTTTATGTTATGTGATATCTAAGGATGCTTAAATCAAAGGCATGCCCAGGCTTTCAGCTTTGACTCTCATATCTTTAGGCCAGATCCCGGCTTGGATTTCTCCGATATGCCCTTTACGAAGATAAAACATACATAAACGAGATTGTCCGATACCACCGCCTATCGATTGTGGTAGTTCGCCATTGAGGAGGCGTTTATGGAAGTAAAGTTCTTTTCGGTCTTCCTGTCCGCTTATTTCCAACTGTTTTAGGAGAACTTCTTTGTTGACTCTGATTCCCATGGATGATAATTCCATTGCTTTATCTAGAATGGGATTCCATACAAGCAGGTCACCGTTAAGCCCTTTGTAGCCATTTTCTGATTTGCTTGTCCAGTCATCGTAGTCAGGGGCACGTCCGTCGTGTTTCTTGCCATTGCTTAATTCTCCTCCTATACCGATGATGAATACCGCTCCGTGTTTTTGAGTAATGGTATTCTCTCTTTCTTTTTCATCCATATCAGGATATAACTGAAGTAATTCTTCAGAATGTATAAAGGTAATCTCCTTAGGAAGGATAGGAGTAATAGCCGGAAACATTTCATATACCATGTATTCGGTTCTTACGAGTGCAGCATATATTCTTCTAACGACTTCTTTCAGAAAATCGAGGTTGCGGTTATCCTGAGACATTACCATTTCCCAGTCCCATTGGTCAACATATAAAGAATGTAGGTTTCCCAATTCTTCATCAGCTCTGATAGCATTCATGTCGGTATATATACCATAACACTCCTGTATTTTGTAATCGGCAAGTGTCAGTCTTTTCCATTTAGCCAAAGAATGTACTATTTCGGCACGTTCGTCTCCCATATCTTTGATCGGAAATGTAACAGCGCGTTCAACACCGTTCAGGTCATCGTTTATACCCATCCCTTTTAGAACAAACAAGGGAGCTGTAACTCTTCGTAATCTTAATTCGGAAGAAAGGTTTTGTTGAAAAAAATCTTTGATTTGTTTAATCCCCATTTCAGTCTGTTGTAGGTCTAAAATAGGACAGTATTGCTTAGGTTCAATTAGATAGCTCATAATTAAGGTATGTATGTCATTTTTTGAAACGTGCCAGCAAAGGTAATTTTTTAAATGTTATATTGAAAATATTTTATGTTTAAAAAATTCATATTGATAAAATATAAGGCTTTTTGTGATTATTTTTATGTTAATATCTTTGTTTTTCATGTTTTATCGCAGTCATATATAACGCTGCTTTCTTCGTTTTATTGCTGGATATATAAAAAAAGCAACCGTACTGAAAATTGCTTCGGTACGGTTGGCTTGAAGTATATAGGCAGCAACAAGTTTTTAATGACGCATCTTAACATTATAACTATCTAATGCTATAACGTTTGCAAAGTCAATAAAAAAGTCTGCGACCTTAAAGTTGATCTATTCTTCTATAGTTTCGGGTATTTTTTCAAGTACATCTCCTGCTTCTACATCTATTATACTATCGGACGAAACTTCGGTTGAGTCGTTATGCGATTTATATACCGACTGACATTGATAGTTTCTGCTTATCGCCTTTTTAGGTGCAGGGAATTTTCCCCTGTATTGAGCCAGATCTTTATCGGCAAGGACTTTTTCCATGAAATATCCAAAAATAGGGAGTGCTGTACGGCTGCCCTGTCCGAATGCTCCTGTTTTGAAGTGGATACTGCGGTGTTCGCCACCGACCCATGCTCCGGCAACAAGATTAGGAGTTACCCCAACGAACCAGGCATCGGAGTGATTGGATGATGTTCCTGTTTTTCCTCCGAATTCTGTATTGTAATTAAATAGGTTAAAGCCCCATAATGCCTGAGTTGTTCCTCCCGGTTCGCTTAATCCCGATTTCAGCATTTCGGTCATAAGAAATGCCGTTTCGTATGGAAGTGCTTGTACCTGAGTTTTATTATATTCGTATAGGACTTTTCCGTTCCGGTCTTCTATACGAGTGACTAGTACGGGCTCGTGAGACATACCTTCATTTATAACGGTACAGTACGAATTGATAAGTTCGAGCAGAGAAACATCCGAAGCACCAAGAGAAATAGCCGGAGTTTCTTCAAGCTTGGTTTTTATCCCCATTGCATAGGCTGTTTTTATAATATTGCTTATTCCTACTTCTTTGGCAACTTCAACTGCAATACTGTTGATTGAACGAGCAAATGCGGCTTTGAGTGACATGGTGTCTCCTGAATATGCTCCGTCTGCATTGTGAGGAATCCATTTGGTTGGTTTGCCTTTATCAACGACATCCCAGTCTACATATTGGTCGATACGAGTGTCGCAAGGTGATAATCCCTGATTGAAAGCTTCGCTATATACAAACAATTTGAATGTTGATCCGGGTTGACGTTTGGACAAAACTTTGTCGTATTTCCACGAATCGAAGTTTATATCTCCCACCCAGGCTTTGACAAATCCTGTTTGTGGTTCCATCGCTACAAATCCTGTGTGCATAAATCTCTCCATGTAACGGATAGAATCCATTGCGCTCATCTCTACGATTTTTGATCCCTTGTCGTAATCGAATACTTTAATTTTACGAACCTGATTCATATAATAATCAATAGAGTCTGCGTTGTTCGGGAACTTTTCAGCTAAGTCTTTATAGCGGGATGTTCTTTTTGCCAGAGTTTCGATAAACATCGGTATCTCTTTATGATTTTCATCCTGCCATGGGTTTTCCTTGCCCCATTGGTTATCGAAATTTCTTTGTACGATACGCATTTGCTTATCTACAGCAGATTCTGCATATGCCTGCATACGAGAGTCTACTGTGGTGTATATTTTCAGCCCGTCGGCATATAGGTCTATATCGTTTTCTTTGCACCACCCTTCAAGCGATTCAGCTACGGCATCTCTAAAGTAAAGTGCTGTTCCATCGTAATTGCTTTCAGATGTATAATACAGTTTTATTGGTATTTGTTTTAATGAATCAAACTCAGCTTTGGTGATATGATTTGCCTTTAGAAGGTTTGATAGTACAATGTTGCGCCGTGCTAAACTGTTTTTCGGATTTATCTTTGGGTTGTATGTTGTTGTTGCTTTTAAGAGACCGATCAATGTTGCGGCTTGTTCAACTGTAATATCTTTAGGGGTTGTGTTGAAATAATTCTTACACGCAGTTTTTATTCCATATGTATTACTTCCGAAATCCACCGTATTGAAGTACATAGTAAGTATTTCATCTTTAGAATAGAATGTCTCCAGTTTGAGAGCAAGTATCCATTCCTTCGATTTCATAATTAACATTTTCACTCCGGGAATATATCCCAGCAAACCTGTGGAATATTTCGAACGGACTTTAAACATATTCTTTGCTAACTGTTGTGTGATAGTGCTGGCTCCGCGGGCATTGCCGTGAACCATATCTTTCGCGGCGGCAAAAAGTCCCCGAACATCTATTCCGAAATGTTGATAGAAACGTTCATCTTCGGTCGAAATAAGTGTTTCTTTCAGGATTGGTGAGATTTCGTCAAAAGTTACGGGTGTCCTGTTTTCTTTAAAGTATTTACCCAATAATTTTCCATCCGAACTATATATTTCAGATGAAACATTCTGCATAGGCGCACTTACGTCATAATATCCGGGCGATTTACCAAATAACCAAAGGAAATTAATATCAACTAAAAACAGGTAAGTAATAAATAAGATGATCACCGTAGATATGACTATACCGGTTTTCTTATACCATGCCGATTTTTTGTAATAGGATTTATAAGCATTAAACCACTTTTTGAGATTAGAAGCAATAAGTTGAAAGATTTTTGCTACTTGTGTTTTAATGACCTGAAAATTAATTGTATTCATGCTTTATTAAGCGGTCTTAAATGAGACTGTAAATGTAATAAATTTCAGCATCCGAAAATCAAAATAAACGAGTTTTTTAGGTTCTACGTTTTAGATTTATAGAATAAGTGTCCACGAAAGACAAAACCGCCTCTTTTCAATAGGAAAAGAGGCGGTTTATTATGTAGGTCGAGCAATGTATTTTGCTCATATTAAATCATTAAAAAGGTTTGATACCTTGTGTTATTAGATATCTGTAATTGGTTTGTATTTCGGAACGAGAGTTTTCATAACAATCCATCCGATAAGATAGGCTACCGCACAAATAGAGAAGATGATGAAATATCCAGCTTCTTCTCCTTTAAATCCGAGCAGTTCCATTTGAGTTTGTCCTGCATGATCGAATAGCACTCCCGATCCTTTGTTGATAAGGAATGATCCGATTCCTCCTGCCATACCGCCGATACCGGTAATCGTTGCGATTGCCTTTTTGGGGAACATATCACCGATTGTAGAGAATATATTTGCCGACCACGCTTGGTGTGCAGCTCCGGCAATACCGATAATGATTACAGGCAGCCAGTAAGATATATGTCCCAGTGGTTGGGCAAATAAGGCTAGCAGAGGGAAAAATGCAAATATCAACATTGCTTTCATACGCCCGTCATAAGGATTCATTCCTTTCTTTTCGACAAAGAAGGTTGGAAGCCATCCTCCGATAATAGAGAGCAGTGTTATTGCATACAGAACAAAGATCGCGAGTTGACCTTCTGTGTCCGAAGATTTGATTCCGTAAACCGAACTAAGGTATGCCGGAGTCCAGAATAAATAGAACCACCATACTCCGTCGGTCATAAATTTACCGAAAGCAAAAGCCCATGTTTGCTTGTATTTGAATGCGTCCTTGAATGATATTTTCTTTGATTCCTGAGCTTTTTCAACCTGTTCTTCGACAGGGTCTGTAGAGTCCTGATCCGATTGGATATATGCCAGTTCGTCTGCATTTACTTTAGGGTGTTCTTCGGGTTTATTATAAATGAATACCCAGAATCCCATCCATATAAAACCTAGTGCACCGATGATGATAAAGGACATTTCCCATCCCCATGCTGCGGCAATTACAGGTATAGTAACGGGAGCCGCCAATGCGCCTACTGTTGCGCCAGCATTAAAGATGGAGGTAGCCAATGCTCTGTCTTTTTTCGGAAAATATTCGGCTGTAGCTTTGATGGCCGCAGGAAAGTTTCCAGCTTCTCCGATTGCAAGAATTAAGCGGGCAAAGATAAATAGTACAACGCTTACGCTTGCTACCCGTCCTACATTCTGCACGTGTCCGATGGCTTCTCTGGCTCCTTCGAATCCTACAAACCATTCACCGGCTGTGATTCCGGATGTAGCTATACCGCAGAAAGCATGTAATATAGCTCCTAATGACCATACTCCGATTGCCCAAAGAAAGCCTTTCTTTGTATCCATCCAGTCTACAAACTTTCCGGCAAATAACATGCTTATAGCATAAAATACAGAAAAGAGGGCTGTAATAGTTCCATAGTCGTCATTTGTCCAATGGAATTCTGGTGAGATAAAATCTTTCCAGGTCAGGGACAATACCTGCCTGTCGAGGTAATTGATTGTTGTGGCAAAGAATAACATGGCACAGATTGTCCATCTATAGTTTGTCATCTTTGTGTTTGTATTTTTTGGTATACTCATAGTGTCACGTTTAGGTAATTAAGTGATATGTTTTTATTCATAGCAGGTTTTAGCTGTTTTGCTTATGCCAAACAATGTAAAGGTCTTAACTCTTTCTTGCTTTTTTGATGAATTCCAAAGCTTTCTTGCTCATGTCTGCAATCTTCGACCATTCTTTCGCCGCAATCACTTCTTTAGGGAATAGGTTCGAACCCATGCCTACTGCAGTAACTCCAGCTTCTACCCATTTAGTGAGGTTTTCTTCGGTAGGTTCTACTCCTCCTGTCACCATAACAGAAGACCATGGCATCGGAGCTTTCACGTTTTTAACGAACGAAGGACCTCCTACATTTCCTGCAGGGAACACCTTCACAATTTCCGCACCTAATTCCTGTGCATATCCGACTTCTGATACAGATCCGCATCCGGGTATATAAGCTACCTGACGGCGGTTGCATACTTTAAATATATCGGGGTTGAGAAGAGGTCCCACAACGAAGTTTGCTCCCAGTTGGAGAAACAATGATGCTGTTCCGGCGTCAACTATAGAACCTATTCCGAGGATCATATCGGGACATTCTTTAGCAGCCCATTTGTTTAGCTCACCGAATATTTCGTGAGCAAAATCCCCTCTGTTTGTAAATTCGAATGCACGTACCCCACCTTGGTAGCATGCTTTTACCACTTGTTTTGATATTTCCAGATCGCTGTTATAAAATACAGGAACCATTCCTGTTTCTGCGACAGCCTGACAAACTTGTATTCTTGAAAAACGAGCCATAGTTTTTAAATTAAGAATTAAGAATGATGAATTAAAAATTACAATCTGTCCTTTTTGCCATTTATCACTCTTAATTATTCATTATTAATAATTAAAGAGCAAAGGACAAAGGAGAGCAGTACTCTGAAAAAAGCCTGTTCTCCTTGCCATTATTTGTTATGTTGATATCTCATTATGGTTGTTTTCCGATGTATGCAAGTATACCACCATCTACATAAAGTACATGACCGTTTACAAAGTCCGAAGCGTTAGATGCAAGGAATACCGCAGGACCTGCCAGATCTTCGGGATTTCCCCAGCGTGCAGCAGGAGTTTTTGCTATAATGAAAGAATCGAATGGGTGACGTGATCCGTCTGCTTGTTTCTCACGAAGAGGTGCAGTCTGAGGAGTTGCAATGTATCCCGGACCGATACCGTTACATTGAATATTGAATTCTCCGTATTCGGATGCTATATTGCGGGTCAGCATTTTAAGACCACCTTTAGCTGCTGCATAAGCAGATACTGTTTCACGACCAAGTTCACTCATCATAGAGCAGATGTTGATAATCTTACCGGCTCCTTTTTTGATCATGCTTGGAATGACTGCTTTAGAAACAATAAAAGGTGCATTTAAATCTACATCAATTACCTGACGAAATTCTGCTGCAGACATTTCTACCATAGGGATACGTTTGATAATACCTGCATTATTTACAAGAATATCAATTACTCCCACTTCTTTTTCTATTTGAGCAACCATAGCATTTACACCAGCTTCGTCTGTGACGTCGCAAACATATCCATGAGCTTTGATACCTTCTGCTTTATATGCAGCAAGTCCTTTATCTACAAACTCTTGTTTTAAGTCATTGAATACAATTGTTGCTCCGGCATTTGCCAAAGATGACGCAATGGCAAAACCGATTCCGTATGATGCTCCTGTGATAAGAGCTACTTTGCCTTCTAATGAAAACTGATTTTTCATGATTATTATTTTATTGTTATAGTTTATTTAACGAGATACCCTTCCCGATCCATCTCCTTTCATAAGGTTTTCGACCTCAGGAACAGTCACCAGATTAAAGTCACCGTAAATGGTGTGTTTCAGACAAGAAGCAGCAACAGCAAATTCCAATGCCTTCTGATCGTCTGTAGGATAAGAAATCAACCCGTAGATCAAGCCTCCCATAAAAGAGTCCCCGCCGCCTACACGGTCAACGATATGGGTAATATCGTAACGTTTTGACTGGTACAATTTATCCGAATATAAACATCCACCCCACGTATTGTGATTGGCATTGATTGATCCACGAAGGGTAATAATTACTTTCTTGGCTCTTGGGAATTTTTTCATCATCTGAGTACAAACCGATTCAAATTCAGCGGCGTTTACTTCACCTCCAGTGTGAGCCACATCGAATCCTTCGGGTTTGATACCGAAGACTTTTTCAGCATCTTCTTCGTTTCCAAGAATCACATCACATCCCTCTACCAAAGCGGGCATTACCTGATCTGCAGTTTTCCCGTACTTCCAAAGGTTTTTGCGATAGTTCAGGTCGGTTGAAACGGTTACCCCCATTTCATTGGCTATTTTGATGGCTTCCAGACAAGCATCTGCCGCTCCTTGCGAAAGCGCAGGCGTAATTCCTGTCCAGTGGAACCATCCGGCATCTTTGAAAACTTCTCTCCAGTTGATCATGCCCGGTTTAATATCAGCAATAGCTGAGTTTGCGCGGTCGTATACAACTTTCGAGGCACGAGCCACAGCACCTGTTTCAAGAAAATAGATACCTACACGGTCTCCACCCCTGAGGATGTTGCTTACCCCTACATTGTATTTGCGCAGGTCAGAGATACACCATTCAGCTATATCGTTTTTAGGCAGGCGTGTAACGAAGTCAGTGGGTATTCCATAGTTTGAAAGAGACACCGCTACGTTTGCTTCACCACCGCCGAAAGTAGCATTAAGATTTGTGGATTGTATAAAACGTTGGTATCCGGGAGTTGCAAGGCGCAACATGATTTCTCCGAAGGTTACTACTTTTTTCATTTATTTTGTTTTCCGTTTTGGGTTAACTTTATAGGTTAAACTTTTATATCGAATAGAAATTCTAAGGCTCTTCGCCTTAGAATTTTATGATAAGAGGTTGCTTTAGTGCATCCGCGAAATTAGTCAGATAAGTCTGAAAATCTGCTTCAGCGGCAAATCCGAATTTAGTCCATCCATAGCCTGTATAGTAAGTTATAGGGCTGTTTGGTTGGTATTTAGCTATGGCAAGTACGTGAGTGTATGTGCCTTTAGTATTATTGACCGGATTTACAACAGAATATGTATCTACAGCAGTACTGTCAAATCCGGCAGGGAATACTAATCCTAAGAATACATTTCCTGCTTTTTCGCTGGGTTCCCGGTATATGAGATAATTCTTTTCGGGAGAGACAATAATTGTATCGTTTTTTTCTCTTTTCGAAAATCCTGCGGCAACATCCATTGATTCGCTAACTCCGTATTCCTGAATTACTTTAGATAGTTGAGATCCCGCATCTATTGAAAATGTGCGGGTTTCTTTGTATGGTTTTCCATTGATCTCGATGTCTTTGTAAGTCAGCTTGAATGTTGTACGCAAAGGCCCGTTTTCCAGAACTTCAGATGTTGCGAAATTTTCGTTCAATACTAACTTTCCATCAACAAAAGGAGCCATAGCACCGGCTCCCAAAGAGCGGCCTACTTTATAATCGTCAAGACCTTCGCCATGATCGTCGTGATATGATGCAACTCCTGCAATATCATCTTTGTACCATTGATCTATTTTCAGGGCATTGGTGCGTTTGTACCAGATATCCAGACCATTACTGGGTCCATCGGTTGCAATCAGAGCAGGGCCGTAAATACGGAATGCCACACGGTCGTTTTCCCATGCAAAGTCGTCTTTGCGTTCAGTAACAAGTCTTCCGTAAGTTTTGGCTTTATATTCTCCCTTTGCGCCTGTCGTTATAGTAAAAGATACAGATTCCTTAGCTTTTACCCCCGATTGGAAAACCAACTTTCCATCGTAAGTAATTTGAGAAGGAATAACCTCTCCTTTGCTGTCTTTTATAATATAAGTTTGGGTAGTATCAGCCAGCTTTACCTGTGCAGTGATGCTTTCGATCGGTATTTCCACTAACTCTTCGGTACGATCAAAATCGCTTGGGTTCTCTACTGTAATCTGCACATCCTTAGTTTGGTGAGAGCAAGAAAAACTAAGAATTCCGGCAAATAGTAAATAAAATATTTTTTTCATGTCTTATGTTTTAAAAGTGATGAAACAAATAGGTTTGCCGTCTTATCTTAATTTGTCAGCAGTGAATGTATCCATATCGTCATAGTCGAGGTTTTCTCCGCACATTGCCCAGATGAATGTATAATTGCTTGTGCCGGCAGCAGAGTGTATAGACCATGAAGGAGATATTACAGCCTGCTCATTGCCCATAAAGATGTGGCGTGTTTCCTGTGGTTGCCCCATAAAGTGGCATACAGATTGCCCTTCTGGAACTTTGAAATAGAAATATGCTTCCATCCGTCGAGAGTGAGTGTGCGGAGGCATTGTATTCCAAACACTGCCTTCTTTCAATTCGGTCATACCCATCTGAAGTTGGCAGCAAGGCACTATTTCACTAAGAATGATCTGATTAAGAAGTCTTTCGTTAGAGGTTGCTTTTACTCCAAGGTCTCTTGTCCGGCGCATTTCCGAAGTGATTTGAGCTGTTGGATATGCTTTGTGTGCCGGAGATGAAGCAAAATAGAATTTGGCGGGTTTTGAGCCGTCGTTGCTTTTGAATGTGACTTCTTTTGATCCGCGTCCAACATAAACGGCATCTTTAAATCCTAGTTTATATTCTGTACCGTCCACAATAACCGAGCCTTCTCCTTCGATACAAATTATACCTAATTCGCGTCTCTCGCAGAAATACTCAGAACGTATAAGATCTACAGTTTCTAACTTTAATGCCTCTTTTACGGGTAGGGCGCCACCTATGATAAGTCGGTCGTTATGTGTATAGGTCATAAGTACCGCATCTGCTTCAAATAATTTTTCTACAAGAAATTCATTACGAAGTTGTGTAGTATCGTAATTCTTTACATCATTTGGGTGTGTGCCCCAACGTTCTTCAATTACAGTTTTCATGTTATATATTATTAAATAGTATTACAAAATTGGCATTTTCAGCCCGTTTCTTACGGGTATCTTTATTTCAAAAGGGTATAATTTTAGGTCAATATCCTAAATTATTGTCTTTTCATAATAATGTTAAAGTTTTTCTTCGAATACAGCATTGTGTTGTCTGTTGGCGCAACAATAATTCATTTTGCATAACGAGTATTGCAAAAATACGTTATTTTAGTGTATTATACTTATCGAAAAGAATATTTAATGTTTTTTACCAACCTTATTTTTTATTAAGAGTTTGTTTAAATTTAAACAGACTCTTGTAACCTGACACAAACCTCTCTATATTAATCTATATTAAACAAAGTTATATGAAATAAGAAAAGAGATCTTTACCTTTTTGATTTTAAAACTTCGATATTTGATACACTGCTTTTTTATTGTATCTTCGGATTTCTATATCTGAGGATGCTATTTATAATGACAGAAGATATCTCCATACATATAAAATACCTGATAGCAAATGAACAGGATTTGTTATGGGGACTTACTGTAAATACAGTCGGGTTTCAGGATGTCGCTCCTGACTCTAAATATCCGATGGGGGATCATCCGACCCGTTATTTGTTCTCTATAGAGAAAGGGCGGGTTCTGGAAGAATACCAGCTCTTATACATAACACAGGGAGGTGGCAAATTTACATCGACTCATCAGAAGACCATTAGTGTAAGGGAAGGTAATATGTTCTTGCTTTTTCCCGGAGAATGGCACAATTATAGTCCCGATAAGTCTACCGGATGGAATGAGTACTGGATCGGTTTTCAGGGAGTGAATATAGACAACCGGATTCATAACGGGTTCTTCAATAAAAATAAGCCTGTATTTAATGTCGGTATTCGCGAAGAGATAGTTCAGCTTTATAAGCAGGCGATAGATATTGCCCGTGAACAGCGCACCGGGTTTCAGCAGATGTTGGCCGGTATTGTAAATCATCTTCTGGGATATGCATATTCTCATGACAAATATTCTTTGTTCGAAGATCTGAAGGTGACTAACCAGATAAATAAAGCAAAGATTATCATGCTTGAAAATTTTGAAACCTCTATTCTGCCCGAAGAGGTTGCTAATCGGGTGAATATGAGTTATTCGTGGTTTCGCCGTATTTTTAAGCAATATACAGGATTTGCTCCCGCTCAATATATTCTAGAATTAAAAATACAAAAGAGCAAAGAGTTATTGACCAATACAGTGCTTACAAGCCAGGAGATTGCTTTTGCGGTAGGATTCGATAATTCCGATTATTTCTGCAGTACATTTAAACGAAAAACAGGATATACTCCGATCAAATACAGAGAATTTACTCAAGGTAAGAATTTGTAGATAAGCCTTTACTTTACTTTCATCGGAATACCTGAAACCATGAGGTATACTTCGTCCGCTTTTGCTGCGATATATTGATTAACCCAACCCTGAAGGTCGGTGAACAATCTCTGTATCTTATTTTCGGAAGTACCTCCAAGCCCTATTTCATTAGTGACAAATATAAAGTATCCATCTTGAAGAATGAATTTATCGAACTCCGATTTGATCTGCGCTAAAGATAGCTTTACATCCGATTCGTTATCGAAAAAGAAATTTGTGCCCCATAGTGTAACACAATCGATAAGTACAACCCTGTTTGCAACAGCCACTTTACTCAGGTATTTTTCTTCTTCTATATTTGTCCATTCGGGACCTCTGTTTGCTTGATGATGTTCTATTCGTTTTCGGTGCTCGTCATCCCAGATACGGGATGTCGCCAGATAAATGGGATTGTCAGATAAAGATAGTGCCAGTTTTTCGGCATAAGAACTCTTGCCTGATCGCTGACCTCCGGTTATCAGTATTATTTTTTTACTCATCTGCGGTTGTATCTTTTTTCTTTCGTTTGTACAGAAAATCCTTCCATCGTTCTTCACCTGTACCGTCTCTGAACATTTCGAAACGAGCCATGGTAAAGAATAAGTCTGACAAACGGTTGATAAATTTCAGAATACTTTCGGGAACTTCGTCTTGTTTATTTAATGTCCACAAACGGCGTTCGCTTCTGCGTGCGATTGTGCGTGCTAATTGCAAATGAGACGAAACCAGATTGCCCCCGGGAAGAATAAAAGACAAGCTTTGCCCCATATTGTCGGTCATATTGTCGATACATTCTTCGCAAAATTTATCGAGATTATCGGGTAGTGGGTTCGGGTTTTTTTCCCTGATAGCGGAAGGAGTCGCTACATGAGACATTACCACCATCAATTCGGATTGGATCCTGAATAATATTTGCTGCCATTCGTGTTCCGCAGGCAAGAATGCCCGTATAACGCCTATCATCGAGTTCAGTTCGTCGATACATCCGTTCGCTTCGATGCGGATATCGTCTTTGTCAACCCGTTGTCCGCCGTGGATTCCGGTTTTACCTTTGTCTCCTCCTCTGGTATATATATTCATATTGTTTTTTTTGATGGTTTATATAATCGGGAACAGCTGAGTGATACTCAAAAAGGTAATAAGTATGACCATTAGTGCTTCTGTCCTTTGATTTGTAACTATGGCAACGAGAGCATCTTCTATTTCTATCGGTCTGTCATTTTCTCCGATATATGGTTTTTCTACGAGTTGTCCGAAGTAATAGTTTGGCCCTCCGAACCTGCAATTGAGTATTCCTGCCAGTGCAGCTTCGGGATAACCCGAATTCGGACTCGCATGCCTCGATCCGTATTTAGAGACGAAAGATACCAATTTAATCTTACCGTTGACTATAATCATAAATAAAGCTGTGAGCCGTGCCGGAATATAATTTGCGATGTCATCGATATGTGCCGCCCAGCATCCGAAGTCTTTATACCGTTCGTTCTTATATCCGATCATTGAGTCCAGTGTATTTATCATCTTATAGGCTACCATGCCCGGAACACCTAGCATGAGATACCAAAAGAGGGGAGCTATGACTCCGTCACTGAGGTTTTCAGATAGAGTTTCGAGTGCGGCGGTTTTTATTTGCTGTGGAGACAATTGAGATGTGTCTCTGCCTACTATTCTGGCAACTTGCTTCCGCCCGTCTTCAACAGACCGCTCACAGGCAACAAAAACGGTCTTTACTTCATCTATAAGTGTTTTTCCTGCAAGGCAGAAGAATATAATTATGCCATTGAAAACTATAGCCAATACATTACTTATCGAACTTAACCCCAACTGAATGTATCTCATGATAAAGTAACTTCCGAATATCAGAACGAGCGAAAATACGGCTCCTTTTAATAAACGATAAGCTCCCTTATTCAGTAATTTCTCTCCTTTTGCTATTATTTTTCCGAATAATACTATAGGGTGGGGCAGAGATGGAGGATCTCCCAAGAGACGGTCGGCGATCCATCCTATCAGTAAAGGTAATATCAAAAACGAAGCTTGATCCATTCCTGCAAGGCTTTTATTAATTCTTGATTTTCTTCGGGAGATTGTGTAGCTATTCGGAAATAACGTTCGTCAAGTCCCCTGAAATTTGATGCGTCCCTGATAAGTATTCCATATCGGTCTATCAGGAATTGTTTCAGTTCCGCAGCCTGTCCTTTGTCGAGCCGACACAGGAAATAGTGCATGTCGGACGGGTAAACTTTGATGCCGTTTATTCTGGCTATTATCTTTTGTACTCTTTCAGATTCTGTAATACATTCTCTGAAATCGTATGCTGTATTTTGTAATAAATACTGTCCTGCTAACTGAGCTATTTGATTGACTGACCACGGCATAGAAAAATGTGCGATCTTTTCTGTTAATTCGCTGCATGCAGTAAGGTAGCCTAATCTGAGTCCCGGTATTGCATAACATTTGGTCAATGAGTGCAATACAATCACATTCTGATATTTCAGGGCTTCTTTTGCCGACCATATTTTTTTGTCGGTAAACCCTGCATATGATTGATCTATAACAAAGCAAGTCTGTGGATGGTTCGACACGATCCGATCCAGATAATCGGCATCGTATATTTTTCCGGAGGGATTGTTCGG
Source organism: Indolivaga capnocytophagoides (assembly GCF_036511535.1). Classification (GTDB taxonomy): domain Bacteria; phylum Bacteroidota; class Bacteroidia; order Bacteroidales; family Dysgonomonadaceae; genus Dysgonomonas_A; species Dysgonomonas_A capnocytophagoides. The sequence goes on along the minus strand of NZ_AP028867.1, from coordinate 2,724,788 downwards.
ATTACACAACCAGACCAGTCCGGTATTCGATTCTATATTATCAAGCGAATCGATAAAATACAATTGATGCTGTTGTATGCGGCAGGCATCTTCGTATTCGCTGAATGTAGGGATAACAACTGCTGTTTTTGCTCCCCTGTATAATTGGGCTATCAGGTAAATAGCTTCTGTAGCACCATTGGTTATACAGATTTCATCTGAACCGATATGCAGATTTTTACAAATTATACTTTTTAAGGTGTGAGCATCCGGTTCCGGATACGAATGGATAGTCGATATATGGTCGCACAGGTATTTTTCTAAATCGGACGAATCGAATTTATTATAAACATTAGAACTGAAATTGCTGACAATCTTTTTGCCATGAGAATAGATATCGTCTCCGTGTCCGTTAATCATTTTGCTGTTGTCCCATTATTTTATAAACCAGATTCATGTCGACATGCTGTCTTACATGGTCGGCGAGTTTGTTGTATTGTTCCTCTTTATAGGCTTTGAAGTCGAAAGGCTTTTCTGTCAACTTATCAGCGTAAGGTTCCAGCAGAAAATCAATAAAAGCTCCATTGTCCAATATTCCGTGGATGTATGTACCGAAACATTTCCGGTTGGCATAGTACCCGTCATCCGTAGCGTCTGACAAATAGTTGAGCGGGGAAGCGTGCGCATCACCTATCGGGCTGGTAGTACCCATGTGTATTTCGTATCCTTCGCAAGGATGTTTCGAATCGAGGAATGTAAATCCAATCTGGCGGGTTACTTTCTCTCCTTGCATTTCGGTTGTAATAGGAAGCAGCCCCAATCCGGGTAAACGCTCTATATCTCCTTCTACATGGTGAGGGTCGCAAACCTCTTGTCCCATCATCTGATAACCTCCGCAGATACCCATAACGGTTGCCCCTTCTTTATGTGCCTTTACAATACTTTGTGCAACACCGTTTCTGCGAAGCTCGTACAGATCGGCAATTGTGTTTTTGCTGCCAGGTATCAGTATGATATCCGCTTTCTCTATTTCATCCGTATTGTTTGTATAATAAAGATGAACACGCGGATCACGTTCAAGAATATTAAAATCGGTGAAGTTCGAAAGATGCCGTAGTAAGATGACAGCTATATTGACCTTTCCGTGTGTCGCTTGTATATTTTTGGTTTGGAGCATTACCGAATCTTCTTCTTCGATATATATGTCCTTGTAATAAGGAACTACTCCGATAACAGGAATTTTACACAAGTCTTCGAGTATTTTTACCCCTGATTCAAACAGACGGATATCTCCTCTGAATTTGTTGATGAGGATTCCTTTTACATGTTTACGTTCTTCCTCGGTCATCAGCATCACCGAACCGTATACACTGGCGAATACTCCTCCTCTGTCTATGTCGGCTACGAGTATAACGTCTGCTCCGGCATAGATAGCCATCGGGAGGTTTACTATATCGGTTTCTCTCAGGTTGATTTCCGAAACACTTCCGGCTCCTTCCATTACAACAGGGTTAAATCTTTTCTCGAGACGGTCAAAGGCATCGTTCACCTCTTTGCGCAAAACATCCCGTCCTTCTTTTTTGAAGTACTGGTATGCGCTTTGGTTGCCGAAAGGTTTACCGTTGAGAACTACTTGTGCGATTTTGTCGCTTGTCGGCTTCAGTAACAGCGGATTCATATCGGTATGGCAGGAAATACCTGCCGCTTCGGCTTGCACAGCTTGCGCCCGTCCGATTTCGAGCCCGTCGGGAGTGGCAAAAGAATTAAGAGCCATGTTTTGAGCCTTGAATGGAGCCGGATGGTAACCGTCTTGTAAGAATATCCGGCAGAATGCTGCTGCGATAACGCTTTTTCCTACGTCACTGCCGGTTCCGGCAAACATGATCGGATGAAGTTTTCTCATTGATAAAAAAGAATCTATTGTAAGTGCTGTAAAGGTACAAAGATTGTGTGTAATGGGGCAAATTTTCGGGAGTTAATCCGAATTTATGGAAATGAGCTGCTTTTGTACTCTATACAGAAAACAATCTAAAAGTACAGAGTATGAGAAGGAAATTATTTGCCACGATATACTTATCGTTATGTATATCTATTGGTGTTTATGCGAATGAAAAGAAAGTATTCGATTCGGAGTTGAAATCTGCAACTGTCTTCTTTAAGGGAGCAGAACTGAATCACAAAACGTCAGGAAGTCTGGTAAGAGGCGAAAATGAAATTTATATTGATGGATTAAGCCCCAATATAGATGTCAATAGTCTGAAAATAAAGACTTCCAATGGTGTTGTTGTTTCCGCTTATGAGTTTTCGGTCAATTATCTCAAAGATATTAAGCCGGTGAGCAGAACAGTGAAGGTACTTTTGGATTCGATAGATATCTACCAGCGGAAAAACGAACTTTTAAGTACGGATATCAATGTTACATCTAATCTTATTGCTCTTTTGCAGAAAGGGACTGATAAGAATGTAGCCGGATCGGAAAATGGTTTGGGGATCGATGAACTTATAAAAACAATGGAATATTATAAGACAAAATCGACAGAATTACTTCTTGTTCAGGCAGAGTATAATAAAAAAAAGAAAAAAAATGATGAAGCTTTAACTCGTCTGCGTAATCAGTTAGCTCAGGAAACGACTAACAGTAATAAAAATTTTGGTGTATTGAAAGTTACTCTTTCGGCTCCCGTTGCTACTATCTGTGATTTTGATATTTCGTATTATACATCTTCTGCAAGCTGGGCGCCATATTATGATATCAATGTTTTATCGGTAGATAAGCCAATATCTCTGAAATTCAAATCGAAAGTAAAGCAGACCACAGGTCTGGATTGGACTAAAATAAAGCTGGTGCTATCGACAGCTACTCCCAGCAACGGGAAAATTGCTCCTTTATTTGATGCCTGGTTTTTGCAGAATATGCAGCTGGCAAATTACAGAAACCGTCTGACGCAGAATAGTTATTCTTATGCCGATTTTGCTGCTTCTAAAGAAGAATTACAGGCAGTTGTAGTTGTTGGATACGGTACAGAGAAGAAAGCAAAAATGAGTCCTCTATATGTTGTCGATGGAAATATTGTAACAGCACAGTATGTGGCGGAATTGGATCCTTCTATGATAAAGGATAGGCAGACATTATCCGGAGATACAGCTGAGGGATTATACGGAAGTAATGCTGCCGGAGGAGCTGAGGTTATTACCTTGAAAAAAAGCATGGATGATTATATTTCGGTAGCCGATAATGATATGAATATCAATTATGAAATAGATATACCGTATACTATACCCGGAAATGGTAAGGAGCAATCTATAGACCTGCAATCAAAAGAAATAAAAGCGGAATATAAATATTATTGTGCTCCGAAACTAGATACCGAGACATATTTACTGGCGGAAATATCGGATTGGGAGAATCTCAATTTATTGACAGGGAAGGCAAACGTTACTTATGATGGCACTTATGTAGGCGAAACAGTGATTGATGCACATTCGACTCATGCAAAACTATCATTAACACTGGGTACGGATAAGAGAATCAGCGTGAAACGTGAAAAATTGAAGGACTTCAGCAGTACTAAATTTTTAGATAATAATAAGAAACAGGAGTTCAGATACCGTATAGTGGTTAAGAACAATCAATCACGACAGATCAAACTGGTTTTAAAAGATCAATATCCTATTTCTATGCAGAAAAATATAGAAGTGGAACTGTTGACTAAAGAATCAACACCATGGACTGCCAATAAAACGGAGGTAGGTGTAGTGACCTGGGAAGAAGATATTGCAGCAGGGCAAACCAAAACATATGAGATCGGTTATACCGTGAAATATCCGAAGGATTTGAATTTGAATCTATAAATCAGATAGATAAAATACAGGGGCTGTCACTCAATGACAGCCCCTGTTTCGTATCAGCTTACCCTATAATATAAGCACATAACGAATATTCTTAATCGTACCGGAAAGTAATGAATCTTAATATCCCGGATTTTGATAAGCTTTTATTTCTGCTTCGCTCATATTCATAGCATCAAGTTGCCCTTGAGGAATCGGACGTAAATAGAGATAGGGTTTTATATCTCTGGTTACTTTCACCGCTGTGTGGTTTCCGACTGCTGTTCCGCATATTTCATAAGATGCAGCTATTTCGCTCCATGTCTGAGTGCGTACAAGGTCGTGCCAGCGATAACCTTCGCCGAAAAATTCACGAGAACGTTCTTCCAGAATGTACTCTATAGTAATCGTCGTAGGAGTGGCTGCAGTCATAGCTGCGCTGTTGTCCTGGGCTTTTGCTGCATTTCCATTATTGCTCCAACGCCATACTCCGGCACGGGCACGCAATACATTAACCAGTTCTCGGGCACTTTTTCCTGCCTTAACGGTAGCTCCTTTTACCGCGGCTTCTGCAGCGATAAGATACAGTTCCGAGAATTTAGCAACAGGGAAAGGACGTGTAATACCTCCATTTGGCTGTCCTAGTCCTGTTCCGTTGTCAGTACGGTAAGTTCCTATCTTCCATAAATTAGGGTATGCATATCGGCTTATGCCCTTTGGTGATATCACATAATCGGCACGTCCCGGCAATATACCTGCTCCGATATTGCTCTTATAAACGGAATTGGAATAATCAATAGAACCGCTTGGCTCATCATCAAGGAAGGTAAGTATAGCGTCTCCCGGATATACTTTTAACCCGTTGGCATTGTATAAGAATTCGTTTTTGACACCGCCTTTATTCCAGTTTCCACGGAATGAAGTAACAAATGTTCCGTCGTATCTGGAGTCGTTTGTTTTATCTGCGAATGTTTTGGTTACAACATCAATGGTCGGAGCCATACATTTCCATGGACGTCCGTAGGCTTGAGCAGCTTCACGTTGAACAGAACGGATTTTATCTCCCGACCAATCTGCGTTTTGAGCACTTTCAACAAATGTATAATCCCATGTAACCATCCATGCTGCAAAGTTTCCGGGAGAAGAACCTGTATTGTAAGAGTGGCTCGATCCATCGTAATATTCGCTCGATTCTGTATGGTCTGCATATAGCAGCATTTCTTTATTACGGTCGTTTTGAGCCAGATTCACATCGTAAAATGTTGTCTGAAGACCATATGATCCAGGATTCTCAATAGCTGTAGTGGCTATATCGTATGCTTGCTGGAAGTACCATTTGGCATCGTGCCCATCCGGATCGGTTCTTGTTGTTTCGGGATAGGTTGGTATGTTTTTAGGATTTTCAAGCCACCAGCCGTAAGTCAGATACGCTTTTGATAGAAATAACCGGGCTGTTGTTTTTGTAACTCCTCCTGTAATACGGCCGCTTTCGGGCAGATCGTTTATTGCTGTAATCAGGTCGGGGAATATTGCTTTGGTATATACCTCCGGGACAGTGTTACGGACGGAAGATCTGGACGTGGATGTGTTGAACTTCAATTCACCCGATCCTAAATCCAACGGCACACCGCCAAAAGTCTGAACCAGCATAAAATAATAGAATGAACGGAAGAAACGGGCTTCGGCTATCAGCGAATTTGGTATCTCCTCTACAGCTGCGGCATTTTCTATAATTCCGCTGGCGGTATTGATATTGTTATATGAGTTGCCCCACAAAACATCCGAACGGCTGCTGCTGGCTGTCAAAGATCCTACACCCGAAAGGTCTGCATCTTTGTAATTACCGTCTGCCCCGTGGCCGTAAGTGTATTCATCAGTGCCTGTTTCGCAGATGTTAAGCCAGTAGCCATTACCATAAATGTAACGCAATCCGGCGTATAGAGATGTGACTCCACCTGTAACACCGTCTTTTGTTTTAAAGTAATCGGGGGTGAAGATACCTCGGGGTTCTTCGTCCAGCACATCGGAGCATCCAATAAAAAAAGATGCTAAAAGTATTGTTGCAATATATTTTTTTATATCTATTCGTTTCATAATGATCTTTTTTTAGAATGTTACATTTAAGCCGATCAGGTAGTTTCTTGTGGCCGGAGTGTTAGTCCCGATAACAAGCAGACGTTCCTTGTATGATGCTACTGCTTGGTTTTCGTCTCCATAAGAGTTTGTTTCAGGATCCATACCCGATTCGTCATGATATGGAGAGAACAGTACAAACGGATTCTGAACCGTAGCATATACTCTTAGTTTTGTAACACCTAGTTTTTTTGTCAGATCCGGTTTAAAATCATAACCCAGCGTTATCGTGCGTACTTTTAGGTACGAAGCATCAAAATAACCGAGTGTGCTGCCATATTTCGGATTATTGCTGCTTTCTATTCCTCCCGGTTTAGGATATTTTGCTCCGGTATTTTCGGGTGTCCAATAATCAACTTTCACATTGTTTCGGCGTCCGGTAAGCATATTGAGGTATCCGGCGGATGAATAGAGGGTACTGATCAGCTTACCTCCACTTTTGAATGCTCCTACTATGCTCAGATCGAATCCTTTGTATCCTACACGAGTGTTGAATCCTCCCTGAAAGTCGGGATTCACGTCTATGATCTGTCTGTCGTCTGCATTGATTTGTCTTACAGGCGAACCATCTGCATTGTATTCTCCCGTATATTTTACTTTTATCATACCTGCATTACCACCCGGTTCGAGAATGTCACGGTATTTGTCGCCTTCCTGCCATAGACCAACTTTTTCGTAGTCGTATATAACATCGATAGGATGACCTACAAACCACCAGTTATTTTCGTCTCTTGTTTGTCCCGAAGCTAATGATACCAGTTTGTTTTTATTGGCATATAAGTTTACTCCCAGATCCCATGTCCATCCGTTGAGGTTGTCGAGAATAGTTCCGTTCAGAGAAAGTTCAAACCCTTTGTTCTGCGATTTACCTACATTAGCCATGTAGCTGCCTACTCCTGATGTAGAAGGAAGATTGACACTCAGTAAAAGGTCTTTTGTATTCTGTACATAGTATTCGACTGTACCGGATAGCCTGTTGTTGAATAGAGAGAAATCGAATGCGTAATTCCACGTTTCGGAATACTCCCATCCCAAAGATGGATTTGGTAATTCCGATACATAATATCCAACAGAGTTGGTATCTCCGAAGTTGTATGGCCGCGTTCCTAGAAGTCCTAATGTTTTATAAGAAGGAACCGATTGATTGGATGTTTGCCCGTATCCTACTCTTACTTTCAGGTTGTCGAGCCAGTTTACGTTTTCCATGAATGATTCTTTCTGTATATTCCATCCGGCTGAAACAGCAGGATAAGTGTGCCATTTATGTCCGGGAGCCAAACGTGATGATCCGTCCGATCTGAAAGCTACGCTTAGCATATAACGGTCGTTGTACGAATACATGGCACGTCCCATCCACGATGTAAGTCCGCTTTTATAATACCCTTGATAATCGGGGTTTACTACTATTTCTTTAGTCGCATGTCCTAAATTATAGAATTGGAATGCATCCGAAGGGATACCTGTGGCAGACATATGAGAACTATTATAGCTTGTTTCTTCTGCCGAGTACAACGCAACTACATTAAGCGAGTGTTTTTCTGCGAAAGTGCGGTCGTAAGTCAGCAGGTTCTCTACAGTCCATTGAGTTGTATGAGAATTAGATATAGCTGCTGATGAAGGGTTGTCGGGAGTGGAATTGAATACGCCTTCTCCGGTATAGTTTCCGGTGTTGTTCTGGCGGTAGTTCAGTCCGATATTTATTTTGTATTTTAATCCCTCAACTCCCGGTATCTTAGTTTCTCCATAGATCGTGTTGTATGATCCGAAAGCTCTTGTCTGGTCTATCCATTTGTCCCCTAGTGCATCCACAGTTGCTCTGGAATATACCCAATGCTCGTCGTTAGACATTTTTACGGTTCTTTTCCATGTTCCATCGGCGTTATACGGATTAGATATGGGGGTTGTACTCAGGGTGGTGTATACTCCGAGGTTTCCGCCATTAGATACCGCATAGTTATTGTTGGTGATAAATCCGAACTTCAGATATTTGCCAACTTCCTGATCCAGAGTTCCACGCATAGAATAGCGGGTGTAATTCTGACTTGGAAGCAACGATTCGTCACGATAGTATCCTACGCCAAAGTTATAACTGCCTTTTTCAGTTCCGCCTAAAACACTTAAGTCGTGATTGGTTACCATGCTGTTTTTATATAGCAGGTCTTGCCAGTCGGTATTTACATTGTTGTCTTCGTCTACTCCATTCTGAAACTTATTGGCGTATTCACGGAGTTTTACGAATTCATCGCTGTTCATCATCGGATATTTCGCAAAAAGAGTTTTTAAGCCTACATATCCGTTGTACGAAACTTGAGCTTTTGCTCCTACCAGACCTTTGTTGGTAGTGATAAGTAATACACCGTTGGCTCCACGAGAACCATAGATGGCTGTAGCAGAAGCATCTTTCAGGATGTCGATACTTTTAATGTCATTCGGATTGATATCGCTCATTGATCCCGCAAAAGGAATTCCGTCTAATACGATCAAGGGGTCGTTACTTGCATTAAGCGAGCGTGTTCCACGGATACGGATCTGCATCGAAGATCCCGGTTTTGATGATGTCTGAGACATATCTACCCCGGCAATACGTCCTTGCAATGCCTGAGTGATATCAGATGCCGGAACTTCCCTTATAGCTTCATTTTTGATAGAGGCTACTGATCCGGTTACGGCTTCTTTGCGCTGTACGCCATACCCTACAACCACCACTTCGCCTAGTAGTTGAGTATCTTCTTCGAGTATGATCGATAAAGATGTTTTGCCCGCAACACTAACGGTTTGTGTTCTGTACCCCATAAATGAGATCGTGAGTGTTGCTTTGGGTGATACTTTTAATGTGAAATTTCCATCGAGGTCGGCTATGATGCCGTTACTTGTACCCGTTTCGGTGATACTTGCCCCTACAACAGGCTCTCCTGATACGTCTTTAATTACTCCCTTTATTGTAACCGTCTGCGACATTGCCAGCAAAGGGATAAAGGACATCAGAATAATTAAGGTAACAATTCTGTAATTGATGATTTGTTTTTTCATAAAATCATAGGTTAAAAAATTAATTGTCTTTTTAGATAAACCAGTTTTGCTTTATAGACAGGTGAATCTTTTTTGATGAAAACAGTATTCTCTGTTTCTAACGAGGTCAGCTTACCGATTAGGATTTAAGATTAAGCAGTTTCGATTAATTGTCAGTCTTGATCAGTCTATAATATAAGGCAGAGGGTTTTGTTTCTGTATTATGGTTGATGTGAATTCATATTGATAGAATGATTACCGGATATAAGGCTGTGAAATACAAAAGGAATTTTCATGGTTTAAATTAGATTAATGGATATAGATTTTGAAACGGATATAACTGAATGTAAAATTATCAGAATAAGTATTCTTTCGATATTGCTCATGTAACATATATTGTTTTTGGTGTAACATGTCTTTTGATTTTGTAACATATTTAGTTGCGTGTGTTTCATTCGGGAAGTGGAAGCCGCTGTTTGTCTTTATTTATCAATTGTGGCATGTCGGTTATTTTTGAATTTATCTATACAGAAAGAGTAACAATGCCTCCTGCTTAAAAAGTGTTCTTTGAAATCAATTATAAGCAAACACAGGCACAGAAGCTGATTGAAATGAAAAAGGAGACATTCGAAAGTTTGCATTGAGTTTGTAACCTTTGTAACCTTTTTCAAAGAACTGAAAAATGAAGAATTAAAAATACCCATTGATTACTGTTTATTGATCATTATTCATTAATCCAGTTACTTTTGTAACCTTTTCGAATTAAATGTTTGAAAAACAGGATTTAGATTGTCTCTTCTTAATGTTGATAGATTAGACCGGAATATATCAAAAAGAAGAAATGTTCGTTAAAAGATTAAAAAACTTACCAAATGCACGGAAAATGCTGTCAGGTACGGAAATAAGTGTTAATTTTATAACCTTAATAAAATATTCATTTATTATAATTATAAACCATGGAAACTAGTGTCATTGTAGAAAAATTTAAATCCCTATTCGGAGAAGGTGGACAAATATATACATCTCCCGGTCGTATTAATCTAATTGGAGAGCACACCGATTACAATGGAGGATTCGTTCTTCCCGGGGCTATTGATAAAGCAATGTATTGCGTAATCAAACCTAACGGAACAGAAGACAGAGTTAGAGCTTATGCTTTAGACCTCGAAGAAATGGACGAATTCGGCTTGGATGATATTCCGATCAAACAATGGGGCAAATATATATTCGGCGTTTGTCATGAAATGATGAAACGTGGAGCAACAGCCATCAAAGGGTTTGATTGTGTCTTTGCCGGTGATGTTCCTCTGGGTGCAGGTATGTCTTCTTCTGCAGCATTGGAGAGTTGTTTCGGATTTGCACTGAACGATATGTATAATCTGGGTTTTGACCGTTTCGAATTGGCGAAAATAGGACAGGCTACCGAGCACAACTATGTAGGAGTGAAGTGTGGTATCATGGATCAGTTTGCGTCTTGTTTCGGTAAAGAAGGTTCTTTGATCCGTTTGGACTGCCGTTCATTGGAGTACGAATACATCCCTTTCAATCCTAAAGGTTACCGTTTGGTTTTGATCAATACTTGCGTTGCTCACGAATTAGCTTCTTCGGCATATAACAAACGCCGTGAGTCTTGCGAAAACGCAGCGTCTTACATACGTAAATATCATCCAGAAGTAGAGTTGTTGAGAGATGCTACTTTGGATATGTTGAAAGAAGTTGCTAACGAAGTAAGTGCCGAAGATTATATGCGTGCTGAATTCGTTATCGAAGAAATACATCGTATGGGTGAGGCATGTGATGCATTGAAACGTGGAGACTACGAAACTGTAGGTAAGAAAATGTACGAAACACACATCGGGCTGAGCCGTAAATACGAAGTTAGCTGCGAGGAATTGGATTTCTTGAATGATGTGGCACGTCAGTGTGGCGTTTCGGGTTCACGTGTTATGGGCGGTGGTTTCGGAGGATGTACCATCAACCTTGTAAAAGACGAATTGCATGACGGTTTCATTAAACGTGCGACTGAAAGTTACGAGCAGAAATTCCGCATCAAACCTAAAGTGTATGATGTAGTTATCAAAGATGGTGCTCGTAAACTATAATAGATAAAAGAGGCTGAAGTCCGGTTGATAGACGGCTGGTCTTGAGTAATAAATTTTATTTATGAAAGAGAATGTAAATATGTAAATATTTGCTACTTTTGTTTCAGAAATAAAGCTCTCTGTGGGTAGAACTTGTTTTATTCGGCAGAGAGCTTCTTTTTCAAAATAACTCTAAATAATTAGTAACAGCAAGTATTTAATGACCTGTTTCAGAGATATAACTCTCTTTCGTTGTTATGCTTGGTGAATTAATAAATAGGTCTAAGATCTTAAAAGTATAATTGTATGTACAACTGGTTTGAATGTAAAGTGTCTTATGAGAAAACAATGGAAAACGGGACTCAGAAAAAAGTAACCGAACCTTATCTGGTAGACGCTTTATCATTTACAGAAGCCGAAGCCCGTATCATAGAAGAGTTGAAGCCTTATATCGCCGGTGAATTTACCATTGCTGATATTAAGCGGGCTAAACTGGCAGAGCTTTTCTTTAATGAAAACGGAGATCGTTATTTCAAAGCGAAAATTTACTTCATCACCCTCGATGAGAAAAGCGGTACTGAGAAGAAAACGGCAGCACAGATGCTTGCTCAGGCTTGTGATATCAGAGAGGCTTTGGAAGTAGTAGAAAAAGGTATGGTAGGTACTATGGCCGATTATACAATTGCGTCATTGACCGAAACAGCATTGATGGATGTCTTCCCTTATTCGACAGATGATAAAGGCAAGATAGACTACAAGAAAGAAGAGTAAGATCTCTAACTTTTTTGTTCTATAATCTGAGAAGTTGGACAGATATAGGCTGCTGCGAATCAGAAATATATATATAAGAAAATGAGTGTTGCGAAAAATTTAGATAGGATAAAGAGTCAATTGCCTGAAAATGTAACTTTGGTAGCTGTGTCTAAATTTCATCCGAAAGAAGCTTTAGAGGAAGCTTATAATGCCGGTCAACGGATTTTTGGAGAGAGTCGGGTTCAGGAGCTTGACGGTAAAGTTAAAGATTTGTCATCCGATATACAATGGCATCTGATAGGGCATCTGCAAACCAATAAAGTCAAATTTATTGTTCCCTACATCGATACGATACAAAGTGTTGATAGCTGGAAAATATTATTTGAAATAAATAAGTATGCTGAGCAAGCCGGACGAAATATAAAGTGCCTGCTTGAAATAAAAATAGCACAGGAGGATTCTAAATTCGGATTGAGTTTTGACGATTGTCGAACTCTGTTGAGAGATCAGAATTGGAAAGCTCTGCGATATGTACGGATTTGCGGACTGATGGGTATGGCAAGCCTGACTGATGACGAAGTCCAGATCCGAAAAGAGTTTAAGTCTTTAAAATCTTTCTCGGATGAACTGAAGTCTTCATTCTTTTCCGATAATCCGGAATTTTGCGAAATATCGATGGGTATGTCGCACGACTATAAAATAGCAGTAGAAGAAGGTGCCACCATTGTGAGGGTGGGAACATCTATTTTCGGAGAAAGGGAGTATTGAGTACTGAACTTTTTATCTATGGTTAAGTAAGAGTAAATACAATTGGTAGTTGTCGTATAGATGAATTACCATTTAAATATTGATAATACGTCATCGAGGGTATACCTGGTGAGAATATTTTATCGCATTATGAACATACAACAGTTAGAGTATATTATTGCAGTAGACAATCATCGTCATTTTGCAAAGGCTGCAGAGGCGTCATTTGTGACTCAACCTACTTTGAGTATGATGATTCAAAAGCTGGAAGACGAATTGAGCGTAAAGATATTTGATCGCAGCCAGCTGCCCGTACAGCCGACTCCGATCGGTGTGCAGATTATCAATCAAGCTCGGGTGATTGTATCTCAGGTAAAGCAGATAAAAGAGATAATTCAGGAAGAGAAAGGCATTGTGAAGGGTACTTTCAAATTAGGAATTATCCCTACAATCGCTCCTTATCTTTTGCCTAAGCTGATGTTGATGCATGAGGAAAATGGCTATGATATAGAGCTTGTCATTGAAGAGACAACAACAGGTCAAATTATAGACCGCCTGTTGAACGGGTCTTTGGATGGAGCTATTTTAGCGACTCCTCTTAAGAATGAAAAGCTAAAAGAGCATCCCATATATTACGAACGCTTCTATGCGTATGTTTCTCCTCGAGAGACTTCCTTGTATGCAAAGAAGGAATTGGACGAAGAAGATTTGAATATAAATAAACTTTGGCTGCTGGAAGAGGTGCATTGTTTCAGAAGTCAGATATTGAGAATATGTAACCTGCGAAAACGTAAGAGTTCTCATACTTTGTTTACATATGAGGCCGGGAGTATCAATACGCTTATAAACATTGTGGATAATAACAGCGGATTGACTATTATTCCGGAAATGGCTATTGAACAGCTCAACGAAAAGCAGAAACAGAATATACGTCCATTAAAAGATATATGCCCTGTGCGTGAGATAAGCCTTGTTACCCGCAAAGAATTCCTGAGGGAACGTGTTTTGGGTATAATTATAGATGAGGTGAAAAAGGCTGTGCCTCCTGCATTACTGAATCAGGATCTGAAAAAATTTGTAGTAGATATTTGACTGCTGCTAAAAATATAGATATGAGAGAGGGAAGCTGTAAACAGTTTCCCTTTTTTCTTGTTATAACCGAGAACACACGATTAAACCTGCAATGTTATGACTGAAATAAGACTGAAGCGAGTGTATGACGAGTTCGACGAAAGTGATGGTTACCGCATCCTGATAGATCGCTTATGGCCAAGAGGTATAAAAAAGGAGAATCTGAAACTCGATTTGTGGGATAAAGATATAGCTCCGTCTACCGAATTGAGAAAATGGTTCCACTCTGATCAAAGTGGTAACTGGAATGAATTTGTTGTTCGTTATATCGCAGAACTCAGAGCTACTAATGCCCTTCCGGAGCTTGTTGAAAATATTAGGGGAAAGAAAACCATTACTTTGCTATATGGAGCCAAAGATCCGAAGCATAATCAAGCTGTTGTGCTTAAAGACGAATTGAAGAAAAGGGTTGACCCTGTATAGAGTTATCGCAACCTTTTCTTCTCGAATACCCTTTTCGATATAAGGATATAAATAATGCTGCTTAACACACATAAACCTGAAGCTACAAGAAACAGTGTTTCGAAAGAATATATCCCCGATATATATCCGCCGACAAGCATACCGAGGGCTAGTCCTAAATCAAAACCTACGAGGTAGGTCGAGTTTGCTGTACCTCTCTGGTTGTTTTCCGCCATATTGATATATAGGGTTTGTAAAGCCGGAAACATCATTCCGAATCCGATACCGATAAATAGCCCGGAGATGCAAAAAGCGGCGATATTATGTATCAGAGCAAAACCAAAGAATGATGCTGCGACAATAAGCATTGAGGATGTATTTACCAGATGGATATGTCCTTTGTCAACCATTTTGCCGGAGAATATACGGGAGACAATAATTCCGCCGGCCCAAAACAGAAAGAATATTCCGGCATTCGGTATTGATATCTCTTTGCCATATTGGGCAACAAACGGTCCTATTGTACCCCATGCAAAACTCGGCAGTAGTTGATTGAGGAAAATAGGCCATGCAGGAATCAAGAAGAATCGGTCGAAAGAAAGCTTCTGACGTTCTACTTTAGGTCGTTGAGGAGCTTTGATCAGCATTACTGCTATAATACCTAATATGCCCATGGATATGGCGCAATATAGCAATGTCTGGAAGCTATATGTTTGGTAGATATGTATAGCGATAAAAGGTCCTATAGCCATTGCTACATTCATGAAAGTGCCGTAATAACCGATCCCTTCGGCTCTGCGTTCGGAAGGAACAAGGTCTATCGCCAGCGTGCTGGAAGATACAGTGGATAATCCCCACATGACCCCGTGCATAAACCGCACAATAACGAATATAAGGATTGCAGTAGCATAGAAATATCCTACAAATATAGCTACATAACAGATGAAACTAAGCAGCAGCACTTTTTTTCTGGAGTATAGATCGACAATATAACCTGAGAATGGACGAATAATAAGTATAGCTATTGCATAAGATGCTAAAACGATACCGGTTTTAGTTTGAGGAACTCCCAGTTTTTCGGTTATATAGAGAGGTATAGAAGGCATCAGCAGGTTAAACGAGCATGCCATCAGAAAGTTTGCAATACATACATTAAGATATCCCCATGTCCAAAGTCTGGGGGGCGAATTAGTCTCCATTATTGTACATCTATTTAAGGTCGCAGACCTATTTGTTGTTTTAGCAAGTATAACAATCTTAGTTCGTTATAACTTGGAAATATATGGTTATATGCCTTTGTTTACTTAATTGGCTGGCAAAGAGTATTCTGTGATCAAACCTATAAATACAATGCTTTGCCGCTTATTTTATCTTTACTATATAAGTGAATATAAAAGACCATAAATGCTCTAACAACTAATCATACGTTTTGTTTGCTACCGAAGTGCGAAGATAAATAATAAATAGGTCTGAAACTTTAAAAGATGTACTTTTGTAAAAAATCTGAATTTATATGCAAGCAGCTCTTTATCTTATACCTGTTACTCTGGGAGAGACGGAAATAGATCGGGTATTACCATCCTACAACAGAGAAGTAATACTTGATATTAAATATTTTATTGTGGAAAATATAAGATCGGCACGTCGTTTTCTAAAAAAGACAGAGCCGACAATTAATATTGATGAACTGACTTTTTTCGAACTGAATAAACATACTAACCGGGATATGCTGGAACAATATCTTGAACCTTTGGAAAGAGGCTTTTCCGTTGGAGTTATTTCTGAGGCAGGCTGTCCGGCTATCGCTGATCCGGGAGCTGATGTCGTCGCTATAGCTCAGCGTAAAAAGAGGAAGGTTGTCCCGTTAGTAGGTCCGTCTTCTATTTTAATGGCTCTGATGGCTTCGGGTTTTAATGGACAAAGTTTTGCCTTTCATGGATATCTGCCTATTGATGGATCTGAGCGGATCAAGAAGATCAAACAATTAGAGCAGCGGATATTCAGTGAAGACCAGACTCAGATATTTATTGAAACTCCGTATCGTAATACCAAGCTGATAGAAGACTTTATTAAAACTTGTGGTTCTTCGACTAAATTGTGTGTTGCTATGAATATTACATGTGAAGAAGAATATATCAGAACTTTACCCGTAAAAAGCTGGGCAAAGCATATTTCGGAGATAGGTAAATATCCTTGTATATTCTTGATTTATAAATGATATTTGTGAAATTTAGTTTGTCTTTTTGACTTATTTGTTTGATTTTTTATTGTCAAAATAATATTTTATGATACGTATTGTTTCTTTTTGTAAAAATATATCTATATTTGTATTCGAAAGTGATACTTAAAAATTGAGAGTTATGAAAAAGATTGAAGCAATTATTCGTAAATCGAAATTTCAGGAAGTAAGAGAAGCATTACGTGAAGCCGATATTGATTTTCTATCTTGGTGGGAAGTAAAGGGGCAG
Source organism: Indolivaga capnocytophagoides (assembly GCF_036511535.1). Classification (GTDB taxonomy): domain Bacteria; phylum Bacteroidota; class Bacteroidia; order Bacteroidales; family Dysgonomonadaceae; genus Dysgonomonas_A; species Dysgonomonas_A capnocytophagoides. The sequence continues at coordinate 2,708,257 of NZ_AP028867.1, read as the reverse complement.
GGTGATGCTAAGCAGGGTCTTATCTTTCGGGGTATCGCTTATGATATAAATGCAATAGAGCGCATTCATTTATCATTTGTAGTTCGGGACATTAATGTCGATAAGTCTATTGATGCGATATTGAAATCTGCTTATACAGGAGAAAGTGGAGATGGACGCATTTTTGTTTCAGAAATAGAACAGTCTATCCGAATAAGGACGGGCGAAAGAGGGGATGAGTCTTTGTATAATAAATAGCAAAGTATAATAAAAAGGTCACCGGCCTTATTTTGAGTTAATTAAGGTAGTGTTGTTTTAGGTGTGTATAAGAGTATTAGGGCATATGGACGGTTGTATTTATTGGTTAGGTTTATGTTTATGAAGGTTCAATAAGGTATTTGCAAGGTTCGCTTAATCTTTTTATCACAGCCCGAAGTATTCCCGAAATACTCATTTTATTAGGTTATATGTTTAGTATAGGCAAGTTTCGCAGTTTGGAATTTTGATCGGTTACTGCTTTTGGTAAACTACGAAACTATGATCATATTGGTTTTTCTCATCAGCCTTATTCTCTGTACGTGAGATCTCTTTCCATACATTTGTGTCTATTTTAGGAAAGAATGTATCGGCCTCTTCGAAAGCATGATAGATATAAGTTATATATAATTCGTCCGAGCTATCCAAACAATCATTATATAATGTAGCTCCTCCCATGATGAAGACTTTGTCTTCTCCCTCAATCGCTTTCTTGACCTCAGCTAATGTCGAAAATACTTCGCATTTATCTAGTTTTAACCCCTCCTTTCGACTTAACACTATATTGCGTCGATTGGGTAATGCCCCATTGGGAAGGGATTCGTATGTCTTGCGTCCCATTATGACAGTATGCCCTAGAGTTGTTGTTTTGAAGTATTTCAGATCATTTGGAAGATGACAAAGCATCTGGTTATCCTTGCCTATGGCATTATTTTCGTCAATAGCGACTATCATTGATATTTTTGTCATTCTTCCTTTAGTTAAATTTCTTTGCTTCTTCCCAAAGAGTATCCATTTCCGCTAATGTCATATCCTTCAGATTTCGACCTTGTTCTTTAGCTTTCTGTTCGATGTAATTGAATCGATTGATAAATTTTTGGTTGGTACGTTCGAGCGCATTATCCGGATTTACCTTATACAGACGAGATGCATTGATCAGGCTGAAAAACAAGTCGCCGAATTCGGCTTCCATTTTGTCAGAGTTCATTTGTGAGATTTCAGTTTCAACTTCATTGATCTCCTCTTTCACTTTTGTCCAAACATCCTCTTTCTGATCCCAGTCAAAACCGGCATTACGAGCTTTGTCTTGTATGCGGTGAGCTTTTGCTATCGAAGGCAATGAAGCCGGAACTCCTTCCAGAACTGTTTTATTACCTCCTTTTTCTTTTAACTTGAGCTGCTCCCACGATTGTTCTACTTCTCCGGCAGTTTTAGCAGCATCGTCACCAAAAACATGAGGATGTCTGTATATCAGTTTGTCGCAAAGAGAATTGCAAACATCTGCTATATCGAAAGCCTCTTTCTCTTGCCCGATCTGCGAATAAAAGACAATATGAAGAAGCACATCTCCCAATTCCTTCTTTATCTCCTGATTATCGTTTTTGATAATAGCTTCGCAAAGCTCGTAGGTTTCCTCTATTGTATTTGTGCGTAAGCTTTCGTTCGTTTGTTTGGCATCCCATGGGCATTTAACCCGTAGTTCATCCATGATATCAAGTAAACGACCGAAAGCCTCTAGTTTTTGTTCTCTAGTATTCATTTTTTTTCTTTTCCAAAGTTGTCTAGTCCTGTTTTCAGAAATTTCAGGTATTTATCAACATCTTCATCATAAGCGTATGATGGCCCGATCGGTTTGCCTTCATTGTCAAGTAATACGTAATACGGCTGAGAGTTTGTCCCAAACTTATGGCGTTGCAGGTAACTCCATTTGTCGCCAATGGTTTTGAGTTTGGATGTTTTACCGTTTTCTTCTACTTCGATTATTTCGGGCAGCTTTTCTTTATCATCAACCATCAGGGTTATTAATACATAATCGTTTTCGAGAGAATGTTTAACCCTTGGGTCTGTCCATACAGATGCTTCCATCTTGCGGCAGTTAACACAGCCATAGCCGGAGAAGTCTATCATTACAGGCTTATTATTCTTACGTGCATATTCCATACCCGCTTCGTAATCATCAAATTTGGCATGAACGGTGCCGTCATATAAATTAAAGTCCTGAGTGAAATGCGGCGGTGTGAAGGCACTTACAGCTTTTAGTGGTGCGCCCCATAATCCCGGAACAAGGTAGACCGAAAATGATAGAGATATAATAGCTAAAAATAAGCGGAAGACCGAAATGCTTTTCAGATCAGTATCGTGGGCAAACTTAAGTTTACCAAGAAGATATAAGCCAAGAAGGGCAAATATGACAACCCACAGAACGATAAATACTTCACGGTCTAAGATTCCCCATTTGTAAGCAAGATCTGCAACCGAAAGGAATTTCAATGCTAAAGCAAGTTCCAGAAATCCTAAAACTACTTTTACGGAGTTTAACCAACCTCCCGATTTAGGCATATTCTCAAGCCACGATGGAAATATTGCAAACAAGGAGAAGGGTATAGCCAGCGCAACTGCAAATCCGAGCATACCGACTGCAGGAGCAACCATACTGCCTGAACCTGCTGCCTGAACAAGTAGTGTTCCGATAATAGGTCCTGTACATGAGAATGATACCAATGCAAGTGTAAATGCCATGAAAAATATGCTGACTATTCCGGTTGTCGAATCAGCTTTCTGATCCATTTTGTTTGTCCATGACGATGGGAGAACTATCTCAAATGCCCCTAAGAACGAGATGGCAAAAACAATGAGCAACGCAAAGAATATCAGATTGAATATGGCACTTGTCGATAAATCATTTAAAGCACTAGCTCCGAATATACCAGTTATAAGTAATCCTAAAGCAACATATATTATTATGATACCAATACCATAAGTTAGTGCGTCTTTAATAGCCTTACCTCTGTTTTTCTTACTTCGTTTCAGAAAGAAACTTACAGTCATAGGAATCATCGGCCATACACAAGGGGTAAGCAATGCAAGTAAACCACCACCGAATCCGGCTATAAATATCCAAAACAGAGATTGGTTGGAAGTATCACCTACCGCTCCAAATGCTTTGACTTCCTCTATAACAGGTTTCCATAGTGTGGCTTTATCCACAGGTGTTGCATTTTCTGAGATTTGTGCCTGACTTGTTGTATCTGTTACATTTGTAGATATAGAATCAGAGGTTGCGTCTGCTGCCGTGCTTGCTGTTCCCGAAGCATTAAGCGTTGCAGGCAGGTCTCTGCTAGAGAAACTAAATTCGACCGGTATAGGAGGTGTACATTCTCTGTCATTACAAGCTTGAGCCCGTATATCTCCTTTTAATGAAAATTTCGCCTTATCGGTGACTTTGAATCGTTGGATAAAGGTTGCGGACTTTTCAAAAAAGCCGATTTCCATTTCAAATACTTTATCGAATTCACGGTGAGCTTTCGTGTTGGCATGAAACTTTCCAACGGCAGTTGCCCCTTTGACCTCATCTATGGAGATACCCGTAGGATAGGGGCCTCCATCCGGAATTTGTGTGTCATACAAATGCCATCCCGCACTAATAACAGCATCAGCTACTAATTCTATTTCACCATTGCCTTTGTCTTCTATTTTGAATTTCCAGTTGACAGGATTCTGGGCAAAAGTTGTACCGACCCAAAGTGATAAAAATGCTATCACTGCAAATACACTTCTTTTCATAAGCTTTATCTATACTGAACCTTAAGTTATCGAAACTACAAAGGTAATAAATGCTGTAATACCATTCTGATAATTAACTATTATTGTTATTATTTTTTATGCGAATTGTTTATCAATTATTGATTGGTCTTTGTGATTTTTTTGTCTTTGCTGTTTTTCAGTTTTTTATAACTGAAAAGGTAACAAAAGTAACAAGATCAATCAATAATTATGAATGTTATTTTTAATTCTCCATCCATCATTATTCATTTTCTAAAAAGGTTACAAAAGTTACACCGAATTTGCACTTTTTTTATTGTTACCCTATTTCCTCACGTTCAGATTTTCTCTAATTTTTCCCTCTATTCAAAGAACTTTTTTTAATAAAAGAGCTAATGGCTCCAAAGAACTCTTTCTGTTCTATAGATAAAAAAGAATGTATCCACATTCAATAAAAAGGGATAGATAAGAATTTTCTTATCTATCCCTTTTAAGTAAGTGAAATTATTTTAATGTTATACTAGCAAAGTAATAGATAAGTTCGCTATCTTATCTTTCAAATTGAATATCCACAGACTGCAAATCAGAATCTTTAGATGATTTTCCGATCAGCAGTTCAAAATCACCTGATGGAGCATCTAACGATTGAGTCTTTTCGTTCCACCAAACCAGTTGCTTTCCTGATAACTCGAATTTGATGTTTTCGGTTTGACCCTTGTCTATATTTACTCGCTTGAAGGCGCGAAGTGTTTTTGTAGGGCCATCAGCATCTCCTTTCTTTTTCAGATATACTTGTACTACTTCATCTCCGGGCATTTGTCCTGTATTAGTAACCGGAATAATCAGCGTAACCATTTCTCCACTTTTCTGTGATGTTCTTTCTACTTTAGCTTGTCCGTATTTGAATGTTGTATAACTTAATCCGAATCCGAAAGGGAAAAGAGGATCTTCTTTCATATACCGATAGGTACGTCCTGTCATATTATAGTCCTCGAAATCGGGCAGCTGTGCTGTGTTTTTGTAGAATGTAACGGGTAAACGCCCTGCTGGATTGTATTTCCCGAATAAAACATCGGCTACGGCTTGCCCTCCTGCCTGTCCCGGATACCATGCCTGAAGTATAGCATCGCAGTTTTCTATTTCTGGAACCAGTCCGATAGGGGAGCCCGAACAATTAACAAAAATGACTTTTTTCCCGGCTTCCTTTAATGCCTTGATAAATTCTCGTTGAATAGACGGCAGTTCTATGTCGGTGCGGTCTCCTCCCCTAAATCCGGGAAAATCGACACCCATTTCTTCTCCTTCTAATGATGGAGATATACCTCCGGCAAAGATTACAATATCAGCATTCTTTACTTTATCAATCGATTTCTTTATATCGGCATCTTCTCTGATTCCCAGATCAAAATTGAGCTGAGCATCACTGTTGAAGAATCTGTAGGCTATTTCAATATTGTATTTTTCTCCGGCTTTTACCTCCATGCTGTAAGTATCTTTGCGACTACCGTGTCTGTTGGCAAAATCTTTGACTTTAACTCCATTGATATACAGATCAACGTATCCGTAGGCATAAAAATCGAAGATAACTTCTCCGCTTTTATCGGGAGTAAATGTCCCTGTATATTTTGCTGAAAAATCAGTCAGGTTTACTTCCGGAGCAAACACGGTTGCCCCCGATGTACAAAAACGGAAGGGTGTGGTAATTTGTTCAGTTGTTACAGGCGTCCCTGAGAAATCGACATTATTCCAATAACGAGCAGTGAATCCTTTTCCTTTTTCGTTGGAGCATTGATCAAATACGCTTCTTATAATGGTGTTTTCAACCAGATTGCATCCTTGTTCGTAGATGAGATTTCCTTTGTTTGACAGAGCCGAGCGTATACCATCCAGAATGGTTATCGTACGGGGAGGGGTTCCGTTGTAATTTCCCCATTGCATAACAGAATCATTGGCATTCGGGCCCATTACCGCAACCGAAATATTGTTTTTTAATGGCAATATATTGTTCTTATTGAGCAGCAAAGTCATCGATTTACGAGCCATATCAAGGGCTATATCGTTATGCTGCTTGGATGCTACTACCGAATAAGGTATATTTGACCACACAACATCTTTATTATTATCCATTTCTCCTAACTCGAAGCGAGCCTTTAGTAAACGTTTTACTGATACGTCGAGATCAGATTCATTTATATATCCTTTCTTTACACTCTCGATAAGAGCTTCGTAACTCGAACCGCAATCGAGATCCGTACCGCTTAATACTCCTTCGGCGGAAGCTGTTGCCGCATCTGAATGCGTTTCGTGCGCTCCCTTTCTGTAGAAATCGGCTATAGCTCCGCAGTCGGCAACAACGATTCCATCGAAGCCCCACTTCTCACGTAAAATCCGGCTTAGCAAACGGTTACTGCCGCAACAGGGTTCATCTTCGAATCGGTTGTATGCACACATTACTTCCCTTACATTTGCATCTTTTACAAGGGCTTCAAAGGCAGGAAGATATGTTTCGTACAGATCACGGGGCTTAATGTCTTTAGCGTTGAAAGAATGTCTGTTCCATTCCGGACCCGAGTGCACAGCAAAGTGTTTAGCACAAGCGTGTATTTTGTCGTATTTTCCATCTTTAGGACCTTGTAATCCGTTTACTGCAGCAACTCCCATAATACTTGTTAGATAAGGGTCTTCGCCATACGTTTCTATACCCCGTCCCCAGCGTGGATCTCTGAAGATATTTATGGTAGGAGTCCACATCGTTAAGCCTTGATATCGGGCATAACTGTTTTCCGATGAGTAACGGGTATGTTTTGCCCGTGCTTCGTCCGATACCGCATTGAATACTCTGAAAACAGCATCGTTGTTAAAGGTTGCTGCCATTCCTATGGGCTGGGGGAATACAGTCGCTAAGCCTGCTCTGGCAACACCGTGTAAAGCCTCGTTCCACCAGTTGTATGGCTTGATTCCTAATCGTACTATCGGTTTTGATGCATCTTGCATGAGTGAAACTTTCTCTTCAAGCGTAAGCCGTTTGATGAGGTCATCCACTCGTTGGTCAAAACTTAGTGCCGGATTTTTATAGGCTTCATTCTGTGCATTGAGACACAACGGCAGTATCAATGCGATAGCAATAGGTATTACTTTTGTGAATATGTTGTTTTTCATGCTGTTAGAAATAATAGTTTACATAAGATTAAGAATTTAATAAAAAGGTCTGAGACCTTAGTTGTGATGTTTCATGTCGAGTTTAATCTTTTTCAGATCGTCCAATTCATGTACAGGACGTTCTATGTCATAAGGTATCGGTTGTTTCGAAAATGTTTGAAAGTAAAGCAGACAGGCGTCTTTCCACCATACAGCATCACGGGCTTGTATCTTTAGCTTCGATTGCACCTCTCTGAATCGTTGCGTATCGATATAAGGTTCTGTCTGATCCCAGATTTTCTGGTATTCACGCACGGTTTTTACTCCTGTATCGTATTTATAACATAACTCATCCCAAAGGGTTTTTCCATCTTCCATCTGATAATTCCATGGTACGTGATGAAACCAAAGAAGCAGGTTTTCTGGACATGTCTCTATATTTCCGTATATCTTATTTAGCGGAGAAAAATATTGAGATACGGCATTGCTGCCTGTTTTGGTTCTGTCGAATCCTATTCCCGTGTTATCTGCATTATGGTAATACACCGAAGTCCAGTCTTTTCTTCCGGCTTCGGACAGCCACGGTTGAGGTCCGTAATGGTGTCCTTCTGCAAAGATGTGATGAATACCCAACGGCATCATGTAATCAACAACAGCTTCACGTGATGTGAGCATCATTTCTTTTACCGATGTAACAAAGTTTTTATCATCGGTAAATGTCATTCTGATCCATTCATCTGCTATTTCTTCGGATGACAATTGATGATTCCAAGCTAGCCTGCCGAATGCGTACCAGTTCGATTGAGCAAAATGATGTCCGCACCAATTGGCATCTTCCCCGATGTTTGCGACAGCGGATATGGCGGTTACTTTTGCCGGACGTAATGTCCCGTCTGTCAGTTTGGCTATTGTAGAGCCTGCTCCATTGGAATATGTGTCGCTGTCTAGTGTTTCTTTGAATAATGGAGCCAGATATGCTAAGTGGTTCGAAAATCCGAGGTATTCTTGAGTAATCTGAAATTCTATCATCTCGGGAGTCTTACGGAGGGCTCCGAATAGAGGATTGAATGGCTCGCGAGGTTGAAAATCGATAGGACCGTTTTTGATCTGTATAATTACATTGTCATGGAACTGTCCGTCCAGGGGAACGAACTCAAGATAGGCTTGCTTAGCTCTGTCTTCGTCGGAAGGACTGTATACAAATGCCCTCCACATGACTATGCCGTTGTAAGGTTTCAAGGCATCGGCTATCATATTAGCTCCGTCGGCATGTGTTCGTCCGTAATCCTGAGGACCGGGTTGTCCTTCCGAATTTGCTTTGATCAGAAAACCTCCGAAATCGGGTATCAGTTTATATATTTCTTTTACTTTGTTTGCCCACCATTGCTTAACTTCGGGATTCAGAGGATCGGAGTCTTTTGTCCCTCCTAATATTTTAGGGGAAGAAAAGTTTACCGACAGATATACTTTCAATCCGTAAGGGCGGAAAATATCGGCTAAGGTTTTCACCTTATTCAGGTATTCGCCTTTCAGTATATCGGGTGATGCGTTGACGTTATTCAATACCGTAGCATTAATCCCTATTGATGCATTTGCACGTGCATATTCTTCGTAACGGGGTGAAACAGTATTGGGCAGCTCGTCCCATTTCCATAGAGAATAACCTGCATATCCACGTTCAATAGTCCCATCAAGGTTGTCCCAGTGGTTTAAAATGCGGATATCGAAAGATGGCTTCTCCGTTAGGTTTATATCGCTCAGATTTGCTTTAGTTGTCTGGAGTCTGAGTAGATGGAAAGTTCCATATAAAAGCCCGATCTCCTGAGCCGAAGTGACTGTAATCAATTGCCCGTTGCCTTTGATTTCATATCCGTCTTTTAAGGCTTTGAGCTTTTTATCTATCCTTAATTCTACTCTCTGCCCTGTCCAATGCTGGTTCAGTTCTTTCAGGGCAACGGATATCGTTGCTCCCGATTGTTTTGATGTTGCTTTTTGCTCTGTTTGTATGTTATTTCTGTTTGTCGGATAACGCAGCCACAATTGGCTACCATCTTCTGCCGGTAGAATGGATGGTAGCACAACCATGAAAAACAAACAGTATATATATTTAAGATTAATCGTGTTCATCCCTTTAGCGATTTTCGGTTATTAAATTTTAGAGATCTAAGACCCTATTTCTCTATTCCTTCTATCATTTTTATGGTTCCGTCCGCATTGTATTCCAGTTCAACAACCTTCATACTGCGTAACCATGTTTTACCATCGGATGGAACACAATCGTGATGGAATAAATACCATTTTCCGTTATATTCAACTATACTGTGGTGGGTAGTCCACCCGACAACAGGTGTAAGTATCACTCCCTGAAAAGTGAATGGTCCATACGGATTATCTCCAATCGCATAGCATAAATTGTGAGTATCTCCTGTTGAATATGAAAAATAATATTTTCCGTTGTATTTATGCATCCAGGATGCTTCAAAAAATCGGTGTTCGGTATTTCCCTGAGTTAGGGGTTTTCCATGCTTATCCAGAATGAGCAGTTCTCGAGGTTCTTCTGCAAACTCAAGCATATTGTTGCTCAAACGTGCTACTTTTGCAGACAAGGCTGGCTCGTTATCCCCCGGAAAAGCAGCTGATTCCAAAGCTTTATTATTTCGGTAACGTTGAAGCTGTCCCCCCCAGATACCTCCGAAATAAATATAATATTCACCATTGTCTTCGAATACGCACGGGTCGATACTGTAACTGCCCTTTATCGGATTTTCCTGTGGAACGAATGGCCCGTATGGAGTTTCACTGACAGCCACTCCCAGACGGAAAATATCGGTCTTGTCTTTCATCGAAAAATACAAATAGTATTTCCCGTTTTTACAAGCTACATCATTATCCCACAATTGTCTGCCTGCCCAGGGAATATCTTCCACTTTGAGAACGACTCCATGATCCGTGATTTCTCCGTCAATATCAGAAAGAGAGAATACATGGTAATCTTTCATATTGAAATGATCGCCATTGTCATTTTCGGGTACTCCGCTTTCCCAGTCATGAGACGGATAAATATAAATTTTACCTTCGAACACGTGAGCCGAAGGGTCAGCCATATAATCTTGAGGAAATAAATATCTTGATTTTTTCATGATAATGTGTTTTATAATCAGAGACCTTGTGTATTACTTTTTATTTTTTTCTGCTGTATCTATAATTGTCTGTACAATCGGCTTAGCCTTATATGAACGATCGAATAATAATGGATAATCGGTTCTGCCTTTCATCGGGAAATCGTTTTTCCATGAATCGGTATCAGTAACTCCCCACATTGTAACCCGTTTGATTTTATCACTGTTGCTGATAAACAGATCGAAGAATTCGGCAAAGCGTTTATTCCACGCCGCAGCTATCGAATCTGATAGTTTTTCGGTATATGGATTCATTTCCTTGTTGTAGGCTTCCGTATCGGAGATATTAGCTCCTATGTTTGGTCTGGGTGAAGGCAATGCGCTCAGATCGAGTTCTGTAACCATCACTTTTATACCTGCTGAATCGTATGCATTGATGGTTGCTTTGTATTCGTCCAAGGATGGGTAGTCCATCCCGATGTGTCCCTGCATCCCTACAGCATCTATTTTTATACCTTTTTCTCTTAGTGATTTAACCAATGCAATGGTTGTGTTTCGTTTTCCTGTATGCCATTCGTTATAATCATTATAATATAATTCGGCATCAGGGTCTGCTTCGTGGGCAAACTGAAATGCTAGCGGGATAAATTCTTCTCCTATTATTTCATAAAACTTGCTTTTTCTCCAGCTTCCGTCATCTAGAATGGCTTCGTTTACGACATCCCATCCCTTGATTCGCCCTTTGTATCTTGAAACAACAGTGGTTATATGATTCTTCATCCGTTCGATAAGAACTTCTTTCGATACATCTTTCCCTTTCTCATCTGTAAAGAACCACTTTGGAGCCTGCGAATGCCAGATGAGTGTATGCCCTATGATAAACATATTGTTATCTTCTCCGAACTTTACGAATTTGTCGGCATCATCGAAAAAGAATTTCCCTTCTTCGGGTTGCAGATACATGCTTTTCATACAGTTCTCTGCAACGATAGAGTTAAACTGATTTTTTACTATATTCAAAGATAAAGTATCTTTACCTTGTATCTGATTCAGATTTAAGGCTGTTCCGATATAGAATTTATCTTTTAGAGCATCTTTTAAGCTTGGTTCCTTTACTGTATTATCTTTGCTCGAAGACGAACACCCCAAGAGAAACCCTGTCAGGAATATAGAAAGAATAGCTGCTGATATTTTCATAATATTATATTTTATATTGTTATATTACTAACGTAAGTATTTGGTGTTGCGTTTTAAAGTTATAACTGCTTATTATTGTTCTTTTGAATGTCTTTGTTCGATTTCCATATTTATCTTATCAATGACATGATCTTCCAATTCGTATTTTGAGATAATAAACATAGCAATGATAAGAAGTATTGCCGGAATTACCGCTACCAACCATAATATTCCTTGTTGTGCAAAAACCGACTGAGATACTTCATCATCTTTATTAAAATCGACAAATGCCAGAACCAGCCCCGGAACAACTCCGCCTAACGCCATTCCTGCTTTGTAAAAAATTCCGGTCAGGGCATTGACTATTCCCGATATCCTTTTTCCTGTGGTATGTTCTCCATACGAAATTACTTCGGGGACTAATGCCCACATGTATCCTGTGGCAACAATGACTCCTGTGGATTTTATAAATTGAGCGACTAATATAAGCCATACCTGAGATTTTAAAGACGGAACGATAGATACTATATACAGTAGTGCCATACCGAGTATCGCGACAGATAGAAATACATAAAACATCTGTTTTTTACCGATCGCTCGTTTGATAGCCGGAACCATAGGCATAAATATAAAGGCGGGAATAGATCCCAGTGCCATGAAGTAAGGAAGCATATCGGGAGCCTGAACATTGTAAATCATATAATATGATCCCGCAGAATTGCCGATGGCCATCATGGCAAAAGCTGTGATGAAAAAGAATGCAAGTATGCGCAACGGACGGTTTCTCTTGAATTCGACCCATAGATCGGAAACCTTTACATCTTCCGTTTCTTTTTTGTCCATCACTACCCGTTCTTTGGTTTGGATAAAACAGAAAATGAGCAGGGCTAATCCTGTTAAAGCATAAATAGTCATCGTTATAAACCAGGCATTTCCGGATTCCGAAGAATTTATTTTTCCATCGGGAGAGAGCAGTTTTACTAATACGGGTATTCCGTATCCTACGGCCAGACCTCCCAGATTCGCCATAAACATGCGTACAGATGTTAGTTTGGTAATCTCGTCGGTATCCCGGGTAAGAGAGGCATTTAATGCTCCGTACGGAACATTGACTAATGTATATAACATCGATAGCCCTACATATGTAACATAAGCATAAAACAATGAGCCTGAAAAACCATTCCAAAAACATAAGATGGCAAAGCCCGTAAGTGGAATCCCCCCGAGTATAAGATAAGACCTGTATTTCCCTGATTTGGGATTGTGCTTATCTACAAATGCACCGACAATCGGATCCCAGATGACATCGATTATCCGGACTATAAGGAACATAACTCCGGCTGCTGCCGCCGAGATTCCGAAAACATTTGTGTAGAAGATGAGTAAATACATAGAGACTGTCTGATAAATCAGATTTTGAGCTAAGTCTCCTGATCCGAAACCTACACGCTGTATTCCGGATAGTTTATAAAAACCTTTCAACTCGGTTGCTGTTTTTGACATTGATTCCATTCTTATTTTTAGATTCTGATAGGATTTATTTACTCTGTTGTGAACGGTGCTGCAGGTAAGCCTTCTTTATTTTTCAGATTTGCATCATCGGGGTTGTCTGCCCACGCATAGCGAACCGATACTGGATTGGCTACCTGTTCACTCCATATTCTGACTTTGTTATCTGCTAAAAATGATGCTTTTGCCCAAACATACTTTTTATCTGATCCGGCAATTGTAAAGCCTTTCAGATCAATATTGGTATAAAGACCTTTGCCAGGAGAGGAGAATGTCAACACAATACTGTTTTCTTGTACTTCCATACTTTGATATTGAGGACTTCTGATTGCAGAGGAATCATTATATGCTATGTGTTGAGCTTCAAAGAATAAACGTCGGGCTACATCTTTCTTATTAAGAGGATGGATGTCATTCCATTCTCCCAGATCAATGGTTACAGCCATACCTGTTTCAGGGATAGTCAGAGTATGTCGTTGTGCTTCTCTCAATTGTGCCCAATTGCTTTCTGCCGGAGTTTTTACCGCTTTCATAAAATTGGGCAGCTGTGCGTATATGAAGGGTATTTTTTCGTCACTCCATTTGCTTCTCCAATTACTGATGAGATCGGGAAACAGTGTTTTATACTCTTTTGGATTACCAGTATTACTTTCTCCTTGATACCAGAGAAATCCTTTTATCGCAAAATTTTTGACAGGAGCTATCATCCCATTGTAGAGTCCCGCCGGTTTGTATTGAAAAAATGTTTGAGAAGGAGACGGGCCTGCTTGTGCTCCACGCTGATATTTCCAATCTCCTGTGAGGTCTATTTCTCCTTTGTCTGTAATGATCTTGTAAGGCTTTTCTTCAACGAAACCTCCTCGTCCTCCGTTGCTTACAGTTCGCACGGTAATGTTGTTCGTCCCTTTTCTGAGAATTCCTGCCGGTATATTATATATACGTGGTGGATACTGATAGGAAGTAGTTCCTACAAAAACACCATTGACAAAAGCCGAATCGGAATCCACAATGCAGCCCAAACGCAATATCGCTGCTTGTCCTGCAATAGATGGGTCTACTTCAAATTCTTTTCTCAGCCAGATCGAACCATTTATAAATCCAAGTCCTTTGTCCGACCAGTATCCAGGTAAAGATATTGAAGGCCATTCCGAAATATCCAGATGGTCTTTGTTCCATAGAGATATTCCTTTATCATTTATGCTAAGCTGGCTTTGCCATTGTTTTGCCTGAGCCGATTCTGTTTGGCGTACGCTATCTACAGATGCATCATTAGCTGTCAGTGACAATGTCGCTAAATGATTAGGGGAACTGCGTAAAGCGTCTTCGCTGAGCCATGCTTCTGCCGGAGAGCCGCCTATGGCTGTACTGATTATTCCTACCGGAACATTGTATTTATCATATATCTCTTTTGCGAAGAAATAAGATACAGCCGAAAAATCGAGTATATTATCGGGTGTTACGGACTTCCATTCACCCCCTTGCAGATCATTTTCCTCTTGCTTAAAGCTGTATTTCATCGGTACTCTGAATAGCCTTATATTCGGATTGACGGTATTTTCGACCTCTTTTTTGTACAAGTCTAAGGTTCGGCTGATGGGTAGTTCCATGTTCGATTGTCCTGACGAAAGCCAGACATCGCCTATCAGAATATCTTGTAATTCGGTTTTATTGATGGTCATCAGATACGGCCCTCCTGCCGGATATGATGGCAATGTTATTTTCCAGTTTCCTTTTTTATCGGCTTTGGTGCGGAAATTCTTTTCCTGAAAAGTTACCGAGATAGTTTCTCCTGCCGATGCCCATCCCCATAGAGTTAATGGTTTGTCACGTTGTAGTATCATCCCGTTACTGATCAGACGGGGCAGTTTTATTTCTGCATTTATGTTCAAAATACAGAATTGGATCAGGGCTAGTACAAGCAGTTTTCTGATTGAAAAGCTGATGAAGAGATTTCGTTTCATAGATTCACCAATTATTTATTTCGTATATTGACTCTGAGGTGCTCCCAGATAGCTGGGTTTAAGTCCTCCCATATCCAACATGATTTTCTGAAGCACGATTCCTGCATCAAGAACTCTGAACCGGATGGTATGTCTTCCAGTTGTGCTTATTTTGAATTTAGAGCTTGTTTCTATTATGCTTTCAGCCTGCCATTTGCCCAATTCTCCTTTGTAGTGCCCATTGATGTTTACTACTTGTTCTTCACCTCCGTCGATAGAGACAGCATAACGCAAGCCTCTGTTAGAATTGAAATTGAGAGTGGGAGCGGTCAGTATAATAAGGTTTCCTTCTCCTATGGTTTTCATATCCATATCATATTCAAGGTACACGCTCTTGTTTTCAGGAGAGGATGTTACAGGTAGAGTTGTTATCCCCGAAAGAGTTTTCCCGAAGTGAGGTATAACAGTCCATTCTATATTACCTTCACTTTGCTGGCGGCTGTAATTCTCAGCTTCGATCGAAACATATCCGTCAGCTTCTTCGAATACTTTTTCCTTGTATTGAGCGGTTTGCATGATATATTCGACTTTGGGCATAATGCTTCTGTCGGGTTGTTGCCATGTCGTATAACCTATCCGCACTTGATCCATCATATGAGGCCATTTGCCATTTGCTATATCGTTGTTGTAATGTAGGGTAAGAAGAGAGTCCCGCTCAAAGCATTCTTTTGCTTTGTTTGCCCAATAATTAGCTTGTATATCCTTTTGATCTACATAAAAATGGTTCTTAGCAACAGCATAATACATTTCATAAAGGTTTGAACAAGCATTAACGGGGAATACAACCAACTGATCAAATGCGTCTTTATATGTATCGGGTATCAGATAATATAATCGCATGGCATCTATAACCAGATTACGATAATCGTTAACTACTGTTTCGAATTCATTATAGTTTTCGAGACTGTAGGTCTTTTCATTCAGCAGTTCGGGAGTAACCCTTCGGTTATATTTTGTGTAAAGATTAATGATGCGGGCTGATTCTTTGGCATATTTTTCGCCAAATTGCTGCGCACACCATTGTTCTGTGTGTTGTAACAGATTATCAGTATTGAATTGATCGGGATTCCATGCCATATCCAAAAAGAAACTTATAGGATATTCCATGGGTTTTAGGTCTCCTACATTTACCACCCATATCTTATCTACTCCGTGTTGGTAGGTTAGGTTCATCTGTTCCCAGATACGTTGTACGGGACTTATATTGATCCATTTAGAATTGCGAGGGCCTCCTACGTAGTCGAAATGGTAATACATCCCGTATCCGCCTTTTCGGGGTTTGGAATCCAGTTCGGGTAATTTGCGGACATTACCCCAATTATCGTCACAAAATAGCAATGTGATGTCATCGGGCACACGCATTCCATGATCATAATAATCTTGTACTTCTTTGTATAAAGCCCATACTTGGGGAGTTTCTTCAGCTCTTTTTCCTGTAACTTGTGTTATAATGTTTCGTTGATCTTTTACTATCTTTTCCAATAAGGCTATATTTGTACCTTCTTCCATTGCTTCGTCTCCATCACCGCGCATGCCTATAGTGACAACACGTTCCCAGTTGTTGCTGCGTTCTATCCCCGATTTCCAGAATGATTTAAGATTCTTGCTGTTGGTGTTGTAATTCCATGCACCGTTTCCTTTTCTGTGCCAGTCTTTTTGAGCCAAAGCCATTGGTTCATGATGAGATGTACTCATTACTATGCCATATTCATCAGCTAAAGGACCATTCAGTGGGTCATCGTCATAGAAGGCGTTGTTCCACATTGCCGGCCAAAGAAAATTACCTTTGAGACGGAGTATCAGTTCAAATACTTTTTCATAGAATTTGTGGTTATATCCGCCGAATACAGTGTGACTCCATCCGCTTAAAGCGGGAGCTTCGTCATTCAGAAATATCCCACGGTATTTAACAGCGGGTTCTCCATCTGTATAAGTACCTCTCTCAAACGAAAGAATACTTCTTTTCTCGATAGGTACATCTGCCCAATAATACCATGGTGAGACACCTATCTGTTTCGATAATTCGTAGATCCCGTATATTGTACCCCTCTTGTCGCTTCCTGCTATAACGATGGCTTCCTTTATTCCGTCAAAAGGATCGGTGACATTTTGAATCAGGTATTTTTCATTCTTTCCGCTTAATTCATCTTTGTTCAGTTTTCCTTTTTTTATAAGCTCGTCTATAAATTGATCTACACCAACTGTACCGATTATAAGTACAGGTTGATTGCTGTTAATTATTTCGGTTCCTAAATCCGGCTCAACACCAGTCACTTTATAAAAGTCAGCCTGTAAGTTTTTTACGGCTATTTTTACTCCGGGAAGCGCAGTTTCATTTGTCAATATCTTCAATCTGCTGCCGGATTCGAATAAAACCATAGATGAACTACTTTTCTCGTATTTGATGAATCGGATATTATTTCCGTTCAGCATATAAAATGAACAATAGATCAAAAGAACAGGAAGTATTATGTGTCGAAGGTTTTTCATACTCAATTTTTAAGCTCACAGACCTGTTTATTTCTTTGGTAAGTGAGAGATTCAATGCTTGTTATAAACTTGTAAATATTTCATTAAATACTTTTATTTACTTAGTTGTAGTGATATCTTATTTGTATTCATAAAGTTTAACGTGAAGGATACTGAAATCATCAACGCCGATACGTACATGTCGTCCCTGATGTGTTTGGTCTCCATTCAGCCTGCGGAGGTAGTTGAATGTTCCATCGGGGGAAATGCTGATTTCGTCAACAGTGCCGATACCGGCTCTCGATCCACCGTTCCATGTATTTTGTTTTAGGGACTCATTTCCCCCCTGACTGACAAATCCATCTTCTCCCAGGTTTTTAGATTCAGTATATTTGTTTTCTCCTTCTTTCTGAAATTCAATTACAATACCGCTTCCTGCTACAATGTATTCATCTTTAGCCAAGCGGATTATAATCCCTCCACCTTCAGGCCAAGTACTACCGTTTGTAGCTCTCGGATCCCATGGCAATGTAAAAAAGTGACGGCTGATGATTTTCAGATCATCATAGCGGAGGATACGTTCTTTGTTTTCCTGATCAAACAGAAGTCCGTTTGACATGCCTTTTCCCTGTATTTTGGTTAGGAGGGGTGTTAATTCTTTCAGCTTTGCGTAAGCCTTTACTGTTGGAGCATCTGGATTATCGTTACCGTTTTCGATGGAGAACGGACAATATCCGATTGCATCGTGTTCGCCGAAAGCATAAAAGGCCTGTACTCCATTGTTATCAGTCAATTTTACTTCGGGTATGAATAATGGATTGTTGTGCAGCTTATATTGTGCAACCCATCCCGCAAAGCCTTTATCGTATAAGTCGGGAGCTAGCAGATCAATATTGGGAGCCCCATACTGCCAAATGTCAATGAGATGAGCCAAAGGCCCAGCTGAGGGATATTCACCGGGTTTGCGTCCCCGGCTGTTCATTGCAGCATTTACATATAGCGGTATATTGTGTATTGAACGAGCCGATAGTGCTAATTTTTCCACATAGGAAGAATAAGACCAAGCCATAAATATCTCATCAGTATAGACGTCGTTCCCGAACACCTCCTGCCAATTTCCTTTCGTTTTAAATCCTGCTTTTCCCCATTTGTCAAGCAGCCAAGGATGAAGTGTTTTTTTATTTTTAGAGAGATACTTGATTAATGTTTCGGGAACCTGAGCTTCGAACAGACCGTTTGCTTCTTTCGAATAATCGCGGGCATTTTCGAGCATCCCGATTTCGTTTTCAATCTGTATCATAATAACAGTATTGTCTTTGCCGTCAACCGATGCTATATGTTTCATTAATTCTGTGAAAGCCTTATTATCAGCCTGTAAAACATTGCCGGAAAAAGAACTGGCTATTTCTAAAGGTTTACCCGACTGAGTGTATGCACGGGGATATTTCTTATAATCTTGTTTAAACCAAAGAGGAGCATAGCAACTCATGGAGTTTTTCCAAGCTCCGAACCAAAGGAAAACAACTTTTAATTGGTTTTTTCTGGCTTGATTTATTGTTTTATCAATCAGGCTGAAATCAAACTGTCCTTCTGTCGGTTCTATCAGATCCCAGTAGGCAGGAACTAATACTGAGTTGAGTCCCATCTTTTGTAATTTTGGAAAAATGGACTCTATATCACTGACCGCTGATGCCGAAGAATTTCCTAATTCACCACCTAGTATCAAAAAAGGTTTATTATCGACTACCAATTGGGTTGCAGTTCCTTGTTTTATCAGATGGGGTAGTTGGGATTGTCCTTGCATCGAAGCAGCAATGGCTATAATCAGTATTAAAAGTTTGTTTTTTAACATGGCAATAAATTTTAAGGTTTTCTCGGTGTAATAACTAATAGCAAGTATTTAATAATATATTTTAAAGTTTACAGCGGACTTTGGTCGTTCTACTAACCAAAGTTATAGGTCGGTCTGAGACCTTATTTATGAAATACAAACCTATGAATATATCTTTTTAATTTATTGTTTTGGTGCATCAGATAATCGTGCTTGTGTTACATGGCTTGAAGAAAGTGTAACATTTTCTTTTCCCAATGTTACATACAGGGGTAAAATCCTTTTAAATCCTTTTAATTTTCTATATTTGTGTATAGCCTTTTCTAAGGGATTCGTACCTTAGAGTAATTTTGGTTCCGGTAATCTAGATCCTAGAGTAAAAGCCTTAGTGTATGCTATATTAAGTAAATAAATGTATTTGATTATACATTTCTAATTAATAATAAGCTTTGATTGTTATACTTACCAAATCAATAAAAAGGTATAATGCCTTAGTTCTTGTTGTTTCTTAATCTTTTAATATCTATGACCTGTAAAAACATAAGATTAAATTTCCTTATTGTTTTGTTTTTGTTTCTGCTTATCGATTATACTCCTGTTTTAGCTCAGATAGGCAGATTCTATTCTCCCGATGAAAATTTGTCAAGTAGTTTGATAAATCAGATATATCAGGATAAACGCGGCTTTATCTGGATAGCAACGGAGAACGGATTGAATAAATTCGATGGGATGAAGTTCTCGACCTATAAGCATATACCCGAAGATGAGTCTTCTTTAAAGAACGATTATGTCAGAACGGTTTTTGAAGATAGTTCAGGAAATTTTTGGATCGGATGTATTGATGGGTTGATGATATACGACAGGGCTTCTGATTCTTTCAAAGAAATACCTATGTACAACGGAGATAAGCGAGTGAATCCGCATGTGACCCGTATTATCGAAACCCGTAATAAGGAGATATGGATTACGACATCAGGACAAGGTGCCTTCTCTATAAAAAAACATAAGGATGAAGTTCGGGCAGAAGTCCGCTTGAGGGATATTCTTACCAGTAATTATCTATATCTTATATTTGAAGACTCTCATGGAAATTTATGGATAGGCTCCGAAAATGACGGATTGAATCTGTATTCTCCTAAAACAGGTAAGATTCAAACGTTTACTGCTCCGAGCAGAATTATGAGCAATAATATATCGTCTATAGCGGAAGACAGGCAGGGGAACTTATTTGTGGGCACTTTAACGGGAGGGCTAAACAAATATAATCAGAAAACTAAAAATTTTGAGGTTGTTCCTTATAATAAAGGACTTCCGTTGATGGTTAAGGACCTGTTGGTCAGTAAAGAAAATCTTTTGTATATAGGTACAGAGGGGCAGGGCTTAAAATACTACAATTCGGAAAAGAATGTTGTGGAAGATTATGAATCGGGCTCTGCTCTTATCGACTTTACCAAAGGAAAGATTTATTCTATTCTCCAAGACAAGGACGATAATCTGTGGCTGGGTGTTTCTCAGAAAGGGATTATTTTTATACCGAACACTAAGAATAAGTTTAGTTACTATGGTTTGAAATCAATAAAGAATAATCCTATCGGAGCTAGTTCTGTAATGTCTATTTATAAAGATCAGGAGGGTATTCTGTGGATCGGAACAAACAACGAGGGCATTTATGGAGTCAATGATGAAGGGGAGAGAGTTGTTCATTATAGCCAGACATCATCACCTGTTTCGATATCCAATACAATACTTAGTATTTATGAAGATTCGAACGATAATTTATGGGTCGGTTCATATACAAAAGGGTTGGCTAAATTGGATCGTAAAACAGGTAATTGTCAGTATATAAAAGAATTGGTCAATGATAAGATTTATTGTATAAGAGAAGATAATCATAAGAACCTGTTAATAGGGACTTATGGTGCAGGCATTTATAAGATGAGTCTGGAGACCGGGAAATTGACTCATTATGAATCGCATAAAAGTGAAAATGACGATTTTTCGGTAGATGAATTAGGTAACGATTGGATTAACGATATTCTGGTGGATAGTCAGGGTTTGATTTGGATTGCTCATTACAAAGGTGTCAGTTGTTTTGATCCGGTGAAGAATACCTTTATTAAATATTTGAATACAAATACCATACAACCGGGGCATGTAGTGTATTGCCTATTGGAAGATGTAATTGGTAATATTTGGATAGGTGCAACGGATGGGCTTAGTGTATTCAATAAGAAAGATCAGACCCTCAAAAAGTATACGACCAAAGATGGACTGTCGAGCAATGTTATTTGCGGAATATGTGAAGATCGGGATGGAAATATGTGGATTAGTACTTATGCCGGAATCAATAAGTTTATAATTGATGAGAACCGATTTGTAAATTATTATGCCGGAGATGGGTTGCAAGGGAATGAATTTACCCGTGGAGCTAGATTTAAAGATAGTAAAGGAAAAATGTATTTTGGCGGAATATATGGTGTGACAAATTTCTTTCCGGAAGATATTATCGAAACAAAGAAGCAGCTCCATGTCCTGATAACCGACTTTTATGTATTTAATCATGCGGTAAAAAGGGGAGACCAGTCGGGTGGGGATGATATTGTTTCTACCTCGGTGCAAGATGCCGATGAATTTCATCTGGGATATAATGATAATACTTTCAGTATTGAATTTTCAGCTCTCGAATTTACAAATCCGGAGAGAATTATCTATCAATATATGATAGAAGAGATAAACAAGGACTGGACTAATTCTTATCCGGGGATCAATCGGGTCACATACACAAACCTTAGTCCCGGAACGTATACATTTAAGCTGAGGGCTCATGATTATGATAACTATTCCGAGATAAAAACGATTAAAATTGTAATTTCTCCACCTTGGTATCAGTCTCCATGGGCATATGCGGGTTATGCTATTTTGATTGTATTGTTGATTTTGTTTGTTGTAAACTACATTTATAGCCGGATGCAGCATCGTCAGGAAGCTTTGAAAAGAGAGCATCAGGAGCAGATAAATGAAGCCAAACTACAGTTTTTTATAAATATATCACATGAAATACGTACACCAATGACATTGATCATCAACCCGATGGAAAAGTTGATAGTTGATAATAAGGATGCTAAACTGCAAAAGACCTATGTGATGATTTATCGGAATGCTCAGCGGATATTACGATTGATAAATCAGTTGATGGATATTCGCAAATTGGATAAAGGACAGATGCAACTTCATTTCAGGGAAACCGATATTGTTGGATTTATTGAAGATCTGATGATGACATTTGAATATCTGGCTCAGCGAAAAAATATCAGTTTTAATTTTACACACAAAGAAGATAAGCTCAATGTTTGGATAGATCTTAATAACTTTGATAAAATACTTCTTAATATTTTATCAAATGCCTTTAAGTATACCCCGGATAATGGTAATATTTCTATTGAATTATCTACAGGTAAGGATGATATGGTAAAAAGTCCTCTGCGTAGATATTTCGAGATAGTTATTCAGGATGATGGAATAGGCATAGATAAAGATAAGATCGAACAGATTTTTGAGCGTTTTTATCAAATAAGCAATGATTTCACAAATGCTAATTTCGGAACCGGTATCGGTTTGCATCTGACAAGGTCTTTAGTTCATCTCCATTATGGCTCGATACAGGCTGAAAACAGGTCTGATATGCCGGGTACTCGTTTTATAGTTCGTATTCCTTTGGGCAGCGATCATTTAAGAGCTCAGGAACTGGAAGAAAACGGAGAAATCAAATCACAGGAAGAGAATAAATTTACGACAACCGTTTCGAACGAATTGTCGAACTCGGTTATTGAGAGTGATTCCGATTCGAAAATAAAGCCCCGGACAAAATACACTATTCTGATAGTTGAAGATGAGGATGAGATTAGAGATTATATAAAAAGTGAATTGATTTCCGAATATAAGATCATCGTCTGTGAAAACGGTAAGAAGGCGCTGGATATTGCTTTGATCAAACAGCCGGATTTGATTATAAGTGATGTAATGATGCCGCAAATGGATGGAATAACTCTTGTAAGGAAAATAAAGCAGAATATCAATATCAATCATATTCCCGTTATATTATTGACTGCGAGATCTACTCCTGAGAATAAGATAGAAGGACTTGATGTTGGCGCGGATGCCTATGTGTCGAAACCTTTTAACACAGAGATGCTGAGATACACTATCACGAACTTACTGGAAAACAGAGCCCGTCTTAAGACGAAATTTAGCGGAATGCAGTACCCTGAGGAGATGGTTCAGAATATAGAAATGAAATCTTCCGATGAAATACTGATGGAGAGAATAATGAAGATCATCAATGAGAATTTGTCCAATCCAGAGTTGAGTGTCGAAATGCTTGCTACAAATGTTGGTATGAGCCGTGTACATATGCACCGAAAACTAAAGGAGCTTACAAACCAGTCGGCACGTGATTTTATTAAAAGTATAAGACTGAAGCAGGCTGCATTACTTTTGGCTAATAAGAAGCTTTCTATTTCAGAAGTGGCTTACGCAACAGGCTTTTCTAACTTATCACACTTTTCAAGCTCATTTCGTGAGTTTTACGGAATGTCACCCAAAGAATATGTCGAATCTAATTTTGAAAAGGATGAGTGATTGTTGATTTTAAATAAAAAAAGCTGATAATTGATTGATTATCAGCTTTTTTTTGTTGTCTCACTAGGATTCGAACCCAGACAAACAGAACCAGAATCTGCTGTGCTACCGTTACACCATGAGACAATATGCATTGCTTTATTAAGGCAATGCAAAAGTATAGATTGTTTTTTTATTTTGCAATCAATAAAAAGTAATTTTTCTTACCTTTTTGTGCAAGAATATACTTTCCTCCGATTAAATACGAAAGATCAATTGATTCTTCAGCACTTTCGAGCTTATTCTTATTAATCATGACACCTCCGGATTGTACTAGCTTTTTCATTTCCCCTCTTGATGGAAATACAGCTGCTGTTTGAGTTAATAGCTCCGATGCATGAATTCCGTCAGCCAAATCAGCTTTGGATATTTCATACTGAGGTACGCCTTCGAATACTTGAAGAAGAGTTTCCTCGTCTAATGTTTTAAGGTCATCCGCAGTCGAATTGCCGAATAATATAGCTGATGCTTTTACTGCCTGATCGTAGTCTTCTTTCGAGTGTACCATCACTGTCAGCTCTTCGGCAAGCTTTTTCTGAAGAGGGCGCAAGTGAGCTGCTTCTTTTTGAGCTGTCGCTAATGCTTCGATCTCTTCTTTGCTCAAAGAGGTAAATATCTTAATATAACGTTCTGCATCTGCATCACTTACATTCAGCCAGAATTGGTAGAATTTGTAAGGTGATGTGTAGCGTCTGTCGAGCCATACGTTTCCTGATTCGGTTTTACCGAACTTAGTACCATCGGCTTTTGTTATCAAAGGGCAGACAAGCGCAAATGCTTCGCCTCCTGTTTTGCGGCGGATAAGTTCAGTTCCGGTAGTGATGTTTCCCCATTGATCAGAACCACCCATTTGTATGCGGCAGCCATATTCGTTATATAAGTGCAGATAATCGTATCCTTGCAGTAGTTGATATGAGAATTCGGTGAATGACATACCTTCCGAAGATTCTCCGTTCAATCGTTTTTTTACAGAATCTTTTGCCATCATATAGTTCACAGTGATGTGCTTACCTATATCACGGATAAAATTCAAAAACGAATAATCTTTCATCCAGTCATAGTTGTTAACTAACACAGCTTTGTTTGGTGCATCGGACTCGAAATCAAGGAATTTGGCTAATTGTTTTTTGATACCTTCTTGATTACGGCGAAGGGTTTCTTCATCCAGAAGGTTTCTTTCCTGTGATTTCATTGATGGATCGCCAATCATACCTGTTGCACCTCCGATAAGGGCAAGAGGACGATGTCCGGCACGTTGAAAATGCTTTAAGATCATAACTCCGACAAGGTGGCCGATATGCAATGAGTCGGCTGTAGGGTCTATACCTACGTACCCCGAAGTTAATTCTTTCTGAAGTTGTTCTTCAGTTCCCGGCATGATCTCGTGAATCATACCACGCCATTTTAATTCTTCAACAAAATTCATCGAATTACTTTTTAAGGTCTCAGACCTATTTATTATTCATACTGGTGCAAAAGTACGACTTCTTTTTTAGATAAAAAAAATGTATGTTCTTACATTCAATATCTTGCTCTTGTATAATTAGATAAAAGGTAACAAAAGTAACTCTTCGTTTTACTTCAGATGCCATCTTCACCATTGAACCCAATCATGCCCGTAGGGGTGAAAAATATTTCGCCCGATGTTTTTAAATTCTGGTGTATAATTATACGCCCCTACGAAATATCCTCGAAAGGTAACAAAAGTTACAGTAAACTTGTGCTTTCTTTAATGATGCCTTTTCTCTGATTTTTTGCAGCAATCTAAAGAACACTTTGTCTATAGATAAAAAAGAAAAAAAGGGCAGCATATATACGAAAAAAGGATTACCCAATAGGATAATCCTTTTTTATATATTTTAGATTGCTCTAAAGCCTCTTATTCCGAAACTACTTCGAATGGAACTTCTACTGAAACTTCTTTGTGAAGTTTTAATAGAGCTTTGTACGAACCAACTTCTTTAACTGCATCTTTGATTACAATAACTTTGCGGTCTACTTCGAAACCTTGTTTTGCCAAAGCTTCAGAAACCTGAATGTTTGTAACCGAACCGAAAATTGTACCAGTTGAGCTTGTTTTAGCACCGATAGTCAAAGCAACTCCTTCTAGTTTCGCCGCAAGAGCCTGAGCGTCTTGTTTGATTTTTTCTAGTTTGTGAGCACGTTGTCTTAAGTTTTCAGCTAATACTTTTTTTGCAGATTCTGTAGCTATAACAGCTTTACCCTGAGGTAATAGATAGTTACGTCCGTATCCGTCCTTTACCGTTACTACATCGTCTTTGTAACCTAGGTTGGTTACGTCTTCTTTCAATATAACTTGCATAATTTTTCCTCCTGTTTTAAATTATTTCATCATATCAGTTACGTAAGGAAGCAACGCCAAATGACGAGATCTCTTTACAGCTTGAGCTATACGGCGTTGAAATTTCAACGATGTACCGGTAATACGACGAGGTAAGATTTTGCCTTGTTCGTTCAAGAATTTTTTCAAGAATTCAGGATCTTTGTAGTCGATATATTTGATACCACTTTTCTTGAAACGGCAGTATTTTTTCTTTTTGACATCTACTGAAGGAGGAGTCAAATATCTGATTTCTGATTGTTGTGCCATGATTAATTTTCTTTTTTAGTTGATGATCTTAAACCTCTTCTTTTTTCTGCATATTGATGAGCGTATTTATCTTGGCGGAAAGTTAAGAAACGGATAACTTTTTCGTCACGACGATATTGAAGCTCTAATTTTTCGATAACAGCTGGTTCTGCATCGAACTCGATGAATGCATAAAATCCTGTAGATTTCTTTTGGATTGGGTAAGCTAATTTCTTAAGCCCCCAATGCTCTTCGTTCACGATAGTCGCACCCTCACCAACAAGGATACCTTTGAATTTTTCTACCGCTTCCTTCATCTGTACATCAGACAAAACGGGAGTCAAAATGAAAACGGTTTCGTAATGGTTCATAAATAATTAATTATAATCTGTTAAACAATAATGTTTTTCGAGGCGCAAAGTTAAGATTTAATCCCCGAAAAACAAAATAACCGCTCAAAACTTTTCAGATAAACGCTAAGATATTGTATTTTTGTTTTTCGGGCTAAAGGTTTCAGTCCTTTTTATTATTTTGGCAAGGTCAAACATCCGAAACGTATTATAAGTATCAGTAGGTGTCGATATCGTATTAAAGTAATAACGACCTATTGTTGGCATACTTGGATGGATAATAAATAGATATGAAACCTTGAATCAAAAGTATATTGTTGAATACTTTCTGTTACTTAGATAATTATAAGATGAAGCAAGATAATAGTGAATTGATAGATCCTGAGTATATTTTCCCCATCATTAATGGGAAAGTGTCGATGGCGATAAACCGAAAGATGTATCGCAATTTCCGAAAGGCAGGTGTTGATATTACTCCGGAGCAATGGACTGTGTTGTCCTTTCTGTGGAGGCAGGATGGAGTTTCGCAGCAAAAACTCTGCGATGCGACCTTTAAAGATAAACCGAGTATGACCCGTTTGGTCGATAATCTGGTTAAGCAGGGTTTGGTAGAACGTCATGCTACACCAGCCGATAGGCGTTCTAATTTGATCTTTTTGACACCCAAAGGCGAGAGTATAAAAGATGAAGCAAATAGAGCGGTAAATGAGACCATGCATTATGCCTTGGCTGGAATAGACGAGGAAGGGCTTAATCAGGTGCGCTCGATCCTAAAGATTGTTTTTAATAATATACAGGAAAGCCTTATCTGATAGTTGGGTTTATGTGATATTTATAAAATAGAGAGCATTTTTTAATGCTCTCTATTTGTTTACAGGTACTTGTCCAATATCTTTGTTAATTCTTCTTTCGTGTAAAGTCCGGTGAGATGTTCTACTTCTTTCCCGTTTTTATAAATAAGCATAGTGGGTATTGTCGAAATCTTTTTTGCTGTAGTGAATGACTTATTTTCATCGACATTCAGTTTTCCGATCTTGATGTTTTTTTCCGCTGCCAGACTTTTCAGTATAGGTTCTAGTTTACGGCAGGGGCCACACCATGGAGCCCAATAGTCAACTATGACTATCCCTTCGGCTATTTCCTGATTGTAGTTGGTTGCTGTCACTTTTACTACCTTGCCTTGCCCTTTTTCCTGCTTGCTCTGAGCATTCGTAGTCAAAGCTAATACGATGGAGCAGATTATTATTAGATATTTTTTCATCTTATGTGGAATGTTTTGTTTTTGCAGACAACAGAAGATAGTTAATGTCATTGTCTTGAAAGTGGCAACTAACTGTTGTCTTTATATTTGCAAAAGTTTATAAAAGGTCTGAGACCTTAAAGAGCCGCAGAAAAATAGATTACTGCGGCTCTTGTTATACTTTTTTTGAGGTTTCAGGCCTCTTATTCTCTATCCTGATATTTATAATCACTTAGCATTTCCTGTAATCTCTTGCGGGCAAAGAAGATACGACTTTTTACTGTGCCTATCGGTAAAGATAGGGTTTGAGCTATTTCTTCGTATTTGTAACCCGAAACATGCATCGAGAACGGAATCTTATATTCATTGGTAAAGCTGTTTATAGCCTTTGTAATTTCGGCAATGGTATAAGCTCCTTCGGGAGTGTCAAAACCTGAATCCTGAGGCAGGTTTAAGTGATATAAATTTTCGGTCTGATCCACAACGGTTTGTGTGCGGACTATTCTTCTGTAATTATTTACAAAAATGTTGTGCATTATAGTGAAAACCCAACCCTTGAAATTTACATTTTCATAATACTTTTCTTTATTATCTAATGCTCTCAGAGTGGTTTCCTGTAACAAATCTTTTGCTTCTTCTCTATTTGTTGTAAGAGTCATAGCAAAATTCAACATATTGTTCTGTAATGCAATAAGTTTTCTCTCAAAACCATTTGCGTCTGTAGTGTTTGTACTCATAATTATTCCCCTTTTATGTTGCCCGAAAGCAACGTCCATAATTATATATAATATTTATTGGATTAACCAATATTACAAATTTACAATCTTTTCTGAATCAAAGAAATAAAATATGACTTATTTAGTGAAATAAATGTTAATATTGAATTTGTGATAGTAGTAATGTATTGGTATTTAATTTTTTGCATTTTATTGAGTGGTTTTGAAAAGAGTGTTATGCGGTATAGATAAAATTTATGTTGGTTTTGGTGTTTGATTGAAAAATCTATTTATTTTGTCAAAATGGCAGGATTTTGATTGTTGGCATTTTTTTTGACGGTGTAATGTGGATGAAACCGAAATAGTAGTAAAATTCATATATATATAATAATTATGGAAGAGAAAAAAGGTCAAATTGGGGTTACCACAGATAATATTTTCCCCATCATAAAGAAATTTTTGTATAGCGATCATGAAATTTTCTTGAGAGAATTGGTTTCTAATGCTGTTGATGCGACTCAGAAGTTAAAGACATTTTCATCTTTGGGTGAATTTAAAGGAGAATTGGGTGATCTTACAATTCATATATCGGTAGATAAAGAAAAAGGCACTCTGACCATTTCCGATAAAGGTATCGGTATGACTGCCGAAGAGGTTGATAAATACTTGAATCAGATAGCTTTGTCTTCGGCTAATGAATTCCTTGATAAATACAAAGATGATGCTAATTCTATTATAGGACATTTTGGATTAGGATTTTATTCGTCTTTTATGGTCTCTAAGCAAGTGGAAGTTGTGACTAAATCGTACAAAGATGAACCTGCCGTAAGATGGACATGTGATGGTAGTCCCGAATTTACAATTTCGGCTGCCGATAAACAGGAGAGGGGTACTGATATTGTATTGTATATCGATGACGAAAATAAGAACTTCCTTGAAAATGCCGAGATTGAGCGTCTGTTGAAGAAATATTGCCGATTCTTGCCTGTACCGATTGCTTTCGGAAAGAAAACAAAATGGGAGGATGGTAAATCGGTTGAAGCTGATGAAGATAATGTCATTAATGATACTACTCCGTTGTGGACTCGTAAGCCAAGTGAGTTGAAAGATGAAGATTATAAGACATTTTATCAGGGGTTGTATCCTTTCACGGATGAACCTTTGTTTTGGATACATTTGAATGTAGATTATCCGTTCAAACTGACAGGTATATTATATTTCCCGAAACTGAAACCAAACGTAGATCCTCATAAGAATAAGATTCAGCTTTATTCTAATCAGGTATTTATTACAGACTCGGTGGAAGGGATTGTGCCCGAATTTTTGACTCTTTTGCATGGTGTGATTGATTCTCCGGATATTCCGTTGAATGTGTCGAGATCATACTTGCAAAGCGATCATAATGTAAAGAAAATATCAAACCACATTACTAAAAAAGTGGCTGACCGCCTGGAGGAAATATTTAAAAATGACCGTCCGCAGTTTGAGGAAAAGTGGGATAGTCTTAAGATATTTATCGAGTACGGTATGCTTACAGATGAAAAATTCTATGACAGAGCTCAGAAATTCTGTCTTTTGAAGAATGTTGATTCTAAAATTTTCACTTTTGAAGAGTACAAGACTTTGATATCTGCAAATCAGACCGATAAGGATGATACTTTGGTTTATCTGTATACAAATAATAAAGAAGAACAGTATTCTTATATTAATGCGGCAAAAGAACACGGGTACGATGTCTTGCTCCTCGATGGGCAATTGGATGTCCATTTAGCGGGAATGTTGGAGTCGAAATTCGAAAAAAGTCGTTTTGTTCGCATAGACAGTGATATTATTGATAATATAATAAAGAAAGAAGATCTAAAAGATTCTGATCTGAACGATGAGCAGAAAGAAAAATTGAACGAAGCTTTTAAATCTCAACTGCCCGTTATTGATAAAGTAGACTTCTCATTTGATTATAAACCGCTTAAAGAAAATGTTCAGCCGATACAGATTACTCAGGATGAGTATATGAGAAGGATGAAAGAAATGGCGGCTTTGCAAACCGGTATGGCTTTTTATGGGGATATGCCCGATCATTATAAAATGGTCGTGAATACGAATCATCCATTGGTTAAGCAGATTCTTTCAGATGTAGAGGCGAAAGATAAGGATGCTGTAGTAGAATATGCTGCCGGAAGTGCAATTATGAGGCAATTAATAGATCTGGCACTGCTTTCAAATAATATGCTGAAAGGTGAGGCTTTGAGCAGTTTTATCAAACGAAGTACCGATATTATTTCGTCGAAATGAATCTGTAAATAATTTAGTTATAATATAAAAAGGGTCGGGCTTTTAATATAGCTTGACCTTTTTTGTGCTTTTTAAATGAGTAAAGTTTGTCTTTTTGAATATATTTGATTTTGGAATAAAGTGTGTCATAGAAAAAGTATTGAATGAGGTATCTTAAATTATGTTTTACATTTTATAGATCTTTTGGGATTTTCTCTCTGGTAATAACGTTGATCTGTGCCTCTTTTTTTTATCGAGAGGGTGTTTCTGTTTATCTACCATTATTTTGGTTTAAGTTGGGGACTATGGTGTTAGTTTACTTTTATATGAAAGAGTATAAAAAAGGAGAGTTTTATTATTATAAAAATCTCGGGGTTGATAAGCAGAAGTTGTGGTTATTCTCCTTTGTGTTAGATGTATCAATTCACTTATTTGTAATTGTATCGGCTTTAGTTTTGCATTATGAAAAATGTACTTGAAATAGATAGTGTCCAGTTCGGATGGGGCGAAAGCTTAAATTTGAGTAATGTTTACCTGAAGTCGGAGACAGGAAGGGTCACTGGGGTTTTGGGTCGGAATGGTTGCGGGAAATCTACTTTATTTAAACTTATTTTCGGGGATATTAGAACAAGCAAAAAATCAGTAAGAATAAATGGCAATATTTTGTTCGGTGACTATCGCAATCCTGCTGAGTTAAGGATGTTGCCTCAATTTAATTTTTTACCAAAGCATTTAAAAGTCACCTCTGTATTCAGAGATTTTTGTGTGGATTATAATGAATTTTGCAGCATTTTTAATGAATTTTATTCGTATACAGATTCAAAGATATGTCATTTGTCGGGTGGAAATGTAAGAATTATCGAAATATATTTGATTCTGAAAAGTAATTCTCAGTTTTGTATATTGGATGAACCCTTTTCTCATTTGTCTCCTATAAATGCTTCCGCTTTTGTTGATCTGATTCGAAACGAAAAAACGAAAAAAGGTATTATTATATCAGACCATATGTATAAATATGTGGTAGATATCAGCGACGATCTTTATCTTGTAGAGGATGCGGCTGTTCTTCGGGTTGGAGATCTGAGCCGACTCGTAAAGTATGGTGTGGATATGTGATTCCGGGACAAAAAAAATAGAATCAGATATCTGATCCTATTAATATTATAGAGTATTTGTACTTTTCGAAAAAAAGTAATTTGGGTAGAATTTTTAGCTTTATTTTTCAGCTAAAAACTCTCCACTCTTACTATTATTGGCTGTGATGTTCAACATTATAAGATATTTCTTATACTGTTCGCGCGATAATACGCTTTTTGTATTTGCCAAGTTAAAAGCTAATGCTTTTTGTAGATCTGCTTCAGAAATTGCTCCGTCTACAGATGCAGCTTCAAGTTTTTTGTTTGACAACGCAAATATTTCTTTCAAATATCTTTGTTGTTCAAAATCTGCCTGAAGATAATTAGCCAGTCCTTCAAATTTGTCTTTCTCTGTTAATTTAGAAAGAAATGCATACTCTCCATCACTTGCGAACGATGCAGCGCTTAACGAAAATATAGCTGCTGCTAAAATAAATAACCTTTTCATAACCTAAAATTTTAAAACAACCTTATTGATAACCATTAACCTAATAAAAAAAGACAAAGCATACCTGTTTTTCTGTTTTAGATTCATGGTATTCTTTGTCTTAATTTGATGTTACAAAGGTAACACTTATTTTGATTAGAAAAAATATTTTGATAGAAAAAATGCATTTTTATCTGTTAAATTTTGGTTAAGGTGTTAAATGTGTGTTGTCTGTCTGTTCTGTATTCTGATTTTTTGTCTAAATGTATTCTCCGGTTTGCAAAATCATGACAAAATGAATTCGGTTTGTTTTTATTCTTCTCAATTTATAATTTTTAGTTAGTCGTTGTGAGCTTTATTCTGTATGATTGAACTTATTTGTTGCTTTATTGTGGAAAAATGCTATATTTGTATGTCATAATGTTATTTTAGAACCTACATAATTCATAAACATAATTTCTTTTACTAAAAATGAAGACAGAACAAATTTTATCTGAACTAAAACGACGCTTTCCTAACGAACCAGAGTATCATCAGGCAGTCCACGAAGTATTAGAGTCTATTGAGGAGGTTTATAATCAGCATCCTGAATTTGATAAAGTGAATCTGATCGAACGTCTTTGTATTCCGGAGCGTATATTTTCGTTTCGTGTGACATGGACTGACGACAAAGGACAAGTGCATACCAATATGGGATACCGTGTTCAACACAGCAATGCTATTGGTCCGTATAAAGGAGGAATTCGTTTCCACTCATCTGTAAATCTTTCTATATTGAAGTTTCTTGCATTTGAACAGACTTTCAAAAACTCACTGACAACTCTGCCTATGGGTGGTGGTAAAGGAGGGTCGGATTTCAATCCGAAAGGAAAATCAAATGCCGAAATTATGCGTTTTTGCCAGGCATTCGTTACGGAGCTTTGGCGTCATATCGGACCCGATACGGATGTACCTGCCGGAGATATAGGTGTCGGAGGCCGTGAAGTCGGATTTATGTTCGGTATGTATAAAAAGCTGGCCCGTGAATTTACAGGTACATTTACCGGAAAAGGACTTACTTTCGGAGGATCGCTTATCCGTCCCGAAGCAACCGGATATGGAAATGTTTACTTCTTGCTGGAAATGTTGAAAACCAAAAATATAGATATTAAAGGTAAGAAATGTTTGGTTTCCGGATCGGGTAATGTTGCACAGTATACCTGTGAAAAGCTAATCGAATTGGGTGCGATTCCGGTGACATTATCAGATTCAGACGGTTATATCTATGATCCCGAAGGAATCACAGCCGAAAAGCTGGCGTATGTGAAAGAACTGAAAGAACTTTACAGAGGACGTATCCGTGAATATTCGGAGAAATATAACTGTAAATATGTAGCAGGCGGCAGACCCTGGAACGAAAAAGCGGATATAGCTTTACCTTCTGCCACTCAAAACGAACTGAATGGAGATGATGCCAAAACTCTTGTCGCCAATGGGGTTATTGCTGTTTCGGAAGGTGCTAATATGCCATCTACACCCGAGGCTGTAAATGTATTTCTTGATGCGGCTATCTTGTATGCTCCCGGTAAGGCAGCTAATGCAGGGGGAGTATCCGTTTCGGGACTTGAGATGAGTCAGAATTCTGAACGTTTGAGTTGGACGGAGGAAGAAGTTGACAATCGACTGAAGCTTATTATGAAAGATATTCACGAAAATTGCGTGAAATATGGTAAGAGCAGCAATGGTTTTGTTAACTACGTGAAAGGTGCAAACATTGCAGGATTTATGAAAGTTGCAAAAGCCATGATGTCACAAGGTGTTTTGTAATATTGTATAATCGTATATACTAATTTTTTGGAAAGAAAAGAGAGTTTGCATTAATGCAGCTCTCTTTTTTTGTTTTGATATTTTCTTCTTAACTTTTATTTTGATTTGGCTCTCTTGTTAAAGATAAAATATACGCTTAAAAAAAGCCTTTGTAGTTTACAGTGTTATTCTATTTTTTCTGCAATACTATTTTTCCGGATTAGATTCCTTTTTAAACAATGCATGTAAATGTGATGTTATAGATTGTAATAGAGGTGTGTTGTCTTTATATAAAAAATATTTATAGAGATTGGCGTTGGTTTTCTTATGCTTGTAAAAGTGTATTTTATTGAAACGTATATGTTTGGGTTAGGAAAGAGTTATTGCCATAGCTGCATGTTGCAAAATCATCGAGTGTATGTTAAAATCGAAATATTGACAAAATGAAAATGTAGTTTTTTGTATTTCTTTGCAAACGTTTGCACTGCGAAAATCGGTGTTTATGCTTTCTCCTCTATGAAAAAAGGGTTCCATTATATCATATTTGTATCATGATTTAAACTTAATGAGGATTTGAATCTTTTTTTAAGTCCTTAAATTTTATGTTAATCTTAACAATTTGCACATGAAGGAAAAGGTGAAAAAATGCTGTGCTACATTGCTCCTGTTTACAATGATGGGAGTATTGTCTATTGCGACAATGTATGCACAAGGTGGCTCTACTAGTGTAGTTAGGGGAACTGTGACAGATTCTAACGGCGAAGCTATTATTGGAGCATCTGTAGTGGTAAAAGGTACTACAACCGGAACAGTTACGGATTTGGATGGTAAATTTCAGATCGGTGCGCCGGCTAATTCAACTCTGGTTATTTCTTATATCGGTTACAAGGCTTTAGAAGTCCCTGTTGCCGGTCAGAAAGAAATAAATATTAAAATGGCTGATGATACGGAACTTCTGAACGAAGTAGTGGTGATCGGTTATGGAAGCGTAAAAAAAGAAGATGCAACCGGTTCTGTTGTTGCTATAAAAATCGATGAAAAAAATAAAGGGTTAGCTACTTCTGCTCAGGATCTTTTAGGGGGAAAGATCGCAGGGGTTGCAGTAACTTCTAATGGCGGACGTCCGGGCGAAGGTTCTACAATCCGTATTCGTGGAGGTTCTTCTCTTTCTGCAACAAATGATCCATTAGTGATTATTGATGGAGTTATCGTAAGTAACGATTTAGCGGGATCTTCAAATTTTTTGAGTACAGTAAATCCTGCGGATATCGAAACATTTACGGTTTTGAAGGATGCCTCGGCTACAGCTATTTATGGTTCGAGAGCATCTAATGGTGTTATTTTGATCACAACAAAAAAAGGGGTTAGTGGTAGATTGAAGGTCGCTTATAATGGAAATATATCTTTGAGTACCAGACGAAATAGCATCGACGTAATGGATGGTAATGAATTCAGAAACTTTGTTGCAAATAAATTTACTGGAGATAGCCGTGAAGCTGATGTCCTCTCAAAATTGGGTACTGCAAATACCGACTGGCAGGATGAAATTTTTAGAGATGCAATCGGTACAGATCACAACTTGAGTTTTTATGGAGCTTTGGGTAAAGCTGTTCCTTTTCGTACTTCTTTAGGATATACAAAACAAGATGGTATATTGGAAACATCTACTATGGACAGGTTTACTGCTAGTATATCTCTTACTCCATCATTGTTTGACGATCATTTGAAATTGAATATCAATGGTAAGGGGATGTATTCAAAAACTCGTTTTGCCGATACCGGAGCTGTTGGTGCAGCTGTTGCTTTTGATCCTACTCAGTCTGTTTATGACGACTCCAGCATATGGGGAGGGTATTTTACATGGACAGATAATGAAGGTAAATATTCATCTATAGCAACAAAAAATCCTGTGGCAATGCTCAAAATGCAGAACAACAGAGCTAATGTAAGAAACTTTATCGGTAATGTTCAGGCTGACTATAAATTGCATTTCTTCCCGGATTTGAGATTCAATCTGAACTTGGGTTTGGATGTTGCAACTACAGGAGGCACAAACTTTAGAGACCCATTTAATCCTACTGCATATAGTGAAAATGATTCGCAAAGCGGATCTCGCGAAAACTTCCAGAATTTCAAAAACAATCAGTTGCTTGAATTTTATACTCAATATATGAAGGAAGTTCCATCATTGAAAAGTAAGTTCGATGTAATGGGTGGTTATTCATGGCAGCATTACAAGGTAACTAGTGATCAATTGACATGGTATGTATCTAAAGACGATGGTGTAAGCAGTCTTGAGTTGATTAACCCAGAAACAAACTACTATACATTTAATGAATACTATCTGATATCTTTCTTCGGTCGTTTGAACTATACATTTGATAATAAATACTTATTTACTTTTACTATTCGTGATGATGGTTCGTCTCGTTTTGCAAGTGGCAACAGATGGGGTATATTCCCGTCATTGGCCTTTGCTTGGAAGATGAAAGAAGAATCGTTCCTTAAAGATGTCTCTGTATTGAGTGATGCTAAGCTTCGTTTGGGATGGGGTAAAACCGGTCAGCAAGATATAGGACGATATTATCCTTCTTCAGCAGCTTATAGTACAGGTAGAGGGCAAGCCTATTATCCGATGGGGTATAATGCCGATGGTACAGTAAATTGGGTGAACTTGATGAGACCAAGTGGTTATAATCCTGATCTGAAATGGGAAACCACAACTACATGGAATGCCGGAATTGATTATGGATTTTTAAATAACCGTATCAATGGAGCTATTGATGTTTATTATCGTAAGACATCTGATCTCTTGAATGGTGTGGCTCCTGTTGTTGCCGGAACCAGTCCTGCTGAACAATTAGATCAGAATGTTGGGGATATGACTAATAAAGGTATCGAATTTTCAATCAATGCACGACCTATCGTTGCTAAAGATTTTGATTGGTCGGTAGGTTTTAACTTGGCTTATAATAAAAGTAAAATCACAAAATTGACGAATAATCCAGATCCTAGTTTCACCGGAATACAGTTAGGTTCAACTGGAGGTGATGGTGGACAGTATGCTCAGGTTTATATGACCGGGTATGCGCCAAGAACATATTATGTTTACGAACAAGTGTATGACGATAAAGGTAAACCATTAGAAGGTGTTTATGTAGATCGTAATGGTGATGGTAAAATCGATGAGTCTGATTTGTACTACTACAAAAAACCAGATGCTGATGTTACTATGGGATTTAGTTCTAAATGGACTTATAAGAACTGGGACTTTGGTTTCAATGGTCGTGTCTCGTTAGGTAACTACGTTTATAATGCTGTAGCTGCTAATGGTGCGGATTTAAGCTTGTCATCTATATATTCAAATAACTTGTTCTTATCGAATAAGCCTACCTCTGCTTTAGGTACAAATTTCGGATCGAAACAATTATTGTCGGATTATTATGTTCAGAACGCATCATTCCTTAAAATCGATAACATTACGTTAGGATACACATTCGACAATTTGAGATTCTTTAATGGAGGAACATCTTCAGCACGAATCTATACATCAGTGCAGAATCCTATTGTGATCAGTAAATACGACGGATTGGACCCTGAGGTTTTCGGAGGTATTGACTATAATCTGTATCCAAGACCATTGGTATTTATGTTTGGTGTGAATTTGAACTTTTAAGGTCTCAGACCTATTTGATTTACTAAATAATTAGAGCCTTATGAAAAATAAAATGGTAAAGTATAAAAATATATTATATATAGGTTTATCTGTATTGTTGTCCCTTCCTTTTGCGGCATGTACAGATGATCTCAATACAACACAAAAAGGACCGAATGTAGAATTAGACCCTTACTCTGATGCTAGTAATTACCCGATGTTGGTGGCGAAAGTATATGCAGGGTTTAGTAAACTAGGTATAACAGGGCCAGATGGGGACGGAGATATTCCTTCTTCGTCTGACCAAGGTAAGACTACATTCTTACGTACTTATTTCAATATTCAGGAACTAACGTCTGATGAAGCGAAATGTGCATGGAGTGACAGTGATGAAAGAAATTATTCTCAGACATTACTTGCTCCCGATAACTATATCGGTTATATGTTGTATCAGCGTTGTATGTTGAATATTGTATTTGCGAATGAATTTCTGAAAAATACAGTAACTCCTCAGGTCGAAGTCGAAAATCTGGATCGTATGCGTGCCGAAGTGCGTACATTGCGTGCCATGAACTATTTCTTCCTTCTTGATGTATATGGTAATCCGGGGTGGGTAACTGAAGAACATTCGGTATCTTATCTGCCCGAACAGTTAGGTCGTGAAGGTATGTTTAACTGGATCGAAAGTGAGTTGCTGGATATAGAAAAGGGAGGATTGTTAAGAGATTACTCTAGTGCTACTTATGGACTTGCTACAAATCAGCTGGTACAAACAGTATTAGCTAAGATGTATCTGAATGCAGAAGTTTATACAGGTACAGCACGCTGGAGCGATGCTCTGACTTATGCCAAGAAGGTGACCTCATATACAGGTCTTGAGTTAGAATCTAACTATCAGAATTTATTCTGTGCTGATAATGATAAATCAAAAGAAATCATATTTGCACTGCCTTATGATTTTACACAAGCCAGAGACTGGGGAGGAATGACATTCGTGATGGCATCTTCTACTGCAGGAGACATGACCGGAGAGCTTCTGGACTTTAATGCTTCATGGAGTGGAAATAGAGCTACTCAGCAATTATCAAGTTTGTTCTCTTCCAGTGATAAAAGAGCTTTATTCTTTAAAACCGATAGAGATCAGAATATGACTGAATTGCTGAACTTCCAAAAAGGCTGGTCGGTTATCAAATTTACAAACAGAGGTTGGGATGGAGCTACAAATCCTAATGGAATCGGTCAATGGACTGATACCGATTTTCCGTTATTCCGTTTGGCTGATGTGATTTTGATTCAAGCCGAAGCTGAATTAAGACTTGGAGATTCTGCCAGTGCATTAACTGATTATAATAAAGTTCATGCTCATTCAAGAACCGGACTTGCTGCTGCAACATCTATTACATTACAGGATATTCTGAATGAAAGAGGTCGTGAATTATATTGGGAAGCTCAACGTAGAACTGATCTTATTCGTTTCGGGAAGTTTACTACTGGCTACAATTGGGCTTGGAAAGGCGGTGTACAGAATGGTACAGACATAGATAAAAAATACGAGCTGTTCCCTATCAGTACAAAGCACCTGACCGGTAATCCTGCATTGCAACAGAATGAATTGTATAAATAATCATTAACAAAGAGAATATCATGAAAATTAAAAATATATTATTTCTGATGATTGCGATGTTGGCTTTTGTTTCATGCAACGATGATGACGAGCCTGCTATCCCTCAATATCAGCCTTCGGTATTAACTCATCCTACGGATGGAACAGCCTATACACTATTGCAGAAAGATAAGAAGACCGAGGCGTTTAACCTAAGTTGGACTTCTTACAAGCAATCCGAATTGGCTTTGGCTCCTCCCACATATTATATACAAGTAGATACTGTAGGTAGTAATTTTGCTAAAGCCCAGACTGTTACTCAAATATCTGAAGTGAGTGATCCTACCAGTGCTACAGTTTATAGTGCATCGATAAAAGTGGGAGACCTTAATTCGGCTTTGGTGACAGGTTTGAAACTGACTCCCGAAAAAGAGTATAATATAGAAATACGTGTGATTTCTAAAATAGCTGAAGCTTTTATTTATTCTACTGCTTCAAATGTATTTGCAGCAAAGGTAACGCCTTATGAAGAAGTTGCTCTTCCGGATCCGATCCATTTAATAGGAAGCATGTTTGGCGAAAACTCTTGGGATAATACAAATTACAAGTTTGTGATGTTCCGTGCATCTAATGATGAAGTGAATACTTATACCGGAAAATTTGCAGCAGGCAGCGAGTTCAAATTTATACCTAACGCAAATCTTGGAACTTGGGCTTTATCTTATGGAGTTGGAGCATCTGCCGGTACATTGACATCAGATAATGCAGGAAATATTACAGATATAAAAACAGCAGGTTATTATACTGTAACAGCTGATATTTCAGCCTTGAAATATACAGTAACGGCGTACGATGCCAGTGCCGCTAAAGGATATGGAGATATAGAACTTATCGGAGCATTTAATAATTGGTCTGATGCAGGAACTATCAAGCTGACAAAATCGTCTTATGATCCTCATATCTGGGTTGCTGATGATGTTAATATTACTGCAGGTGAAATCAAATTCAGAGCTGATGCTGGCTGGGCTGTAAGTTGGGGTGGAGACTCATTCCCTTATGGTGGAGGTTCAGGTAATAATATTGCGGCTGAAGATGGTAAATACTTTATTAAGTTCAACGATCTCACAGGTCAGTATGTATTCTTAAGCAAGTAATGTGATTGCATAATTGAAATAATTTATAGTAAGAAAGGAGAAGGAGTGAGTTTGATTATTTACTCCTTCTTCTATTACAGCCAACCTTTAAATACTATCGCATGAAAAAAATATATTATTTGATGATAATGCTCTTGTTGCCATTCTTGTTGCAAGCACAGATTATCACTACAAACCCCGCTTTTTTGACGGATGAGACTTCCGCCGAAATCATCTTTGATGCAACAGGTACAGCTTTGTCAGGTATAACAGGCGATGTGTATGCCCATACAGGCGTAATTACCGATAAGAGTTCCTCTACATCCGATTGGAAATATGCTCCAACATGGCTTGATAACAGTGCTAAGTACAAGCTGGTATCGCAAGGGAATAATAAATGGAAACTAAGTATTTCTCCCAATATCCGCGCTTATTACGGAGTACCTCAAGGGGAGAAGATTCAGAAATTAGCATTCGTTTTTCGTAATGCAGACGGATCGAAAGAAGGAAAAGACAATGGCAAAGATATTTTTGTAGATGTGCATGAAACAGGATTAGTTGTAAGTTTCGAAAAACCATCATCTGACCAGCTTATTGATAAAAATACATCTATAGATGTAAAAGCCAACAGCTCAGCTACTGCTACCATCCGCATACTATTAGATGAAACAGAACTTACAAAAACAACAAATGTTACAAGTCTTTCGTATACATATAACTTTCAAACAGCAGGTAGTCATTGGCTCATTGCTGAGGCCATGCAAGGAACATCTTCTGTAAGAGATAGCGTATTCGTTACAGTCAAGAAAGACGTAATTGATCAGGTAAGACCATCTAATTCAAGAGCCGGAATAAATTATATAAACGATAATTCGGTAACATTGGTACTTTATGCTCCCAATAAGAAAAATGTATATGCGATAGGTGATTTCAGTAATTGGAAAGCCAATAATAACTATATGCTGAACAGAGACGGCGATTATTGGTGGATAACGATTACAGGACTTAGTAAAGGACAAGAATATGCTTTTCAGTATCTGGTAGATGGTACATTAAAGATTGCAGACCCTTATACAGATAAGGTACTTGATCCGTGGAATGATCAATATATTCCGTCTGCAGTATACCCTAATCTGAAAGCATATCCTACGGGTAAAACCGAGGGTGTAGCATCTGTTTTTCAGCCCGGTCAGGTATCTTATGCATGGAAGAATAACGATTATACCTTGCCCGAAAAAGATAAAATGGTAATATATGAACTCTTGATTCGCGATTTTACCACCGAGCATAGTTTTGTATCAACTTTGGCTAAACTGGATTACTTACAATCGTTAGGTATTAATACAATCGAATTATTACCTATAAATGAATTTGAAGGAAATAGCAGTTGGGGATATAATCCATCATTCTATTTTGCGGTAGATAAATATTATGGAACTAAAGATGCGTTTAAAAACTTTGTAGACGAATGTCATAAGAGAAATATTGCTGTGGTAATAGACATGGTACTGAACCATTCATTCGGCCAATCGCCTTTCGTGCAGTTGTATTGGGATGCTGCAAACAGCCAACCTTCGTCTGATAATCCATGGTACAATGTGGAATCTCCTAATACAGACTATAGTTGGGGGTACGATTTCAATCACGAGTCGGAGCAAACCAAAGCTCTGGTTGATAGTGTCAACAGTTATTGGATGAAGGAGTATCGGATAGATGGTTTTCGTTTCGATTTTACCAAAGGATTTACAAACACTAAGGGTAACGGATGGGCATACGATCAGTCTCGTATCGATATACTGAAAAGAATGACTTCCGAAATATATAAGCGTAACCCTAAAGCCATAGTTATTATGGAGCATTTGGCAGATAACAGTGAAGAAAAAGTGTTAGCTGATGCCGATATTATGCTTTGGGGAAATATGAATTATAACTATGCCGAAGGAACTATGGGGTGGACGGATAATGGAAATTCTGATTTGTCGGGGGCTATATATACAAAACGAGGCTGGTCTAAGCCTAATCTGGTAGCTTATATGGAGAGTCACGATGAAGAGCGTTTGATGTATAAATCGCTGGCTTATGGGAATGCAAGCGGTAGTTATAATGTCAAAGATCTTGCTACAGCATTGAAAAGAGCAGAATTATCAGCCGCTTTCTATTTTACATTGCCCGGACCTAAAATGATCTGGCAGTTTGGTGAGTTAGGATACGATTATTCTATTAATACTTGCAGTGATGGAACTACTATTTCGGAAGACTGCCGGGTAGCGGAGAAACCTGTAAGATGGGATTATCTGGATAACGTCAATCGAAAGAACTTATATAATGCGTATGCTAAACTCATCAAATTGAAAAAAGAGAATAATGTATTCGAAAGTTTAAATCTGGATTATTCGTTGGCTAATGCACAAAAATATATAGTCTGGAAAGGTGATATTAATGCATTCCTGGTAGGTAATTTTGGTGTAGCCGAAGCTACAGTCAGTTTAACTTTACCTAAGACAGGAACTTGGTATAATGCTATCTCCGGAGAAAACCTGTCGGTGTCATCAACCAATTATTCTATCAAGTTGCAACCGGGAGAATATCGTTTGTATATTGATAATGGCGGTGTTGCCGGAATTGGAGATGTAATAGAAAATGACTTGGCAGGGCTTACTGTTTCCGATGTTCAGATATTATATAACGGTGGTGAAGTGAAAAGTGTGGAGGTTTACAATCTTTCGGGAGGTCTGGTTGCGATGTCTCGTAATAGCTCGTCTCTCAATATATCGGGGCTTATACCCGGAGCCTATGTCGTGAAAATTCAATTAGGGGATAAGATTTCTGTTCGCAAATTTATGAAAAAATAGGAAGGTAGAATTGTGTGCAGATTGCAAACGTTTGCAGTTGTAGATTGACTCTTTTAGTGAAAAACAGATATGTTAATAGATACGGATTATTTTTCTTTGTATAGTCATAAGGTCTCAGACCTTTTTATTGACTTTTCAAGTGTAAGAACAATAGATTGTTATGCAATAACAGGTCTGTTCCTAGGCTGCCATAAAGATCAAAAACTGTATTATTCAGTAATAACTGGTTGTAGTTATTATACATACTAAAATTATAAATAGGTCTGTGACCTTATATACCATCAATTATGAGAAAACTAATATTATTAATGTGCTTATGCCTTATTGGCGGAATTGTATCGGCACAAGAGTTAAAATCACCGAATGGTAATTTTATCCTGCGATTCTCGCTGCAAGGAAACGGAGTGCCTACTTATAGCCTTACATACAAAGGTAAGGATGTAGTTAAGCCCAGTAAAATGGGTCTTGAACTGAAAAATGCCGGAGCATCGTACACCT
This sequence comes from Indolivaga capnocytophagoides, assembly GCF_036511535.1. GTDB lineage: Bacteria > Bacteroidota > Bacteroidia > Bacteroidales > Dysgonomonadaceae > Dysgonomonas_A > Dysgonomonas_A capnocytophagoides. Next base: position 2,664,305 of record NZ_AP028867.1, on the reverse strand, counting down.
TTGATGATTTTTCGGGTAAGGAAAATTACGATAATAAGGCTTATGATCCTAAATCATCTTTGTTTGATGGGTTTTCAGTATCTGATACTCAAACAAGTACTTTTGACGAAACATGGCATCCTGTTTGGGGGGAAACAAAAGATATCCGTAATCATTACAACGAGCTGGCCGTAACTCTTGATCAGAAAAGTACCGACCGTCATATAATCATCCGTTTTAGATTGTTTGATGATGGTTTAGGTTTCAGATATGAATTTCCTCAACAAAAGAATCTTGTTTACTTCACGATAAAAGAAGAAAAAACACAATTTGCAATGACCGGAGATCATACAGCATTCTGGATTCCGGGCGATTACGATACACAGGAATATGATTATACAAAATCAAAACTGTCACAGATAAGAGGACTGATGAAAGAGGCCTATACTCAAAATAGTTCTCAGACTGCATTTTCTCAGACTGGTGTACAGACTGCATTAATGATGAAAACTGATGATGGTTTGTATATCAATCTTCATGAAGCCGCTTTGGTTGATTATTCTTTGATGAACCTGAATCTGGATGATAAAAATATGATTTTCGAATCGTGGCTGACTCCAGATGCTCAAGGAAACAAAGGACATCTTCAGGCTCCATGTACATCACCTTGGCGTACAGTGATCGTAAGTGATGATGCCCGTGATATATTGGCTTCGAATATTACGCTGAATCTGAACGAGCCTTGTAAATTGACAGATACTTCGTGGATCAAACCCGTTAAATATATCGGAGTTTGGTGGGAAATGATTACAGGAAAAAGCACATGGGCTTATACAGATGATCTGCCCAGCGTGAAATTAGATGAAACAGATTATTCGAAAGTAAAACCAAACGGGAAACATGCGGCTAATAATGCTCATGTAAAAGAATATATTGATTTTGCAGCGAAACATGGCTTTGCACAGGTATTGGTTGAAGGCTGGAATATCGGCTGGGAAGATTGGTTCGGAAATTCAAAAGATTATGTTTTTGATTTTGTGACACCTTATCCTGATTTCAATGTCCAGGAATTGCAATCTTATGCAAAAAGTAAAGGAGTAAGTTTGATGATGCACCATGAAACTTCGTCATCTGTCCGTAATTATGAACGCCATTTGGATCAGGCATATAAATTTATGGCAGACAATGGATATAATTCAGTGAAGAGTGGATATGTCGGAGATATTATTCCTCGTGGAGAACATCATTATGGACAATGGATGAATAACCATTATCTGTATGCTTTGAAAAAGGCTGCCGATTATAAAATTATGGTCAATGCCCATGAAGCAAGTCGCCCTACAGGTCTTTCTCGTACTTATCCTAATCTGATCGGAAATGAATCGGCTAGAGGTACAGAATATGAAGCTTTCGGAGGTAATAAACCTTTCCATACAACTATTCTTCCATTTACCCGTTTGATCGGTGGTCCGATGGATTATACTCCTGGTATTTTTGTTATGGATATCGCAGAACTAAATCCAAATAATCATTCGCACGTAAACAGTACGTTAGCTCGTCAGTTGGCATTGTATGTAACGATGTACAGCCCATTACAAATGGCTGCGGATTTACCAGAGCATTACAATAAATTCATGGATGCGTTCCAGTTTATTAAAGATGTCGCTGTAGATTGGGACGACAGTAAATATCTGGAAGCAGAACCGGGATCATATATAACTGTTGCGCGTAAGGCTAAAGGTACTAATAACTGGTTTATCGGTAACACCAGCAGCGAAGAAGGACATACTTCAGCATTTACTTTCGACTTTTTGGATCCGGGTAAAGAATATGTGGCAACGATATATGCTGATGCTAAAGATGCTAATTATAAAACAAATACACAGGCCTACACAATTCGTAAGGTAGTTGTTACAAATAAGTCTAAATTGACTCAGGTAGCTGCTCCCGGCGGAGGTTTTGCTATCAGTGTGATCGAAGCAGATAAGGCTGCAACTAAAGGATTGAAAAAGCTATAAGATATAGATTCAAGGTTAGTTAGTTTCAAAGGTTAGAAGGTTTCTAGGTTTAAATGTCCGTAGCTGTTTAGCTGCGGACATTTTTAGGTTTCAAACCCTTTTATTTTTATAAAAAAACAGATGTTCTAGGTAATTATAACTTTGAGATGAATTTTCAACTACTAATTGAGGTTATTGAAGAGAAACCGTTTTTCTCGACTTGATAAAGTAGACGGACACAGCTCCCATAAATAAAAAGATTCCGGCTATAAGCATCATCGAGACGGAGGATGAACCTGCTATATGCTTAAAAATAAAGTTACCTGTTAGTCCGCCTATTATCTGAGGCAAAACGATAGTTATATTTAATAATCCCATATAAAATCCCATTTTTTTAGCCGGAGCTATATCGTTCATTAACGTAAAGGGAATGGTCAATATGAGGGCCCATGCTATACCTATCGCAATCATAGGAAATAGAAGTATATACTGGTCTTTGATATAATACAACGAGATAGTTCCTAATCCCCCGGCAAATAAAGCCAGAGAGTAAAGAGTCTTCCGCCCGATGAGGTTAGATATTCGGGGTATATAAAAGGAGAAAATTGCAGCCGTAATACTATACACTCCTGTAAGTACTCCGTACCAGTTACCGGCATCGTTGTATGCAGATGATGAAGCATCGCTCGTATTCCACACCGATTCAGCTAAAGCATCTGTGGCGTATACCCATATGATAAAGAATGCCATCCATGAAAATAATTGCACTATTGATATCCTCGACAAAGTGTAAATTATCGTTTTTGTACTTACTGTACTTTGTTTTGATATATCTGCGGAGTTGTATTTCTCAAAAATTGCAGGCGGGTATTCCTTTACTGAGAAACATGTTTTGAGGGATGTGACAAGCAATATTGCAGCCGCTATGTAGAAAGACCATGTAACCGAATCGGCAATGCGTCCGCTTTCATCGGCTTCGTTATTTACTCCGGCCTGAGCCAGAACATATGGTAGGAGAGAACCGATGATTCCCCCTATATTTGCCAGTATTGTCTGTGTGGAATATCCTTTGCTGCTTTGTCTGCTGTCTACCATATCTGAAACCAATGAGCGGTATGGCTGCATGGATATATTCAGGGCTGTTTGTGTCCAGAAAAGAATGAATGTGATGCTTAGGACAACCGAGAAGATGTTGTTCAAAATATGTGAATTGGGCATTAAGAGCATCATTAAGGCTGTCATAATTGTACCTGCCAGCACATATGGTATCCGTCTGCCCCACTTAGTCCATGTACGGTCGCTCATGTATCCGACTATCGGCTGTATAATCAATCCGGCGAGAGGAGGGGCAAGCCATAGTAGCGGCAATTGATCTATATCGGCTCCTAATCCCGAGAGTATCCGGCTTGTATTTGCCAGAATGAGAGTGAGACAAATCTGTAAGCCTAAAAAGCCGAAGTTAATGTTCCATATTTGTTTGTTGTTCAAAAGTGGTTTTTGAGTCATCGTGTTTATCTGATGCATTGACTATTGATTGTCAAGGTGTTTTGTCGTATCTCTGATAATCAGCTCTGTCTTGATAATTTTATTTTTGCGGTCTTTCTGTTCCGCATTGTTAACTTTTTCGAGAATTAGTTTCATGGCTTCTTCTCCTACTCTTACCGGATACTGATCTACAGTGGTGAGCATAGGATCTGTATCCTGTGATATATTCGAATTTGAAAAACCACAAATAGATATTTCTTCCGGAATTTTTATCTTTAATTCTTTCGCTGCCACTAGTACTCCTGAAGCAGTATAGTCGTTCATACACATAAATGCATCAGGCCGATTATCTGATAATAGCAAATTCTTTGCTGTCTCATAACCCAGTTGTTTATTATCGGCACCGCATATAAAAGACTCTGTTATTGGTAGATGATGTTTTCGAAGAGCATCCAAATAACCGTTTTTCCTATTCTTGGATATTTCGAGATGAGTCGGTGCTCCCAGAAATGCAATTTTTTTGCAGCCTGTTTTGATCATATACTCTGTTGCATTCAATGTCCCCGAGTAATCATCTACAACCACTTTGCCTGTATCTATACCTGTACAGATACGGTCGAAAAAGATGATGGGTATATCGTTATCTATCAGTTCCTGAAAGTGATCGTACTCCAATGTTGTCTTGGACTGGGATATGAGAACTCCGCATACTCTCGCTTTTATTAAAGTCTGAACATTACGGACTTCTTTGGTGTATTCTTCCAATGATTGGCAAACAATGACTTGATAGTCATGTTCTTCGGCTATAAGTTCTATGCCTGATAACACAGATGAGAAGAAATGATTGGCTAATTCCGGTACAATAACACCTATAATATTAGAATGTTTACTGCGAAGGTTCATTGCCATTGAGTTCGGCTTGTATTTATGGTCTTTCGCAAATTTCTGCACCATTTTTCTGGTCTCGATGCTAATATCCGGATTATTGTTTAATGCCCGGGATACAGTTGATGCAGAGATTTTTAATTCTTTAGCAATGTCTTTTATGGTTATTTGTCCCTTCTTCATTCTCTCATAATGCATTTATATACCTAAATCCTTTTTGTAAAGGTAGTTAAAATAATCAACTTGTGATGTTGTTATTAGGTATGTGTTGTATATAATATAGTAAGAAACAGGAAATTTAATGATAATATATTAAACTCATAATAAGCTTTAGCTACTTTACTTACCAAAGTAATAAATAGGTCTGAGACCTTAATAAGGTTTTCTAAAAGAACAGAAAAATGTACAGAATATTCTGTATAAAGATACAAAAAAAGATGATTGCAGGTTTCAATCATCTTTTAAATTGTTTATTATCAGCGGAGAGGAAGAGATTCGAACTCTCGATACCCTTTAGGGGTATATACGCTTTCCAGGCGTACCTCTTCAACCACTCGAGCACCTCTCCAATTGTGCTTAAACCGTTTGAGGATGCAAAGTTAGCAGGATTTTCCGATCTGGCAAGCAGGGGAGGGAAATAGTCGGTTGAGGGGCGATTTGGGGTGGTTTTAGCCGTTTTTAGGGGTAGTGTATGCACAAATGTATGCACATTTTATGAACACGAAAATAGAGGTTATTTGTGACAAAAGAAGGATTTTACAGAATGGAGAATATCCCTTGGTATTGAGACTGACAAAGGATCGGAAGCAAAAGTATATCAGAATTGGAATCTCAGTTGATGAAAAATATTGGGATTCGAATAAGCTACAGTTTAAACGAAATACTCCAAATAAAGAGTATTTAGATAATATAATTACTGAAAATCTAAATAAATACCAGAAACAAGTTCTCGAATTTCAGACAATAGGGAAGGACTATTCCATACAACAGCTTATTCAATTGGTAGAGAAGCCTACTAAGAACATAACAGTAGAAAAATATTTAGAATCCATAATTCAGAGTTTAATTGCTGAGAACAGAATTGGTAATGCTAATCATTATAAAGCGTTGCTAAATTCGTTACAAAGGTTTACATCATTATCTCAACTGCTATTTGTTGATCTTGATTCTGCATTCTTATCTCGCTATGAGAATTATTTAAAAGGAAACGGCAATAAGGGAAACACTATTAGCATTAAGATGCGGACGCTTAGAGCTACTTTTAATAAAGCAATAAAAGATAACATTATTAAGAAAGATTATTACCCATTTGATAACTATAATGTTTCGAAGTTGAGAGAAGATACTGTGAAACGTTCTATTACAAAAGAAGATATGATGAAAATTTTAGACTTTGATGTTTCAACTATTACTAAACGTCCTCAGTCGTTAATCCAATTTAGCAAGGATATATTCTTGTTTAGTTATTTTGGTTGCGGAATTAATATGATAGATATTTCGTATTTGAAAAAGTCTGATGTTTTTGAAGATCGGATTATCTATCGAAGGCATAAGACAGGAAAGAGAATTAGTTTTTCGTTGCAGGATTATGCAAAAGAGATAATTTTGAAATATATAGGTCAAAGTGGAAACTATTTATTTCCTATTCTGGATAATTCTTTGCATAAAACGGCTGATCAGCAAATTAGACGAATAAAGAAGGTTACTTATGTTGTGAATAAAAACCTCAAAAAAATTGGAGAAGCTCTTGGTTTGCCTATCCCCTTGACAACCTACTGTGCAAGACATTCGTTCGCTACTATTTTAAAGCGTTCAGGTGTTAATATTGCTTTGATCAGTGAAGCTTTAGGTCATTCCGATTTAAAGACGACTCAAATCTACTTAGACAGCTTTGAAAATAGTCAGATTGATGAAGCAATGAAGAATTTGTTGTAGTTATCTATTTTAATTCCAAGGAGGATATTTTTTAAGAAAAGTATGTTTTATATACCATCTTCAAATTTTATCCTCTTTGAATTAAAGATGAAGGGAACAAAAAAATCGCTATAATTTTTTAATATTTAAAGAGCTAATATTAGGTTTTATTATCCATTCCAAACACCATAAAGCCACCACTTTCTTTTCCAACGTCCGAGATTATTTAAGATCTGATTCTCAAATTTCTTTTTTATTCTTTCATTTACTTTTTTATCTAAAGATTCCGAATTTATAGTTTTCCAACTAGCGAACCTTTTTCCTTGAGAAATATTTCTTAAAATAATAATAGAATGATCAAGACCCTTTTCACGTACGACACAAAGTAGTGTATAATCCTCTTCTTCGAGATAAAAATATAAAAAATAATTCCACGTCTTATATTGACCTGCTCCATCAGGATTTATGCTATCGCCATTTTGTTGAATACTCCAAACTTGATAAGACGTATTTGTCCTTTTTAGAGTTTCTGATTCTCGAATTAGCTGAGCCTTTGTTAACTCAACTTCATAATATTCAGCATAGTTATCGTCACTTACCGTGAATTGATAGATGAATACTAAGAAACAGATACATGGAAGTGAAATTATAGATAGAATTATTATAATAGCCTTTTTCATAGAGAAAGAAAATGTTTATATGGTATCAAAGATAATCGTTTAAATAATTACTAAAGAATAAACTCTTATAAGATATTAACTCTATTCGTGATCTGATTTATTATTCTGTAATGTTTTTTATATTGGGTAATAGTTCTACCTTTTCAAAAGGTTACTCAAATCTACTTAGATTGATGAAGCGATGAAGAATTTGTTATAGGTGTCAACGACCATTTCAATTAAAAAAGGGTCGTTGAATCATAATATAATTCATATTTAGTTCTTGAATTATATAGTTGAAAATTTATATTATATTTAACTCTATTATCAGTAATTTTTTAATGAATAGAGTCATGAAAATAAATAATTCGATACAGATTTTAAAAGAAAGTAATATTAAAGAGATTATTAAAAATATATCTGACGCTCTTTTACAAACTACTTTAAATGACTTTAAATTGTTAAGTAATCTGCCAATGGTTGGAATGGCATTTTCTGTTTATGGAGCTATCAACAGTGTGCGAGATATAGTATACCTAAATAATGTATTAAAATTTTTGATTGAGACGTCCGAAATAACACTAGAGGAAAGAGAAGCTTTTGTTATGCAATTGGAAAAAGAACCTAAAAATTATGAAAGGCTATGTATCAGTAGTGTTGCTCTTTTATCTAACTTTGAAGATCAACGCAAAGCAAGTATTCTAGGATTAATAATTAAGTATAGGATAAAAAATAAAATTACTACAGAATGTTTCCTTAGGCTTTCTTTTGCTGTATCAAAAGTATTTGTTGATGATCTTAAAAATTTACAAAAGTTCCATTTTGCTAAAATACCCTCATCAGAGGATATAAACTTACTTCATTCAGGTTTATTATATAACAAAGGGTTAGGTTGGAATAACTCAAGAGACTCAGATAAATATATTGACCATTACATATTAAATAGAGATGGGAATCAGCTATGTTATATCCTTAGAGAGGAAAATTTTCAATTTGACTAATTCGAAGTTTTATTTTATCAGAAAAATAATTTTTTTAATTAAAATCAAGGATCAGATAAGGAGTTTTTAGATTAAATCTCTAAAATCAAAATACTATGATTTTTATTCAAGTATGCTTATTTATAAAATGAAATAGAAAATAATATTAGACATTGAGTATTTAATAAACTTATTGCGAACATATTTCCGCAAGTCTCCATCTCCATATATTCCATTTGGGAGGAGACTATTGTGCATTTCACATACAAACTTCTCAATGATAATAAAGTCATCTAAGTCTACTTTTTCTGGAACATGTAGTCTAACATATCCAAAGGCTTCGTTATTTATCGGTTTATTTTCCATAATTTTGAAATAAATAAAATCTTATGAGTGACTATAAAGGACAATTAATAAATGTTCTCCACTATATTAATCTACAGATACAAAAAGATTGGATAAATACAGATAGCAATGCTTTTAATCAAGCCGTACGCAAAGAAGTATTAGCAGAAATTGCTTGTATGTCGCCTCGTAACTTTCAGTTTTATTTTAAATCTTATTTTAAAGAGTCATTTGGAGTATACATTGACAGACTTAGGCGTGAATTTGCACTGCAATTAATTCAAGAAGGGGTATTTACTCATGCCGAAATAGCTGAACGAGTGGGTTATGCCAATGATACAGCATTGTACAATGTCTTTAAGAAGAAATATCAATATACACCATCCGAATATAAAGAACAAATTACTCGAAATAAGAAGTTTATTACTGACAAAATAAATTGTCAAATTGAAATGCTAAAAGAAACACCTATTATATTCCTCTCTTATATTGGTGATTACGATAATTTTTCATCTTCTGTTTTTGAAGAAGATAGTTGGGACAAGCTCTATGATTTCGCTTTTTCTCAAAATGTTCTACTCGAGAATGAAGAGTATTGGGGAATCTGCTATGACAATCAGGAAATTACCGATCCCGACAAATGTCGCTTTTATGCTTGTCTAACCATCTCAAACCTTATTCAACCCAAAATAACGGATGAAATAAAATGTATGATAATTCCCTCTGCCCAATATGCTGTATTTACCTATGTTGGAGCATATGACGGCTTAGATCATTTTTATGATACAGCTATACAAAGCATCCCTTCGAAATACAGACTGAGCGATAATCTTATTCTCGAACATTATCTGAATAGTTCAACTGATACCCCAGAAACGGAGTTAGTTACAGAACTTTGGATTCCGATAATACAAGAATCAACTATTTAGATTTTATTTGTTCGATAATCCAATTAGAATTACTCCCTAATATTTTTCTGATATTATCGGGTATTGGTTCTATGTTGTTATCTATCATATAATCTAATACAACTTTTTCTTTTGCTTTAAATGGATGATTTGGTTCATTTAACTCGATTAAAGAACGAAGTTTCAATAAAGCATATTCAGGATGATTATCTGCACTTATACCAAAACGTGTAGATTGAAAAAGAATAGAATCTTTATTTCTTTTGTCATTATAAGCCTGTTGTACTATTTGATTATTTTCTTCTAGCTTTTGGATTATGGCTCTTTCTATATCAGTAATTTTTACTATTGAATTGTCATTACAAATATGAAAAACGACTCTTCTTGTTAATACTCCAGGAGTACAAATAGGAGTTTCTTCTTGATTTATCCATGCTCCACGAATTAAAATACCTAAGAAAAAATCATCTGAGTTAGATAAACAGACATCAATACCACCACCATCATAAAGAAAAGAAGCATCCGTTTTATTCCCTGCACGATGGAAATATAGTTGCCCAAATCTATTCTGTTGCCATTGATACTTGTGAACACAAGTGTCTGGAAAATTATTCGCGTGATAATAATATGCTTCTACCTCAATAGGGTATAGTACAAAATCGTCATCTATTTTAAGCATATATTGAGTTAAGAACAGTGTATTAACTTCTTGAAGAATTTCAATTTGTGTTTTCTTATCGCTCGTGTTCTTGAGTTTTTCTATTACTATTTCAAGATTATTCATATTCGAGATTTTATACTTCTAATTATTTCGGTTTTGTTTCTTCAATTCTTCTAGTATTTTCTTCTGATTCCTGGATATTTTACTGCTTCCATTTACCCAACGATTGAGTTTTGTTCCAATCCAAAACAGAAGTGCAAAGACAATGATAAAGATAATTAATACTTTCATGAATGATGATATTTAGTTAATATTTGATATTCCATGAGATACAGTTCAATGCACCACCTAATTTTACAATTTCCAGGACATTTACTTGTTCAATCTGATAGTCAGAAAATGTTGTAGAGAATTGCTCGTAAGCTTGCACATCCTCTGGTATATCTAAAGCAGGCAAGAGAATAAATCTACCCACTTGTAGATAATTAATGTATGCCCAACTATAAGAGGATAGCTTTGGTACACTATATTCTAGTTCAATAATCTCAAACTTATTTTGCAAAATATTGATGATCTGACTTCTTAATGATTTGTCGAAATTGATATAATTATTTAGAAGAACCTTTTTATCTTCAATAAATCGAACGATTCCATCTGCATGACCATATTTTTCATACTTATCCCAGGGAATAAAAACTACTTCACACCGAAAAGAATATTCCAATAAATTGATCAATTGTATTTTTGATAGATGGTTATTCTCTCCGAAAACTTTATCAGTCATAATTATACAATCAGTACATCTTACTATATTACCACCATCAAGAATAAGATTTATTTTCGTGGTTGATATATCTAATTCATTACAACATCTATCTGGGTTGGTTATATAGTACTGATTTTTCTGCAAATAGTTCGGATTGTATTTGTATTGGATAAACTCTGAGTCTGAAATCTGAACAGGCATAAAGTCTCTTACCCAATAATCTTTTGTATGCCGTAGTAAGTCGTATTTTATCTGATGTTTGGTCAGTTTTTCTATAATTGCATTGTAACAAGCAAAATCTTTGATCCATTCAGAGAAATATACAATATTAGAATCTATATCTATTAGTATCATAGTCTCTTACAGTTTTAATGTTCGATTATGCAAAGCTAGGATAACATCAAAAGAAGAAGGCTACTCAAAAGTGCAGAAATATTTACCTATAAAATAATAGAGATGGAGGAGGATATTTTTTGAGGAAAGTATGTTTTATACATCATGTTACGATTTATCAATAGAAGCTACAGGTTCTCAAATTGGAAAAAACTCTACAATAAAAGGTGTTCCTGATATTTATTTTTATACGGAAGATCATCAATTTGTTCTTATTGAAGCTACAACACAAGAAAAATCATTAAAGAAGAAATTTATAGATGATATTAATGGCTGTTTGAAAAAAATAGCAGACAAAGAAATACCTATTGATAATATTTCTTCAATTTGGTTGATGTTTTCATCTCGTATAGGGATAGACTTGGAAAATCAAATAAGGAATAAATTTAAGCAATACACTTTTACTCTAAAATTTATAAATATTGATAGCATAACAGATGAACTAATAAATGCACCATACTTATTATCAGACTATCTAAATATTCCAGTAAATATTGGTTATGTAGTTCCATCTAATTATTTTGCACATAACTATGATAAGAGAATAAATCAATTTGCAACTCCTTTAGACAATCCATTCTATAATAGAGAAAAAGACCTTCAAGAAATAAAAAATATAATAATTAGAAATAATATTCTCATTATAAAAGGAGATGCTGGAGTCGGAAAAACAAAATTGGCAATTGAAGCTATGGAGTCTTTCTGTAAAGACAATTTAGCTTACAAAAGCTATGCTATTGGAGGATATCAGTCAAATGATGTCACATATGATTTATATAATAGAATTCTAAAAGAAGAAAACGTTATTTTGTTAATTAATGATGCAAATCAAAAGAAGAGCCCTTTAAGCAATATTTTAGATTTAATATACAGGAATACAACTCTAAATATTAAACTTATTCTTACTGTCAGAAAATATGCTTTTCAAGAAATTATCGACTTACTTGATGAAATTGACATTACCCCATCAACGTATTCTGTAGACAAATTTACAAGAGAAGAGCTTTCTAATATTATTTTAAATGCTCCATTCTTGATCAAAGATAGGAATAAGCAAGACCGAATATTAGATATATCTAAGGGGAATCCACGCTTAGCTATAATGGGAGCTAAAGCTGTTGATGAAAATCAGAATTCAGAACTTTTTATTGATACTCTAAGTTTATATGATCAATACTTCCGTAAAACAATAACTGAATTAGAAAAAACGACTAAAGAAAGAATGCTCATCACAGTTTTGGGACTTGTTTCTACATTTAATACAATAAAACTAGATTTTGAGGATGATACGAAGAAAATATGTGAGGTATTTGATCTCAATTTTAAAGATTTAAAACAAGTGATTGAAGAATTGGAAGAAAAGGAACTGCTAGAGGTTCATATTAAATTCAAGAGAGCTAAAATATGTGAGCAAATAACTTATACATACTTCTTTTATAAGCTTTTTATTGATAAACGAATATTGTCTTTTGAGGCCTTATTAAGCGAGTTTTATCAGACACATTCTCATCATATAAATTATTTAATAAATGCTGTTACTGACACTTTTGGAGAGCAAGAATTGATTAAAAACTCATTAAAGGAATATTTTCAAAGCGTTCAACAATATGATTCTGGAAAAGATGAAATAATACATATCCTTTTTTCAAATCATTCGAATTATCTATATGATGAGCTGTTTCTATATATTAATGAAGAGATAAATAGTAAGCCCTTAAACGAAAATAAGGATTTAATTATTTATGATAAAGAACATCGCGGATGGCTTCTCTTTGATTATAAATACTGGAGTATAATCCTTCAATTTATATCTGAAAATGATAATGAACAGATATTTGAAACCTCACTTAGTTTGATGTTGGAATACATAAGGCGATTCCCTGAGCTTTATAATAGCTTTGTTTATTACGAAAGGAATAATCAAATTTCTTCTAATAAGAAATATCAAATTTATTTTCTGTCTTTATAAAAAAATAGAGATGATGTGGTTTGCAAAAGTTTATTTCTAGAATTTGCAAATTCATTTCTGGATACTTTAGGACGAGATGAGTCTGAAATATATAGAAAAAATACGTGGGAGACATTGTTCTATTATTATCAATTCGAAAGAGAAAAAGTGGAAGAGATATTAATAGAGTATTTCCCAATTTCCAATCATTATTCAGTTGAGGTTTTAAATAATGATTTAAATATACTTCTTCCATTTATTGAATCAAAATATGAAATGTCTGATTTTCGGATAATATATTGGATGAACGAGTATTTTAATAGGCTTGACAATTATAACGGCATTGATAAACGTAAGTATAAGGTGTTGAGAACAAAATGCTCTATACCAAGTTTGTATACTATTTTAAATTGGAACAAGCTTAATGGGGAAGATGAGGATCAAACTAGAGACAAATTAGGTTGGGAAAAATATGATGAAATGAAAAAAGGAGAAATCAATGCTCTGATTTCTATAAATAGTATAGAGGATTTTGAACCAATAATTGAAGCTCTGAAGAATAGCTACTTAATAAATCCTAGCTATTCACAGATAGAACGATCAATAAGAATAATCTTAAGTAATGTTTTAGAGGCAAATTTATCTTTAGGTATAGAATTGATTCATAGTCTAATTAAACAATTTCCAAGAATAAAATATATAGTACATCTTCCGATCAATTTAATAAAAACAAAAAGAGATATTAATCTTATAAATGAATATATAGAAAGTTTGGATGGAGAACACTATATAGAAGCAAAATATTCTTTTTTATATATTATTCCAAAAGAATTTCTGAATAAGAGACATGCTGAGGAGTTTATAAATCTATTTGAATTATCGCCGACGCTTCCCTTTCAAGTGGCTGAAAGATTTTTAGAGTTCGATTCTAATATATATAATTCAATTCTTAGTATAATAGTTTCTAAAAATATAGACGGAAATAGTATTAAGATTGATGATCAGGATATAGAAAAACATATAAATAATTTAACGAATGTTAGTAATCTTATAATATTCTATTTTCAACAAAAGGAAATTGATTCTAATTTTGATGACTCTAATAAAATATTCTTACACATATTCCTTCTAAAAGAGCAGTTCTTAATAGACTGTATTAAGTTTTTTAATTTACGAGAAAAGTTACATGATAAACTCTTTCAGTCTGAATATCTTGCTAAGATATGGGAGCACGCAAAAATAGAAGAACTTATAAGCTCTCTATTTCAAATGTATAAAGAGGATAGTGTAGCAACTCTAAAAACTATTTTAGAAACAAAATATTATCGCTTAAGAAAAGAGATGTTCATTCCTCTGTTCTCTTTATTAAATGAAATACAACAGACTAAAGCGTTATGTTTCTTATTGGCAAGATTAGAAGAGCAGAAGGATTTCATCCAGATGGTAAACCTTATTCTGTTTATTGCTAGACAAATGGGTAATGATGTGTTTAAAACCATATTACATAGATATATCGAGTTCGATTCAGACTTAAATAGTTTTAAGCGACTAGATCTATTTTCGACTCATGTCTCTATATTTGGATCTGGAACACTCGGAGATATTTATGCAAATAGGTGGAAGAATATACTTGAAATATTACATGAGTTCCCAAATAAGCTTACAACAATTTCTTTAATTTCATATGCGAAAACTATGAGAACAGAATATTTATATAAGGCTGAAGGTGAAAGAGAAAATGAATATATAGGATATCGATAGTTAGAATTGTTGAAATAATATTTATACATTTTTCAGCAACAAATGATAGAAATGCGAAATAAAGAATAAAAGAAGGGACATATATTAATCATCTTTTAAATAAAAAATAATCATTGTCCTTTTTAGAGTTGTGAATTTAATTAAATTTTTATATTTAGATGCTACAAAACCCATACACAAAAGAGCAAGTCCTTCAAATAATAAAAGCAGGAAATAAATTCAAATTTGTTGAATCATTTAAAGATTCACAGAAATATTACGATCAGAAAATCTATGCCATAGAAGCCGATTCAGTTGCTTTACAAGAACTGATAAACGAAGGAAGATTTCCTGTAGATGAAAGAATTCTAAGATTACAAGAAGGAATATATCACATCGTAGGTATTTCTTCTAAAGAAATTGAGATAAAATCTAGTACTAGAACTGAAAATATAGCATTTGCCTTGTATAAAAAAGAATCGGATATCGAGTTTTGGAATAAAGTTTACCAAATAAGAATAAATCCTCTTTTTAATTTCATTTCAGAGATTGGGTTTAACTATAAATATGAACTAGCAGATTTATTAGGAAAAAGTATTTATATCCAAAGTATAAATCTAGTAGAGGATGCTAAATCATATAAAGTTAGATGGGGTGTATGTGGAGACTTTATTCGTTACGACCAAGAAACGATGGATTTAGTAGAACTTCATGAGTCTTATTTGTACAAAACGAGTGATGAAGGTCTGTTTGAGAAATACCTAGAGAAGATAGAAGATGAGTATTATTCAGAAAAAGAGATTGAAGAATATTTAGATCAAATTATTGAGGAACAAGAATTGGAAAAGCAATTTCAAAATTTTTTGGATGCAGAAGAAGATGCTTATCTTGAAGAGGTCGAACTTAATAAATATCTAATCAATAGAATTATAAAATCGACTGATATAAGGAGTTATTTTGAGACTTCGCCCCGAAAAACAATAAAAAGAAAAGATATTTATAAAAAGGGGTATAAATTATTAGAAGTTAAATTTTTAAATAAAAGGACAAAATGATGTTTTTATTTAATAAGAAATTTTTTTTTGCCTAAAATATATTTATATGATTGAATTGGACACATGGTATCAGATAAACTCAAGAAGCAGTATATTAATAAATGAAGCGAAATCTAATGGGTATAAATATCTAAAAATTAAGGACAAAGATACAAGAAGTGAAATGCTTGTAGTATTAGATACTTTACAAGTATCTCCTAACGTGATCAAGGGTCATTATATACATTATGAAACAGGATCAAGATATTTTCGCCCATTTCCATTTAGTCTCATTGATTCTATAAGCTTCTGTAATTCTGAATATAAAACAGGTTATATTGTTGATAAAAAGAAAATGCAATTAACATTAGAAAAAGCGATTCACAATGAAGATTATATTGAGATTGAAACATTTGATAGACGAAATGAGCAACGTTGCATAAACAGACTTGTGGTTTTTTGTTATTATGATAACAATGCGAATAAATACTCTGTCAAAACAAGTACCCTCTATATAAAAATAGGAAACAATTTCAACCTATATTTACCCACAAGTGAAATTATATCTTTAAGAGTTCGTCAAGAAAGACATTATAATAAAGTAGAAGATCTTAGTATTGTTGTTTATTCTCAAGATGAAATAGAAGGCGATAATTTTCAAAAATATAATAATCTTGAAGCAAATATAAATTTAACTGAAAGATATCTGAAAACAGATATTTCAAATAGTTTATCTAGCTACAACTATTCTGATACTTATAAATATATAGGTATCCTTGTTAAGGAATTAAAAGCGATGCCCGACTCATTAAAACGAAGAAAATTGATAATACACTTACTCGAAGAATCTAAAGTGCTAGAGACTAAAAACAAAGAATTTAAACCAATATGCTTTATTCGAAATTTAAATAATATTGACCCATTTCTAACTAAGGTTTATTCTGAAAATGGCTTGAAATTCTTAGAGGCTGCGAACTATAGTAAAAATAGAATTAAGGAACTATTAAATTTTAATCAAAAATATAATTCTTAATTTTGTTTCGATTATTTAATTATAATATCCTCACATATTACTTTAAATTTGTGATTATCAAGTTTAACTCCAAGAGCTTTTGCTATATATTCTAAAGTTAGGTATTTCCGACTTTTAAATTTATCAATATTGGCTTCTAGCTTTTCAATTATAAAATCATTATCATAGTTAATCAGTAATTTCATGACCAAATAATCATCAAAGCGAGGAATAGGCAAGTTGTTTTTCAATGCAGAAATTATAAATAAGATAATAGTAGTCAATATGATGATCCATATAAGATTTTGGAACTGTGGGTGTTTTATAATCTTCTAAAATAGATTTATTTAGAATTCGAAAACCAGAATCAGTTTCTTCTATCAATTTTAATTCTAAAGATAGATTAATATAACTTCTAATAGTTTTAATATCAATATTTAAAAGTCTTGATATTTGGGATTTATTATAATTCAAAAAATTAGTATTATTGACGCACAGACATTTTAGAAGAATAAGAAAGCCTTTAATTTTAGATGGGATATTCTGATTCTTAATCAAATCTAGATTTATACGAACCCAATTATCTGTAGGAATTTGATAATGATAGATATTAGTTTTGAAATAGTCTTTGTCGCCAATATGACTTCTCGTTTTTTTACGAAGAATATTCAATTCATAAAATTTAGACAAATGGGATTGAAGGGTATCTATCTTTTTAATTCCAATAATATCTTTTAAAGTTTCTTGTTTGATGTGTGATAGACCTGTTGTGTAGTCAGATTTACTTAATAGGCAGAATAAGGTATAAGTTTCATTAGCAGATAATTTCCCTGCAATGTTGCGGTCAATAATGCGATAATTCATTGTTTCTAAGTGAGATTTAATTCATAGGTATATCTTTTAAGTTGTTTGATCTTTATATTGAGAGTCGAGGTTGGAGAAAAATCGAATGTTATTTGAAGCGTTCTTGAACGATGAAAATTAGTATAGTTACTAGTCAAGGCATTAGTAGTATAGTTACCTCCATTTTTACCTACTTGTCGAACCCTAATTTTTCCTTACTATCTGATGGGGATTTTATGTAGAAGAAGTGATGATTTACTTCATGTTCTGTGTGCCAAGAAATGAACTATTATTATACAATCAGTGCTGTTACATGGCGAAATTTCTCACATACAAAGATACCCCAATTTTGTGTGCCAAAAAATAGAAACTGGAGAAATTAAATTGACTGAGTCTGTTATATATTAATACTCGTTTTAGCCTTACAGTGGATGCTTTGATGGTAGTAAGGACGATATATTTATCATTTACTTGCTTCTTTCTTTGATTAAAATAGAAGGCTGTTTAATTATCTCAGCTTTTCGTTTCTCTTTAGCTATATGATCTAGCCAAAGGGCATACATGCCAACGGGTAGTTCTTCATAACCCATATTATCAATTTCTTTGTATTGAGCTTGCATCAACTCATAGTGTTTGTATGCTTCAAGAGATATTTCCTTCATTGTATCTGGATTAGGAGCATTCAGCAAGTGTGCCAAAGTGAGGGTTAATCTGGTCTCATAAGCCGACCTGAGCATTTTGGCATTCAAATCATTTTTGAGGTATTGCTGAGCAGTATCAATACATTTCAAATAGAAATCATCGTATCCGTATTTTTGATAATATCCTCTGGCTAATTCCAACAGCATCTCAGCTATAACATTGGTTTTGTCCATTGGTTCTAGATATATTTTATTTTGTAAGGCTTCTGCCTTAATATAACTACTGTTCATATAATGAGCATCACTTAATATAGCTTTACAGGTCAGCTCCAGATTATACCAGATACCTTTTTCATCTTGTATTTTAATAAAGGAATGGTGGGGTGAAAAAGCCCAATAAGCATCAGCTCCAATTTCTTCTGCCAGTATAAGATAGTACATCGGCATCGACAGACATTGACCTTTTCCTGTCTGCATTAATGTTGTGACAAAGTGGCTGTCGAAGTTTATTTCGGACTTATAATCATCGTAGTTATATTTGACAGGAAGGTGACTTTGAGTTTTTCCTGTAGCTTTGTCCTTTGTCTGTAATGTATCGGAGATAAAACGAAATAACATCATGTTTTTCACAAGATTATTATTCTTATCCAGCTTTTCTTCTTCTATCTTTTGATTACAAATATCAATTGCCGATTTTATAGCATTTGAATATTCGTTATAATCGTATCTATTATTATACCATGCGTTTTCTACCAGAAATACAGTTCGTCTAAGATTCTGATTTTGTGTTCCATTT
Source organism: Indolivaga capnocytophagoides (assembly GCF_036511535.1). Lineage (GTDB taxonomy): Bacteria > Bacteroidota > Bacteroidia > Bacteroidales > Dysgonomonadaceae > Dysgonomonas_A > Dysgonomonas_A capnocytophagoides. Next base: position 2,645,319 of record NZ_AP028867.1, on the reverse strand, counting down.
AACATACTGCTTATTTCTTCAAAGGCTGTATAAAAGGCTGTAGTACCTTCGTATTCCGATTGAGACGGAAAACCGTATTTCGTTAACATTATTACATCTGCTTGCCTCTGTATTTCGTTGCGTAGATCGGTCTGCTCTTTCTTATTAGCTGTTTCCTGTAGCATTCGTTGATGGGCTTGTACTTCTTGGATAATGGCTGTTTGCTGATCTTTCTGATTAAATCTATTATTCAAACTCTGTGGATAGATCGAGTTATTGGGCTGAATTTTGGGAATGTTAGGCAGTCCTATTTGGGGTGTTGATATAATTTGAGCTTGTATATAAGAACATTCAATAAATAAAGATCCTAAAATTACGATAAACAGAGTATAAGCAAATTTCATGTACTTGTCATTTAGTTCGAGGGTTAAGTATTGCCTTAATACCTTGATTCTTATCTTCTGTATTTAAAGAGTTAAGCCAGTTCGAATACATTTGTTGTGGCATCTTACGGTATCCCAGATTATGAATGTTGGTATAAAGTTCTGTCATTTGAGAAAATAGTTTTTCATCTTTAGACTCTTTATATAGTTCGGTCAGTATTTCAGCTTTCAGCAACATGGCATTTATATAGTTTGGAAAATGCTCTAATGAGGTATCACAACATTTAATTATAAAGCTACCGTCTTCAATGCCAAATTTAGCTTGGTAGCCTTGTGCCAAATCGACTAAAGTCATAGCAACAGCTTCTTTATCGGATAGAGCACGCATATAAATTCCGTTACGAATGGCATCGGTGTGAATATAGCCAGATGCAGCATACCAAGCATCGGTAGGAAAATCACCACAAGTCAGTTCAATATTGTACCAGCCTACCTTTTTGTTATTGGCTTTGATGTACATATGATTGGGAGCAAGTGCTAAATGGGATTCATAGCCTAGTTCATCCATTATTATTTTGTAGAGGTAGGGTAGTGAATGACAATTGCCCTTTTGTTTCTGCATCAGAGTTGATACAAATGTACTTGACCACTGTTTTTGCCCTGCAAAGTCTTCGTGATTATATTGGAATGGTATATGATAAATTATTTCATTTTCTATCTGTATGGGGAGGGAGTCTGTCATGAATGCAAAAGTTGCACATTGAGCATCTGCTTCACTTTTATCTTTTTCGGTATAAGAAATATTGCCAGAAGCTATTATCGATTTACATAATAGAGTATAGGCACTTATTACGTTATCGAAAGAACCTTCATCTAATTGGTTTTCAAAATAAGCATTTTCTACTGAAAACACTGCTTTTTTTAAGTTTAAGCTATCATTCCCTGATAACATAGTATTGCTATCTAAGAAAGCTTTTTGATATATACTATCTAAAGAGTTAGCACTTATTGCTAGGTGTATGTAAAATAGTCCAATAGCAGATATTATATATTTCATTATATCTTTAAAATGTCTTATTGATTGTTTACTCGATAGAATTTTGCCCTAAACGCCTGACTGTTCAAAGAGCTGGGTAAGATGGAATTATAGTCAGTTATATCAATCAGACAATCATTTTTAATTAAATATTGCTGTGGAATAGTCGATACACTCGTATCCATAGGAGTAATCTTTGAAAATCTTATAGTAGAATTTCTACTTAAAAATTCAGATTTGGGAGATAACAACAGTGTATCATTTTGAATACGCCATTCTCCAAAAGTGCCCGAATGAATAACGGGCGAATATACTTCGAAAACTTTAGGCTGTGTCCTCAATAATATATATGTAGGAGGAATATTTTCATTTGAACTACTTTTATAAATGGCAATGAAAGGTGATAATGTATTCTTTGGGCTTGTGCAACACATAAATAACAACAACATAAACAAATAAAATAATCGTCTCATACTACCGTCCTCCTTGCATTATATAAGTAACTCCATTCACCCTAAATGAAGAGTTAGTTCTATCAGCTAACTTTTGCAGTTGTTTAGGAGAGTTCAATATTGCAGGATGCAGTTTTGTAACATCCATAGGATCTGCTTGTAAGTTGTCATAAAGAGATGGCAATGATGTGATTCTTGATCCTCCAAATAATACCCCTCTTGTATATGCGGCAGTTTCATCTGTTTTATCATAAAAGGGAGTACCATCACGTCTATATCCAGAACTATAGGCTCCTGTCTCAAATTGATAAGCGTGTTTTAGTTCATGTGCAAGCATATTTAGACTTCGATCTCCTAGGGCTATTTCAAAGTTTCCATTACTAAAGTTAAATGCTGCTCCACTTCTAACTTCCCCCATTCCTGGGATAGCTCCCCCAATATTCATTGAAGTATTATTTTTTATGTCATACATTTGACTTGAAGTAGCTAAAGTAGCCACTTCTCCTCTAACAGACTCTAGCTCAGAACTGTTATTGTTGAGATTTGCAATTTGTTTTTGTAGTTTTGCAATTTTTTTTTCTGATAATCCCCCTGCGTCAATTTTTGATTGTTTTTCCGCTATACTCGTTGCATTATTCTTCTGTCTTTTATTTATGTCATCAAGTAACCTATTTACTTCTTTCCATGCAGCTTCAGTAAATTCTTTTCCATTAGGGTCAATAAACCTAATCGGATTGTTTGCACAATAAGCATATGGCGAAATCCAATAATACTTTTCACATAATGGATCTATCGACATTGCAGCAGTAGCTGAAGAAATATTAATAGTTGTTTCGTCTTTGTCTAAGATTTTGACTATTTCATGAGTCTTAGTATTAAACAAGACTGATCCAATCTCAACAACATCAGTTTGGTCGTGAAACTCATTAAACTCACCCTTAGATGAGCTCGCAACCAATACATCGTATCCAAATTGCTTGAATGGATTTTCATTTTGGGAGTAGATATAGGTGCTAAATAATAGAATAAATAAGGTTAAGAGATTCTTTCTCATAGATTGTTATATTAGTAGTTTTGACTGTTTATGCTTTCATGTTTAAAGTTATAAAAAATTATATTGATCAAATTAAAGTTGAGGCTTGTTCAAGTTAGTCTCCTTTTTTTGAAATAGTTGTTTTCTTTATATAGTTTATAATATGGCCTTTCAATAAAAGGTTCTTTAACGAATGTGGTGTCTTTAAGTTCATCCATGTATTTATAATCATTGTCGTCAAACCATGTATAATAACCAATGTTGTTTTTTATTAAATAAATCAATCTATTTGTATTCTCCGAAGTTAATCCTACTCGTTCCTTATTTACTATATCACTTGCAAAATAGCCACCAATACATAAAGTTATATCCTCTCTATTTTTATAATTTACAGTAAAAATAATACGTATATCTGCATCTCCTAATTGATCACTCGCTTTTAGAGTCTTTAGTTCTTTATCTATTTCCTTTAGAGTATTGCAATTAGTAATCCTGGCATCCAAAATACCATGACTATTCTTCTTGAAATCAGGTATATTTAATACCAAATCATCCCAATTTTTAGCTCTTGCAGTATTAAAAAAGTAATTATAGTATAAGGAATTAATAGATGTTATTTCACAATCACAAGAATCTGAATCTTGAGATATTGTTACTTTATGCGTAGACTTTTGATTCTCGTATTTACAGCCTAACAGCATTATTAAAATAATAAATATAAATAATAGTTTATTAAATCTCATATTTTATTGCTTTAACTCGAAGGAACAATAATATGATTTAGTCCTTTCACCAGATTCTTATTATAAATTTTTATCATTTCTTGTAAGTAATAAATGATATCAGACCTTGTGTATTCAGCGTTTTTCTTAAAGAAAAGAAGTAGTTGCTGAAGAGCTTTATCAAATAGATCTCTCATGTTAATTATATAAAAAGAGTCTTCATCGATGAGAATTAAATGCGTATATTCAAAAGATGAAAGTGTGGAAAACAAAAAGATACCTTTAGAATTTTCATCTATTTGTTTTTTTGACTTTATTTCCAATATTAAGCAATTACAGAAATCATCAATACTATAATCTTTTGTAATGTTTTCAGTCTTAATTAAAAAATCTACCATAGATTGCTTGATCGTATCTAATGGTGCATTATAAGCTCTAGTGAAACAGGGGAATAAAGTGTTGACTATAATTATTACAAATGCTTTTTTCATTATTTAAGTCTCAATTTTTCAGGACTTTTTTCATCATGATAAGTGAAAATATAATATGTGATTAATTAAATAAGGGATTATCCTCAAGACAACCAACCTGATCTCGCATAAAAGTAGAATCATTCAATTCATCCATATATGATATCTCCTTTCTTGGTATCCAATTGTAATATCCAATACTACTTTTTATAAGATATAGGAGTTCTCTATTGGGTTGTTGTATTTTTCCATTAAAAGAAATTACATCACCCAAATATCCTCCAATACAGAGCTTGTCCTCTTTTCCATTTTTATATTTAATTATTGTTGTAATACGTGCATCAATATCATTATTTGTTGTTGTCTTAGACCGTAATAAAGTCAACTGTTTCTCTATATTAGCCAATATAATTTGGTCTTTAATTATTGTGTCTAATACAGCTTCATAGTTTATTATAGTATCAATAATTATTGATGGATCAGTAGGGCTGTATACGAATATCTTTTCAAAGTTTGGAATCGCTGTTTTTCTTATTTCTTCGCAGCCTATTTGTATTGGACTTTCAAATAAATAATTGTAATACACTACATGTATAGATTTAATGTCTGATCCATTTGTTTGACACCCACAACTCATTAATAAACATAACATGCTTATTAGTAGATAATCTTTTTTTCTTATCTTAATTTGCATATTGAATTTTTTTGTTAGATATTGGATTGGGAGTAATTATTCTTTTTCCTCCATGATTTGGTCTCGTATAGTTCTTAGGAACCTCTTTATTCGCTCTTGCTGTTGTCGCTTCTGTCCCCATTATTACTCTCTTCTCTTCTTTATTATCATATTTTGGATCATCAGATTTTTGCCTATCTCTATGAGCGGCAGTATCATCTTGGTAGCTAAATTCATGAGCCACTTCATGTTCTAGCATTGTAGCAGGAGACATTGTTTTTCCATCAGTAGTTTCAATACCAACATTGGGATTCCATTTCACAACTGATTCAGCTTTCTTTCCATTCATCAGAGTGCCTCTTTCATTTTTTAGCTCTTTAGTTTCAAATACTTTAACTGTTACGACCTCTGATGTTGCAGCCTTAGCTAAATTTTCACCACCTCCATTATTTGTATTGTAATTATAGGCTGATATAACAGATTGTACATATTTATTATTGGGTGCATTTTTTGCATTACTCCCAGTAAAAGACCATCCCATCAACTTCTGTCCTTCCCTATAATAAATTAAAATATCTCTACCATCAGGATCAATGTATTTCAAAGGATTATTAGCCACATAAGCATATGGCGAAATCCAATAATACTTTTCACATAATGGATCTATCGACATTGCAGCAGTAGCTGAAGAAATATTAATAGTTGTTTCGTCTTTGTCTAAAATTTTGACTATTTCATGAGCCTTAGTGTTAAATAATACAGATCCAATCTCAACAATATCAGTTTGGTCGTGAAACTCATTAAACTCACCCTTAGATGAGCTCGCAACCAATACATCGTATCCAAATTGCTTGAATGGATTTTCATTTTGAGAGTAGATATAGATGCTAAATAATAGAATAAATAAGGTTAAGAGATTCTTTCTCATAGATTGTTATATTAGTAGTTTTGACTGTTTATGATTTCATGTTTAAAGATATAAATATTTTAGAAGAATTACAGTTATAGAAAATTATAATTTTTATTGATGAAATAAAAGCTGAAAGGTAGGTGAGTTAGTCAAACTCCCCTTTTTTCTTTCTTGTAAGGTCAATAGATGATATAATCGGTACTTTAAGTGATCGTAGGCAGGGTAACTCAGTCAAGCCCCCCGTTTTAAGCCTTGGAAGAATGATTTTTTATGCGAAGAAGTACAGCCGAAAAGCCTTGCAAAAATTGATACGATTGCTTTTATGAAAAACTGTTCGAAGTAGCTTTTATAAGAGAATCCCAATCAAGATTAAAGCAAATAATCTGCTGATTCAGATTTGTATTAGAAGACAATTTCATCCAACAACAAAAGGGAATTAGAAAGCCTGTCAGTTTAACTGCTGATAGGTTTTCTTTTTTTATTAACTGTCTATAATTATAGGAAGGATGGATGCAGATGATTTATTAGAAGCAAAGATTTATGTCGGTACTTACAGAAAGTACAATGAAGGAAGTTTATTCGGAAAGTGGCTTACTCTCAGTGACTATTCGGATAAAGATAAGTTTTATGAAGCTTGCAAAGAGTTGCATAAGGACGAAGAAGACCCTGAGTTTATGTTTCAAGATTGGGAAGGATTACCTAAAAGCTTGATTAGTGAATCATGGATAAGTGAAACAGTCTTTGAGTTGATTGAACAAGCAGATCAGATGGATAACTTTGATGCTTTTATGGCATTCTTGGACTTTACAAGCTATTCTTTAGAGGACGAAGACCTAGGTTATCTACTTAGCAAATTTAGGGATTGTTATGCAGGGAAATACGATAGTGAAGTTTCTTATGCAGAACAGTTTATTGAGAATTGTTATGATCTATCTGATTTTATGCAGACTTATTTTGATTATGAGAAGTTTGCTAAAGACTTATTCATGGGAGATTATTATTTCGATGATGGAACGAACTCTGTATTCAATCGGAATTATTAAGACAGCATCAGTTTTACCTTTAAAAGAACAAATATCAGTGTCCATCAAATCTTACAATTATAATATTTTGTAGCTACATGGTTTTCAACTAAATTTGTGCTAATTCCAATCCGTCAAAGTGTTGATAGATGGAAGTACATTTTACTTGGAAAGCAAGAAAACGAATTATCCTCATTTAGAAAATCGCCAATTTTTCAACACCACGAGGATAGCGGTAATAAGCTTTCTACGTCAATTTGCATATATACTAGCGATAGTATTTATAATAAATGGCGTGGGACTTGTTACTCGTCTGTGGTGTGGGTGTTTGGCGATACCTCTAAATGGATGAGTTAATAAGTTCCCACGTTTTTTTATTATTAACCTCTTCATTGGGAACAGAAGAGAACACAAAACATTTATATTTAATGAGAAAACTCATCTTAGCACTTTTTCTCAGTGCTTGTTCCTTTTCTGCATATTCGCAATTGAGTTTGCCAGAATTTAACTATACTCCTGTTAATCCCTCCAATAACAGTAATCAGAGTTATAGCACTTCTTATCCGAGTCTGGAAATTTATTCTAATCCATTATTAAAAGAACAAATACCATTACCCGAATTTAATTACAGCAGAACAAATACTGTACTTGAAAACGGATGGTATGATGCAGAAGTTACTTATTACAATCCGAGTACTGAGACAAAGTCAACCTATGCTCTAAATGTGAAAATCCATAATGATAGAGCTATTGCGATCAGTTTTGGAGAAGGGGAAAGTGTCCATACAGGTTCTAATAATTCTGGATATAGTTATTCTGGTGGAGATTTAACTTTCTATCAGAATAAAACTGGAAAAATAATATCAGCAGATACTACAGTCAAAATATATAGTAATGGTTACTATACCTATTTTAATATTAAATTATAATCATGAAAATTCAATCTTTATTTCGAATTATTACTCTTCTATTGCTAGGTTTCACTCTTAGCAGTTGTTCTTCATTGAACTTGACAGGGACAGATAACTACATTTCCTCTTCATTATATAAAGGAGGATATTGGGGGACATGGAAAACCGAATATCAACTGACAGGCAATGTGAATTATATTGGAGACTCTTTTACTCTACTTATTTATAACCGTTCGGATCATCCATCTAATTATCAAACTAAAATAATGGCTGATCGGTACGTTAAAAAAGATGGAGACTGGTTTGAGTATACAGGTATGGTAACCGTGAAAGAAGTATATGATTATATGGATAATATGGGAGAGTTTTATCAAAGAGATTCGGATAAATTAGACTTGATAGGAAAAGAATTATCATTTCCTTGTACTATAAGAATATCCAAGCCTATAAAAGATATATTCAAAAAACATGGAATGATCAATATCTTCTATAATGGAGTAGGGCGGGCATATAATTTTTAATGAATAACAAATAAAAGAAAGAATATGAATAAAATTTTAATTACAACTATATTGATACTTTGTACAAGTACTTTTTCTGTTAAATCTCAAAATACAGTTCATTCAGCACAGATTCCTCAATTAGAACAGCCTAAACCAGACAGAAATATGTTGGGGAAATCTATTTATAAAGTATTTATTAAGGATGGACGAGAGGTTAATCGAATAGATTATAAATCTCTTATACATATTGGATTTAAAAACTCGAAGGTTTCAAGAGTCCGAGTTATAGAACAGAATGCTTTGCCTTGGGACTTGGATGTTCTTAGTCTCAATAATACCGATTTAGGTCTGGAAATGGTCTGCAAAAATAAATCTGGAGATACATTTAATGTAGTAATGCGACCAATTGAGGACTATCATAATATTTGGAAGCAAGCAGGAGGGGATATTATATTCCTCGAAATAAAATCGAATATATTGCATATTGGTTACATCATGGTTGAAGCAGATAAAAGCTTTGTTGAGAACTTTACAAAATCATTTATGAAGAATTAAAATGAAAAAGACTCTCATTTTGTTGATCATGTTCTTATTTGTAGGATATATTCAAGCACAGAATAATCCTAAAATTAGTTATGCTGTTAAATATATTTTTGATGAAGAAGGCAATGTCCATAAATGTGAAGCATATTTAAACTTTATGTTGGGAAATCTGTCAGTGAAAAGAAATGGGCAGACTAAAAATTGGAAGTGTGAGAATAGAGGGCAGATTAAACATCAAGATGGAGATTTGACCTTTCTTTATTACTATTATTATCTTCCTACAATTAATGTTCTGATGTATATCAGTAAAGATCGGATAATAAAACATGAGGATACTTTCTATTATAGAATAATCTTTGATGGTCAAACTCAATTAGCATTATGATATGGATGATCGGTTTACTCTTATTCCTTTTGGTTGGAGGGTATGGGAGTATTAAAGAAGGAATGGCGAAAAATTTTCATACAGCAACAATCTTAGGCTCTGTTATGATAACTATTGCTATAGTTTTGATTTTAGTATGGATATTTTAGAATCCTGCATTAATTATCTGAAAGATCGGAATATGCCTGTTATCATTAGTGACAAAGGAGCATATTTCGATTTTGAAGGAATATCATTCTATCTGGTTTATCCATTTAAAGGTGGACAGGTCGTTCAGATTTTTACTTGTGATGTGTTGAAGCTAAATAAGAGGAATAGAACCAAAGCATTATGGGAGATCAATAAATTAAACTGTGATATGAGCTATGCTGATATTAAAATTGGAATCATGGACTTTTACGTTCTTATATTTTCAGAAGCAGTTATTTCAGATGAAAATGATATTCGGAAGTTATCTACTCTTACAGTTTCGATGCACGAAGCAACAACCGAAATTCGCAAACTGATGAGACGGAACAGAGGAAAGAAGAGAAGATTGATTAAAGAGTGATAATATAATAGAGGGTATATTTTTCTTGAAATAATAGATTTATATGCCCTCTTTAAATTTTATCCCACTTAATAGAAGTTTAAAGTATAATGAACAATTAATTGAAAATAAAAGGAATGATTGTATTCGTATTAATAATAGTCGTAATTATTATAGCTGTATCGGTTGTCATTTATCAGTCAGCAGATAAAGAAGCCTGTGATCAAGCATATAACAAAGAATTATTAAAAATAACCGAAGAAAAAGAAGATATGAAATTAACGGAAGAACTTTTAAATATTTTAGCAGAAGAAGGTTATAAACCAGCTTTAGAGACAGGCGAGAATAGAGAGATAATATACTTTAAAATAGAAGGAGATACTGTTATGATTGATCTTTTTAAAGATGATCCTAACTATGCTATTATAAGGTATCATATCGGAAACGTTGACCCAGAACGAAGAAGTGAAACCCTTGAGAGAATAAATTTAGTGAATTGGGAAGTCAAATATGTTACTCTTTTAATGAATGATGAATATGTGTTTGCAACTTGTGATATTCTATTTAGCGAAGGACATGATTTAACAGGTATATTTCTTTATTTAGGGGCAGTAACTACATCAAAGGATATATTTTGGAGATTAGAAGAAGAAAAAGCTAGTTTGAATTGATGAAGAATAGGGGAGGGTATATTCTTCTTGAAATAATAGATTTACCTTCTTTGAAATTTATCCTATTTAGTCGAAATTGAAGAAAAAAATAATAGAATATTAATCAGTATAAACTACTACTAAAAATTGTATGCACAAATGTATGCACATTGGCTAAAATTACTCTTAATACTAAGATAAATGCTTGATGGTAAGTTGTTGGTTTACAGGTGGATGGAAGAGATTCGAACTCTCGATACCCTTTAGGGGTATATACGCTTTCCAGGCGTACCTCTTCAACCACTCGAGCACCTCTCCAATTGTGCTTAAACTGTTTGAGGATGCAAAGTTAGCAGGATTTTTCGATTTGGCAAGCAGGGGGCGGAAATACCAATCGTAATAAAATTTGCATAAAAGGATTAATAGTCTTGTATGTATTACTCAGACCTTATTGGATATTAATCCCGAACAGTTTTTTTGCATTATTACTGGTCGTACTTTCGATATCATCTTTACTGGTGTTATAAATATCACACAGTTTATCAACGATGTAACTGGTATATGACGGTTCATTACGCTTTCCTCTATATGGAACGGGTGGAAGGTAAGGTGCATCTGTTTCAACGATAATGCGACTGAGATCAGCATCTTGTAAAACCGTTGGTAAAGTCGAATTTTTGTAAGTGACTGTTCCGTTTATTCCGATATAAAAATTCTTTAGATCCAGAACAGCTTGGAGTTCTTCACTGTTGCCACCGAAACTATGGAAAGAGCCCTTCAGCTTATCTGCCCCTACTTTTTTTATACATTCAACAGATTCCATTACCGCATTCCGGCAATGAATAGATACAGGCAGATTGTACTCGATACTCCATCGGAGTTGCTCTTCGAATGCTGACTTTTGTTCTTCAGCCAGGGATGTATCCCAATATAAGTCAATTCCTATTTCACCTACAGCAATGTATTGATGCCTCGAAAATTGCTCTTTGATAATATTCAGATCTTTTTTCCAGTCTTTTGTGACACTGGTCGGATGCAGTCCCATCATCGGAAGACAGTAGCCTTTATGTCTTTCAGCCAGAGAGTTTACCTCTTTTATCGATTCGGTATCAATATTCGGTAATAAAATAGCTGCAACTCCGGCTTGCTTTGCCCTAAGAATAACATCATCAATATCATTCGAGAAAGTTTCATCGAATATATGCGAATGGGTATCTATGATCATTCCCTTTTTAAGATTTTCTAGTTAAAAGGTTTTCCGCTAGTTTTTTTAATTCTGCTTTCCGGTTCTCATCTACTTGTACCTGATTCAGGTCGTTGATGCCCTTCTGATAATATGATTCTATCATTTCTTCCGAAAGCTTTTTCAGATTGAGCTTATTATATAATTGTGTCACAGCTCTGATTTTTTCTTCTTCGTTATACTCCTCTTTATTTATCCATGCGTGCATTTCGTCCGACGTTTCGGGGTGTTTCAGCGTAGTAATCTGCAAGTATGTTTTCTTGTTGCAAAGAATATCCCCTCCGATTCGTTTACCGAAAGTTTCAGGATTGCCATATACATCCAAAAGATCGTCCATCAGCTGAAAAGCCAGACCTATATTTATTCCGAAACTGTACAACGCGTCTGCATCTTTTTGAGAAGCTCCCGCTGCAATAGCTCCGCACTTAAGCGAACATCCGAGAAGGACGGCTGTTTTTAGCCTGATCATTTCAATGTATTCATCTTCTGTGACATTCATTCTTTTCTCAAACTCCATGTCGAGCTGTTGACCACAGCAGATTTCAGTAGCTGTATTGGAGAACAAATGTAATATTTCAGGCAGATGTTCCGATGGTGATTTGGCAATCTCTCGGTAAGATTCTATCAGCATGGCGTCTCCCGAAAGTACAGCAGTGTTATCGCTCCACTTGATATGTACCGTTGGTTTTCCCCGTCGTTTGTCGGCTTTGTCCATCAAGTCGTCGTGAAGGAGCGTAAAATTGTGGAATATTTCAATCGCCAAAGCGATGGGTATTGACTTTTCGATATCCGATTTGTACAGGTTGTATGCCATTGTTGCAAGCACTGGGCGGACTCGTTTTCCTCCGATTTCGAGGATATATTCTATCGGCTCGAACAACGAGTAGGGCTTCTGCTCGAACTTGAGATTCTTAACTTCTTCGTTGATTTTATCTAATATATCGGAAAATGTATATAACATGATATTTCGTATTTTGTAGTATGCAAAGGTACGTCTTTCTTCGGACTAATCGAATGTTTTAAGTAATAAATAGGTCTGAGGTCTTAGGTGTAAATGGCGATGATTCCGAGTAGTATACTACTTATTACAACAACGAGGATACCTATAATTATTTGTTTTGCCGTGAACTTCAGTTTTACGGGAGAGTCGGGGTTTTCGCTGTATGTATCGATTGTCTTATTATTAAGATAACCCTGCGAGATACCCAAGAGAAGTATATCGAAAGTAATTTCTTTTTTTTCGATAGGTGTAATATCTTCTTCATTTAGTTGTATATGCAGCGTACTGGTTTCGAGATAAGATATATCAACACCGAATTCTTTCGCGTAACGATTCATAAAACGCTCAACAGTATTAGATTTGCTGTCATTCTGTTCCGAGATGTAGTTCCGGATAAATAATCTTAATTGCTGGCTTTTCATTTTTTTTTTTTTGATAATTATGGATTAAGGTCTCAGACCTATTTATTGACTTTGCAAACATAATAGTAATAGCAGGTTATCGCTTTAAAATATGTCATTAAATCCTTTCTGTTATTTATATAGCACTGAAACCCCTGCATACAAATATATCAATAAAAAAGGATTTTTTGGCTGCAGCCTCGATTTGTACCGTATGTTAAAAACATTTTTCTTCGCTCGACAAACTTTAGAATCTTAACAACAATCTAAGACAACACTCTTATGGCAAAAATTTCTTTATTTTTCATTTCTTTATTGACTATCCTTATCACGGGATGTAGTAACGACGATTATTATGAGCGTGGCTCATCCGACACAAAACAAAGCAAAACTGCACATTGGTATGGAGTAAAGCAGCTGTCTGATTCGGTTTCGCTCCGATCGGCTGCCGACCGTATGAAGTTATGGGCTCAGGATCCGGTGATCACAGTTAAGTTTTTGAACAGTCCCGATGATCCGGCGGTGATCGACCAGATCAAAAACTATGCTTAGGAATGGGAGCAGTACGCAGGTGTAACTTTCAATTTTGTGGAAACGTCTGAAAATGCTCTTGTGCGTATCGGCTTCGATTGGGATGGTAATTTGTCTGACGGCGACAAAGAGTTCATTGCTACACTTTATCCAACGAAAGAAGGCAACACCATACAAACCGCATGGGTAGATGCAGGGTATTTTGTTTGGGCAAGTGCTGAGAAGACGCAATTACGCATATCGCCAAAAGGGACTTTGATGGAAGAATTGTCGGATGTGATTGACGGTGAGCAGTTGACTAATGCAACTGATATGTTTTATGCGATGGATGTAAATGGCCGTTCAACCTCAGCTGAGTTAAGAAAAGCTCCTAAATTTAATACTTCTAATATTGTTGATTTCACCTCTGTGTTTTTTAATTGTCGTAAATTAAAAGAAGTTCCGATACTTGATACCTCAAAAGGTAAATATTTTCACTCAATGTTTTATTATGCAAATAATCTGGAAAATTTTAAAATGGATGGATTTGGACAGGGTACATTTTTAAAATTTCCATATTGTGAGAATCCGGATCTTGATATCACTAGCTCTGTCTTTGAAGTATCTAGCCTACAATATCTAATAGATAAGCCTACAAATAGTAGAGCCATTTGGACTGTCAACCTCCACAAGTCCCTTCAATCCAAAGTCTCTGCCGATCTAATAGCACAGGCAGCAGCAAAAAATATAAAATTCGAATTCTTATATTAATTAACTAAGTTGTTCTGGTTCTAAAGTTTTGTATCTATAATTTAAGGAGAGGCATATTCGCTTATGTCTCTCTTATTTTTTGTGTTGGGGAATAACTAACTGTACCTGCCCTTACCGGAATGCCAACCCCCTTTAGTGGATGCAGAGGTTAGCATCAAAAGATAAATTGTTAACAACAACAAAGCCTTTCTAAATCGGTCGTGTTAAAATAAAGTATTCAATTATGGTTAATTTAAGTTAATTTGTTGAGGCTGTGTTTTGAATTGTTAGCAAATATTAATCAAATGTGTATCTTTGTGTGTTGAAAGCTGAATGGAATATAGCTTTCTGTATCGGAATTTATACATGTAACTCGTTGTGATAGAGCAGGAATTGCTTTGTCTGACTGAAATCAACACAATAATGAAGGGAAAATTATTTCTATTACTCGGGATAGGCTTTGTACCTCTGGCTCTCACAGGTCAAACTTATTTGTATAATAAGGGTACGATGTCGGTCGTTACTACAAATAATCAAAATACGGCATTGTATATTGGCGGTGACTTGCGGTCGGAAGCTAGTCCAACGAAGGGTACAGGCTCTATTCTATTAACAAAGGCAAAGATCGTTCTCACCGGTAATCTATATAATTATGGAGAGCTTGATGGGACGGGAACAACTCAAGGTCATGTTTTTAATGTGAATGATTATACTGGTTATGGAACTGCAGCTAATCGTTCGTCTCTTCATTTTAAAGGAACTTCTCACCAAAATGTATGGCAGGCAAGCGCTGCCGGTGGTGTGGATTTCAATAAGATGAACTTTAAGTTGAAGTCTAATAGCGTTATTTATTTTCCTGATATAGTAATAGAGAACGATAAACATGTGACTATCAATCCAGAGGTTGGAGCGAGTGCTTATAATATAACGCCTGTAAAAGGTCGCTTGATACTTGATTCTCGTAAATTAAATCTGGCTGGGGGGGATAAATTACCCGGTGGTTCTACAATTCATAATGATAATAGTTCTTCGGTTTTAGCGCATTTGTTAGTAAGAGGAACTCATAGTCAGGAGTTTGCTACATCTGAAGGACAGGCGAGGGCTTTGGATGGATATCCGGGCGTACAGGTGAATCTTGCATTAAATGAACTTCCAACGAGTGAGAATCAACGATATCATGGTGATCCGATTGTAGGTATGGGTAGTCCGTTTAAGAAAATCCGAGCGGACTATTTTATGTGGAATTTCTTGTTTTTACCTTCTGGTAATAATATATTTAATGAAGATGGTAATACTACAACAGACCCTACAACTGTTTTGGATGCAGGGAGAGGTTTTGTTGTTGGTATAGATTTAAGAGGTCAGAATGGAGCTGTGTATAATGATATTCATCCGTTCTACAGAGATCCCGCAAATGGGTATGCATTGAATTTTGCTACACGTTCAAAAAATGGTTATAAGTTTAATCGTTTTGCTTATGGTAATAATCGCAATAATCTTTATCAGGTAAAGCAGGCATATACAACGTCTAATGCAGTTGATAAACCTAGTAATAATGATGGTGTGAATGTTAAACCCTCAGACCCAAGTAATGATGCTTATATTGCTGAGGTTTTAAACTCTGGAAATGTTAGCAGAACTTTAGTGAAAGGTTTTAACTATTTGTCTAACCCGTTTACCTGTCCGTTGGATGTGAGTCGATTAGTTTTTATTAATACGGCTGCTACTCCATCTGAAGACTCTGAGTGGAAGGTCGCTCCAGGATTTACACCTGCTACTGGTAGTGCTACCACTCCTGTAGGAGAGATTGCAAACCGTGTTTGGGTGATGGATCCTGCATCTGTAGCATCTGGTACATATGATGTTTGGTCGGGTGGGCAAGTTAATAATCCTGGGAATAAATGGGTGGTTGCTCATTATAAATATCGATTGATTTCTCATATAGGAGCGACAGGAGTTGCCGATTATGATGATGGTTCGGGAGATGTGCCTGATGGTGCGAATAGTAAAGCTTTGATTGCTCCTATGCAAATGTTTGTCGTATATGCAAATACTGGAGGAGTAGGGAAAAATATTGTTATTCCTGCAAGTCAGAGAAAAATAGATGATAATGCTTTATTTTTGCGTTCGGAAGGTGTAAAGAAATACGAATCAGATGATTTCTTATTGCAGGTGGAGGATTTGGATAAGGGTACAATGGACAGGGCTGCAGTTGTATTACGTACTTTTTCGGAAATCAATAAGTCTGGTTATCAAAATATAGCGAAATTGACTACAGATGTTAGTTCCAATGAAGATGGTAAAACAAGGGCTGTTACATCTGAAGGAACTACGCCAAAAACCTCAGGGATGAGTTCTTTGTATACTCAGGATTCTGATGGTAATGCTTTGGAAACAAGATTTCTGTCTATTGATTTGAATTCGTCAACTACCTCTACAACGCTGTATTTGAAGCCATCCTTGACGGAGCATCAGATTACGATACGCTCGTTTAGGAATTATACAAAAGACCGTATTTCGGAAATTTGGCTGGATGATAACAAAACCGGAAAAAAAACCAAATTATCGGAAGGTGCAACTTATACAACAACCTCTTCTCCGAAAGATAATGCAGATCGTTTTACACTACGTTTTATATATCCTGCCGGAGGAATCGGGGATGAAGGTATTGTGAATCCGGATGATACAAGTATTACAGCACATTACGCAAATAACACGCTGACTGTTTCAGGTTTCAATGATTCTGATTATGGAAGTCTGGTTTCTGTCTACGATATACAAGGACGCTTGCTAAAACAGCAGAAAGTCGATGGCACTACAGTCAAATTCAATGATGGATTTGCAGTAGGTGCATATATCGTAAAAGTAACAGGTAACAGATCGTATGCAACTAAATTCTTAGCAAGATGAAATTATACATCACATCTTTGGTTTTAGTTTTTCTACTTGTAAACAACGCTCATTCATTACAAGCAGAAGACTTATTACCGTCTGAAGTATACTATAACGAAAACATAGCGGTTAATGATATCGGAGCTTCTGCTCCTACACTTGGCAATGGTTCAGGAAATGGAGATGATGGTCTTAACCCCGGTGGAGATGGCTGGGGTGGCGGTGGCTGGGTAGGATCACCGGTTGGTGATGCCGTATTACCTGTCGCTGTCGTTGCAGCTATGTACGCGTCCTTTCTATTGTATAGAAGGCGCAAGGCTTAGTATTCGGATTATAAAATAAACAAGATCAATATGTCGTACAAGGGCTTTTTCTATAGGAAGAGCCCCTGTATTGGTTGTGTATATCCTTCCCTGTTTTTTTATATCTCGTATATATAACTGCTCTTATGTTTCCTGATAGTTATTGTTGAATGTTATTTTAATGGCTTTATGTCGAGGATGTAAGTGTTAAAATGTCGTTTTGCTTTTTGATATAGGCGAAAGTTCCGTTTTTTTTGACATTTTGATTGTTTGGTTTGGCTTATTTATGCTATTTTTGTAAGCCTCATCAAATAAGGTTATAGTTGCATGATTGATTACAATGCTAATATACTGTTGATTTATACCGGAGGAACTATCGGTATGGTAGAAAATAACCAAACCGGTGCACTTGAGGTTTTCGATTTTAGTCACCTGACAAGTCACATGCCCGAGTTGCAGAGGTTCAGGTTTCGAATCGAAACCATTGTCTTTGATCCTGCTATAGACTCTTCTGATGTATCTCCCGCCCATTGGAAAAAACTAGTGAAAATAATAGAGCAGAACTATGTTGATCACGATGGTTTTGTGATTCTTCATGGAACCGATACGATGGCATATTCGGCTTCGGCTCTTAGTTTTATGATTGAGAATCTGCAAAAGCCGGTTGTGTTTACTGGAGCACAGCTGCCTATTGGTAAATTACGAACCGATGCAAAAGAAAACCTTATTACGGCTATGGAAATCGCAGCCGATAAAGATTCTATTGGTAATCCTATAATACCGGAAGTTTGTATTTTCTTCCAGAATTATTTGTTGAGGGGCAACAGGTCTACAAAAGTGAATGCCGATAACTTCAATGCATTTGCGTCATATAATTATCCTATCCTCGGAAAGTCGGGTATTCATATTCGTTATGACATGGCTAAAATTCTTAAGCCCGATTACGAGAAAAAGGTTCGTTTTCATTATCTGATGGACTCGGAAATTATTATCTTTAAACTTTTTCCGGGTATTCAGCGCAAAACTGTCGATGCTATACTTAATGCTGAGGGTGTAAAGGCTATTGTTCTGGAGACTTACGGGTCAGGTAATGCTCCCCGTTATGAGTGGTTTATCGAGGCTTTGCAGGATGCGGTAAAACGTGGACTGATTATTGTAAATATAACTCAGTGCGAAATGGGTTGTGTTGAAATGCAACGCTATGAAACCGGAAGAGAATTGCTTAGAGCCGGAGTTATCAGTGGATATGATGCCACTGTAGAAGCTACCGTCACTAAACTGATGTACCTCTTGGGACATAAATATTCGAGAGAAGAGATTATTGTAAGAATGCGTGTGCCATTGGCCGGAGAATTAACTCGCTTTGATGAAAGAGAGATCTGATAAGTATAAGTCATTATCGGTTATTGCCGAAAAAAATAAATCTGAGTTTCTGTTGTTTCATAAAAAACACAGAAAACGTTTGGAGAAGATGGACTCGATAGTGCATGATTTGCACGAAAGGTTTTCTTCCGAAATAAATTGCCTTGAGTGTGCAGCCTGCTGTAAAACTTTGGGTCCTGCTATTTACGACAAGGATATCGAGAAAATGGCAAAAGCTTTGAGGTTGAAGCCGTCGGAGGTTGTTACTCTTTATTTAAGGATTGATGAGGATGGTGATTATGTTTTTAAAACGATGCCATGTCCTTTTCTTATGGCTGATAACTATTGCTCTATTTATGAATCGCGTCCCAAAGCATGTAGAGAATATCCTCATACTGACAGGAAAAAATTTAGCCAGATTTACAAACTTACTGTAAAAAACACCGCAACATGTCCGATAGCATATGAAGTGCTAAAGGAACTTATTAAGAACTAAGGTCTTTGACCTGTTTATGCTTTGGTAAGTGAAACAGCCAAAGAGTGTTATAAATTAAAAGTATATTAAAGATACTTTCTATTACTTAATATAAAATACAGTATTAATTAAGCCATTTTATTCCGATTGTTATGAAACGAAGTTCGTTAAATGTATTGTTTTTAACTTTGCTCACTTTGTTTGTTTGCTTGTCTGTTTATAGCCAAGAGAATATTCCGGTTGAAAAAGATTCGGTAAAGCATTCACGCTTTGAGGCTAAAACCGAAGAGGTGTTGGATAAGGTTTTCAGACCGGATCCGGAATTAGTTGCAGATAGTATTATCAAGGTGTTTGATGATACGCCATCATTCGGAATTTATAAAGATAATTATATCGCTGTAGGTACAGACTTGTTTCATAAACCGGATAGGTATAACTCGGATGCAAAATTCCAGATAAGTATAATTCAGCGTTTGACGAATAGTGTTTTGCCTTTCAAAACATACCTGTTTCTGACCTATACCCAGCTGGCTATGTGGGATGTTTTTCAGGAATCATTTCCTTTCAGGGATATAAATTTTAACCCAACAGTAGGGCTTGGTAAACCTTTGGTGCATAATAACCGCTATCTGGGAGATATATCGGTGCAATTGGAGCATGAATCGAATGGGAAAGATGGTGATGATTCGCGCAGCTGGAATAAGGTAAGCTTTTCGGGACAATTTAAGATAAACAGGCACTGGAGTTATTTTGCTAAGTTGTGGATTCCTATAGTTGATGGTGAGAATAATAGCAATATTGTTCGCTATAAAGGTTGGGGGACATGCGCACTCAGTTATAATCAACGGGATAAGTATAATATCAGTGTGATAGTGAACAGCCGCCCCGGATTGTTTAATGCCAATTTGACGGTTAATGCTTCGTACCGATTATTTAAGAAAGAGAATCAATACCTGTTCTTTGAATTTTATAATGGCTATGGCGAAAATTTACTGGATTACGATCAGTTTCGACAAAGATTCAGATTGGGTTTTGTAATCAGACCTAATTTCAGATTTATATATTAACCCAAAAAGACAGCAGAGTGCAAATGCTAGATTTGTTAATTTAGAAAAAAGTCTTACATTTGCACTGTTGGCAAGTTCTTGTTAGCTATCTGAATGTATATTTTATGATTGATAATTTTACACATATAAGCATAGAAAATAATCTAAAATTTAACGTTTTAGGTTTGGCTTTCTTGTGTGAAATATTAGAGAGAGAGAGAGAGAGAGAGAGAGAGAGAGACGCATCTAGCGTAACAAATAATCAAAAATTTCTATTGTGTCAAAATAACGGAGTGTTTTTTTATGCTTCGTGTTTTGTTGTATCCATATCCTATGATCTTACTGTCCTCTTCCAGAAAGGTGATTTGATACAAGTTCTTAGGCTCGTTTTTTATACGAGATCTAATTCTATTTCACGCGATTCGTGGGCGTTTCAGTCTTTTGTTGCGTTGGCATATCTGCTAATCTTCACATTTACAGATTATCTGATTTTTTATACCAATTTTAAAATAAGTTGGTTCGCTAGGACAAGTCAATTTGAATTGTTCCCTATTTGTTGTCGTTCAAATATATATCAATGTAATGCTTTGTCTGTAGACCAACTAGCATACACATCGGGGTGCAGTGATTGCACTCCAATGTGTTTTTTACTTTTCTCAAAAAACAATAACTCTAAATAAAACAACAATGAAAATGAAAATTTTATTACTGATGGGAATTTGTGTTTGTAACTTCTTACAAGCCCAAGTTGGGGTAAATATAACTAATCCTCAAGGAGTATTCCATATTGATCCTCTCGGGGATACTGTAGGGGCAAATAATGGGAGTGATGATGTGATTGTCTTAAATAATGGAAATGTAGGAGTGGGGACTCTTTCTCCGTCGACAAAATTACATATTAAAAGCTCAACAGCTGGAGCTATAAGAATAGAAGATGGCACAGAGGGGTTAGGTCGTGTCTTAACTTCCGATGCACAGGGTGTTGGTCGATGGGAGGTAGCCAAAGGTAGCCTTGTTAATGGTGTTGTATTTGCAGAGAATATACCTGCTCCTTCAACTTGGTCATTAACTAAGTCTTATATTATAATCCCGCCCCAAGTTTCTTGTGTTATTGCTTGTATGGCTCAGTTCTCTCTAGCAAACATTAGTCAATCCGGTTTGTTTTTGGGATTTAGTACTTCAAATACTGCATTTTTGAATGCTTCTCCTGCTGCTCAAGTGATATTTAACAGGCAATATTCTATGGCTGGTTCCTTTCTTATTTGTAATGGTTTCGTGACAGATATTAAAAATACTTCAAATAGCAATATGACTTTGTATTTATGGGCCAGGTCGGATCAACCTGTAGGTACAGTTAGATATGCTCCGGCTAATACGGTTAATGATATTAAACTTTATGCAATCGTTAATTAATAATCTTTTAAAGTAACAGAAAGTGTTTGATGACGTGTTTTTATGTGATAAAAGACTGTTGCTTTTATGCTTGAAAGTCAATAAATAGGTATGAGACCTTATTCCGAAAAGTTTATGTTTTTTAGAAATTAGAATGATGATGAAATTTATTTTTATATTATTGGGATTATTAGCTGTAACTCTTTCCTATTCTCAGATAGGAATTAATACAGATGCACCTCAACGGCTTTTTCATATCGATGCATTAGGGAATACTGTTGTTGGTAATAATACAACTGATGATGTTGTTGTGACAGGTACTGGAGATTTAGGAGTGGGGCTAATCTCTCCGAACGAAAAGCTGCATATTAAAAGTCTAACCGGTGGAGCGATAAGAATAGATGATACTACGCAAGCTGAAGGTTTGGTATTGACATCTGGTAATACACAAGGAGTCGCAATTTGGAAATCTCCGGTGGGATCCTTAATAAAAGGTTTTGTTGTGGCAGAGACTATTACTGTTTCTAATACACAATGGGTGCTAACTAGTTCTTATATTGATATACCATCACAATCGGCATGTATTGTTAATTGCTTGGTTCAATTTGTTATAACAAGTGCAAGTCAGCCCGGTTTATTCTTGGGGCTTAGTACTTCGAATACCGTATTTATAAATGCTTCTTCTTCAGGACAAGTAGTCACTTCAAAACAATATTCCGGTGCTAATAGTCCTCTTATAATGAGTGGTTTTGTGGGAGATATTGAAAACAATACAAATGCGACTATGAGATTGTATCTGTGGGCTTTTACGGATAGTACCACAGGAGTCTCTTATGCTCCGGCTAATACTGTTAACGATATTAGACTCTATGCGATTAGCTATTAGTAAAAAACGCTTTAGGCTTATAAATTTCCAAGAGCGATTTAGAGAGCGCTTCATCTTTATTTTTTATCTATAGAGAAAGTGTTCTTTAAGGAGTTGATATCTAAAGAGGAAATTTTAAAATGTACCCATAAAGGAACAATAGAAAAATGTAACTTTTATTGTAACCTTTGTAACCTTTTCGGGAAAATAGAGCCAAATCCAAGAGGAATTTTTTTAGGGGCAGCTAAATCCCCTTTAGTGGAAAGAGGGAGGAAATAACAATAGAAAGTGTGTAATTCCGTTGTAACTTTTGTTACCTTTTTTATAATGGTTTCTAAGTTCGTTATTTGTGGATGGGTCAAAAATAGATCACTGACAGCTGATTTTTTGTGCCAAAGAATGTATCTTTAAGGTCTTGTAACCATATAAAAATAGTTAAGTCATAAGCGGATGATCCCATTTCTCTATAATGTAGCGGAGGCTTTTTTTAAGCAGTACGGCAACAAGGTGAGCGGTTTTACATTTGTGTTTCCGAATCGTCGTGCCGGATTGTTTTTTCAGAAGTATCTGTCTCAGATTGCAAAACGTCCTGTTTTTTCACCTGAGATACTTACTATCTCCGATTTATTTACCCGTTTGAGTGGTTTGGAAACAGCAGACCGTATAGAGCAGTTGTTCATCTTATATGATTCGTATAAGAATCTGAGCGGAACGGAAGAAACTTTTGATGAGTTTTTGTTTTGGGGAGAAATGTTGCTGAATGATTTTGACGATGTGGATAAGTATTTGGTGGATGCACGTCAACTGTTCTCAAATATTCAGGACTTGAAAGAAATAGATGCCGGTTTCGGATTTCTAACCGAAGAGCAGATTATTGCAATCCGCCGTTTCTGGGCCAGCTTTATTCCGGTAGGTGACAGTGAGCGTAAGCGCGAATTTCTGGAAATGTGGCAGGTGTTGTTTGAACTATACACTTCGCTGAGAGACGAACTTCGTGTAAGAGGACTTGCTTACGAAGGAATGATATTTCGAGAGGTGGCCGAGAAGGCTAAAGCAGATATGGAAATGGAACTGCCTTCGGAGAAGATTGTCTTTGTAGGACTAAATGCTCATAGTATTTCCGAAGAGCAGCTGCTGAAATATTTGAAGCGCAAAGGTGTTGCTGATTTTTATTGGGATTATTCCTCCTCTTTGGTGAAAGATCCTGATAATAAAGCTTCGGCTTTTATAGACCGGAATAAGGTGCAGTTTCCATCGGAGCTGACCTTAAAACCCGAAGATATACCAATGGAAAAACCGATATTGGAGGTTATTGGTATTCCTTCGGCAGTAGGACAGGCTAAGTTTGTACATTCTATTGTGAGGAAACTGATGGATGATAAGCAGATAACTTCTGCCGATCAGGCTTTGAATACTGCCGTCGTACTTTCTGATGAGAATCTGCTTTTGCCGGCTTTATATTCCATACCCGAAGAGATTGATAAGATAAATGTGACTATGGGGTACGGTCTGATCAATTCGTCAATAGCCGGATTAATGGATCATATATTTGAGCTGCAACGCAATATAAGGGAGTCATCAGGAGCAAGATTTTACTATTTCCGTTTTGTACTGCCTATCCTTAATCACCGTTATATACTGTCTATAGTAGGGGATATAGCGAGGAAGCTTCAGCAGCAGATTATTCAGTATAACAAAGTGCAAGTTGCCATATCTGAATTTGAGGTACATCCTCTGCTTGCTTTAATCTTTAAGCCTATAGATGATTGGACTTCATTTGCTCCTTATCTGAGGGATATTTTATCGCAATTGGAGTCGGCTTTAGCGCTTCGCCGTAACGACGATACTGACGACAACAGTACACGCTCGATAGATATGGAATGTGAATTTATTATCGAGTATTATAAGACTATCAATAAGATGGAGGATGCCTTGTCTAATGTTCGTGCCGAAATGAAGGTCGATACGTATGTGAAACTTCTACGGAAGCTGATTGCCGGTATCAGCGTTCCTTTTAGCGGCGAACCCTTGTCGGGTTTGCAGGTTATGGGTATTTTGGAGACCCGTGCGCTTGATTTTGAGAACTTGATTATGCTGTCGATGAATGAGGGGATATTTCCGATGAAGAAGGCTGCTAATTCTTTTATCCCTTACAACCTCAGACGAGGATTCGGTTTACCGGCTTATGAGCATCAGGATAGTATATTCGCATATCATTTCTACCGTCTGATCAACAGAGCCAGACGTATTTATATGTTGTATGATACCCGTACCGAAGGATTACAGGGGGGGGAAGTGAGCCGTTATTTTTATCAACTGAAGCATTTGTATTCAGATATGTTCGATATCAGGGAGCGGTTGGCTGTATATGAGGTTTCGTCAAGTGAAAGCCTTGCTATATCTGTACCGAAAACACCTCAGATCCTGGAGAAGCTCAGATTGTTTCAAACCGGAGAACGAAGTCTGTCGGCTAGTTCTATAAATATGTATCTCGACTGTCCTTTACAATTCTACTTTTCGGTTGTTGAAAAGATGGAAGATGAAGACGAAGTTGCCGAGACTATTGAAGCTAATACATTCGGTAGTATTTTTCACTCGGTTATGGAGTGGATTTATGAGGAGTTTAAAGGGCGTATGGTTACGGTTGATGTTCTGAATAAGATCAGTAAGGATGATGTGTATCTGTCGTCTTTGATTGAAAAATCGTTTGCCGAGAATTATTTCAAGATCGAAAAGGTAAGGCAACTTACTGGGCAGAATTTTTTGACAGGTGAAGTCTTAAAACGTTATGTGAAAAAGGTATTGGCTACAGATGCCAAGCAAGCTCCTTTTATTTATGTCGATTCGGAAAAGAGAATAACAGATCTATATCGGTTACCATCAGGAAAGAGTGTTTCTTTGAAGGGTTTTATTGATCGTATTGATGAGGTGAGAGGGCATACCCGTATCATTGACTATAAAACGGGCAGGGGAGTGCTTGCCTTTAAAGATATGCCTGAATTATTCGATAAAGAATTGAAGGAACGTCCTAAAGCTGTTATGCAGGTATTTATGTATGCTCATCTTTATTTGAAGGAGCATCCGGATACGGTATTGGAATCGGGAATCTATTATCTGCGGAATCTTTTTGATGATAATTTCAATCCTTTGGTTGAATACAAACCGTCAAAAGATGAACGGAAGCTGGTGGCAGATTTTGCTGAATTCAGAGAGGAGTTCAAAAAATATTTTGAGGACTGTTTAGATGAGATTTTCGATGAAGAAACCCAATTTGCTCAAACTCCGACAGGTAAGGCTTGCGAATGGTGTGCTTTTACGGGTATCTGCAAAAAATAAGCGAAATATGTTGTAAAAAAACGATCTTAAATATTTTGACTTTTCAAAAAAGTCCTTATCTTTGCAACGCTTTTGAGGAAAAGCACAATGCTTATTAAGCATTGGAGAGATGGCAGAGTGGTCGATTGCGGCGGTCTTGAAAACCGTTGAACTGCGAGGTTCCGGGGGTTCGAATCCCTCTCTCTCCGCGGAGATTAAAGCCAAAAGGCGATAAAAAAGAGATAAATCCTACAATATCAATAGATTGTAGGATTTTTTTATGTCTATACTTTTCCATCAAAAGACATAAAACAGCCACTTTCAGACAAAGACTTGTCCCTAAAGTGTTCACCCTAAATCTAAATTCGTTCACCCTATATTTTGTCCAGTATTGGCACTGTTTTGGACGAACATGGAAGTGTGTAAATTCCTAATTATTAATAGTGTAAATTAATTTTGACGATTAAAAATGAGGAGTTATGAAAGCTGCTAAAAGTACTTTTAAAATCATCTTTTATCTGAGAAAGGATAAAATGAAGAAAAATTCGTTCACCCCTATTTTCTGCAGGGTAACGATCTCTGGAGAATCTGTAAGTTTTAATATCCATACCGATATTCATGTCGATATGTGGGATACTAATGCTAGTCAAGCCAGTGGTAAAACAAGGGAAGCCATGAATATCAACCGTATTCTGGATTCTTGTAAGACAAGCCTTCACAATATGTACAGGGATATCTTTGAAAGAGATAATTTTGTATCTGCGGAAAAACTGAAGAATGCTTACTTGGGAATATCTACAGATAATACAATGTTGTTGGAGTTGTTCAATCAGCATAACAAAGATGTAGAATCCTTACTTGGAATTAACAAAACCAAGGCGACCTTACAAAAGTATAAAGTCACTTATACTAGACTTTCTGATTTTATGAGGCATAAATACAGTATTTCGGATGTTAATGTGAAAGAGATTAAATATCAGTTCATCGTAGATTTTGAAAACTATTTAAGAACTGAATGTAACTGTAACGCAAATACTACAGCGAAATTTATTCAATTTTTCAAGCGAATAATAATTATTGCCCGAAATAATGGTTGGATGCAACACGATCCATTTGCGAATTACAAAATTCGTATAAAGAAAGTAGACAGAGGGTATTTAACAGAAGAAGAATTACAGAAAATAGAACAGAAAGAGTTAACAATCGATCGGCTAATCAAAGTACGCGATATTTTCATTTTTTCTTGCTTTACGGGTCTTGCTTATGTCGATGCAAAGAATCTTACTTATGATAACATAAAGAAAGGGGTTGATGGTAATCTTTGGATTATAACAAAAAGAGAAAAAACAGATACACCTGTAACAGTTCCTTTGATGAGTATTCCTTTGGAGATAATTGAGAAATATCGTAATAAGCAGCCTAACTGTAAAGTTTTACCTCTTCTCACGAATCAAAAAATGAATAGTTACTTGAAAGAGATAGGTGATTTATGTGAAATAGAGAAGAATTTAACATTCCACCTAGCCCGGCACACATTTGCAAGTACAACTACCCTCGCAAAAGGAGTCTCTATTGAGGCAGTTTCAAAAATGTTAGGGCATACAAACATTAAGACCACTCAGATATATGCACGAGTAACCGAGAATATGATTAGCAATGAAATGCATAAGTTAACATTACAAAATAAGTAATTATGGAAACAGGATATATAAAGTTTGAAGATATAGAAACCAATAAACCGGTTATTGAAGTAAAAATAGTTAATGGCACGGTTTGGATGACAATAAATGAAATAGCTGATCTGTTTGGTACATATACTCCTACAATCAATAAGCATCTTAACGCTATATTTAAAGAAGGTTTATTGAGAGAACCGAATGTAACAAAAGAATATAGATATGCCCTAAATAAGAAAGAAGAATATATTCGGACCTATTATAATCTAGAGGTTGTTATCTTCCTGAGTTTTCGTATTCAATCCTTATACACCAAAGCCTTTCGGGAATGGGTATTGAATGCTTTCTGTGAATATGGAAAAGAAGCAACAGAGCCAGAGGTAATCATACTGTTTAATACGAATACAAGAAAGTCCACTCTTAATATACCTAACTGATATGGAACTACAGATTATTCAGAACAAGATATTTGAAATAAGGGGCATGCGTATTATGCTTGACTTTGATCTGGCTGAACTGTATCAGGTAGAAACTAAAAATCTGAAAAGAGCAGTCAAACGGAATATTGAAAGATTCCCCGACGATTTTATGTTTGAATTAACAGCCGATGAATGGGAAATCTTGAGGTGTAATTTTGGCACCTCAAGTTGGGGAGGAACACGGTATATGCCTTTTGCTTTTACAGAACAGGGGATAGCACAGCTTTCCAGCGTCTTAAATAGTCCATTAGCTATTCAAGTAAATATCTCTATAATCAGAGCCTTCGTTACATTAAGAAAGTATGCTTTAGGCTATGCAGAACTTAACCAAAAGTTAGAAACATTTATGCTCGAAACCAATATGCAGTTTAATGAGATATATCAGGCTCTGACAGAGTTGGCCAGTACCAGAGAACAGGATGATAAACCTCGAAAACGTGTGGGATACATACAAAAAGAAGAAGAGGAGCAATAGCTCCTCTTTCTTATTTCTTAGACTCTTCAATAGACACTTTACGGAATTCTTTCAAACCTTTTTCTATTTCCAAAGACACTTTTCTAGCACGTTGTCCGGCTGCTTTATTCCCATTCTCTACCTGAGTGTTTGCATCTTTTGAAAAGTCAGCAAACAATTGACTTAAATTTTCTACTAGATTTTTCATTATGTTCTTATTTTTATCAGATTGCAAAGATAGGTTTTTGATTGAACTTCTCTCTAACATTTTTGGAATAGATGGACATCGCGGGTTATTGTGGATTGATGAGCACTAGTGTTAGTTTAACGACAAGAATCCATCAAATAATTTTATAGATACAATTTTTTTCTATTCTTGTGAATGTTGCAAGATTATAAACCAATAAATATAAGATCTTGCCTCGTAAATAAAATGATATGTAGAAGAAATATTTAAATGTTATTCAACAAATATATATCATCTGTTGAATACATATAAAGATGTTAAAATTAAATTTATAAATGCTTTGTTGTATGATTGTTATTTTATAATTTTAAGTGTGATTAACAACTGAATTATTAACCATTAAGAAAAGGAGGTAACTTATGACCTATACAAAACCTAAAGTATTGGCTAAAAGTACTACTCAGATGGCTGAATGTCGTCCTAATAGTAAGCCAAGTGGAAGGCCTTGTAATAAACCAGGACCTGGAGGACGTTAATAAACCAATTTGTCAGGAGATGTTTTTTATCATTAAAACATTTCCTGATTTTACTAAAGAAATATTCTTATGTTTTTTAAGCAAAAGTCTAATATTATATTCAGAAGTTACGAATCTTTCGGATATATCACTGATAATCGAAATTTTGGATATAAACCAATTAATAGTACTGAGAATTATATTGGTGATAAAATACTATCGGAAAGTGGAAATGTTTTTTTCTCTGTATTAGATAGAAAACCTCAAAATATTGATGAACTCTCAAATAAAATAAAAGAGCAGTTCCCAGATATTGATATACAGATACTAAGAAATGATGCTTATGAGTTTTATTGTATGCTTGAACAGGATGGATTTGTAGTGTCTGGAAAAACATTTAAAGAATGTGAAGAAAAAGATGTGCAATTTTCATACAAGAGATTCGAGTCTGAAACTATAAAAGAGGATTCTCTTTCAACAAGTAAGTATTCTGAAAAAGATACGCAAGATTTCTTTGAAGAATACTTTAATGGCAAGCCACAGCTTACAAATTTACACATAGAACTTACAAGTAAATGTAACGAAAGATGCCTACACTGTTATATACCTCACGAGAATAAAATAAGTAATATTTCTTCAAATTTATTTTATGCTATTTTAGAACAATGTAAAGAACTTAAATTACTGCATTTGACCTTAAGTGGAGGGGAGCCAATGTTGCACAAGGAATTCTGTGATTTTTTAAAAAAATGCAGAGAGTATAATTTTTCTGTAAATGTGCTTAGTAATTTAACATTACTAAATGATAGAATAATTAAAGAAATGAAGACGAACCCACTTCTCGGTGTTCAAGTTTCATTATATTCGATGACTCCCTCTATTCACGATGAAATAACCCAAATGAAGGGAAGTTTTGAGAAAACAAAAAATGCAATTTTGAAACTGATTGAGAACGATATCCCTTTACAAATAAGTTGTCCAATAATGAAGCAAAACAAGGATTGTTATAATGATGTTATTGAATGGGCTAAAAAACAGAGGATTAATGTAGGAACTGATTATAATCTTATTGCAGAATACGATCATACAACACAAAATTTGAATTGTCGCTTACCTATTAATGAAGTCAGAAAGATCATATGCGATAAGATTGACACTGATATAAAATATTTAGAACAGATTGAACTGGCTGCTAAGGAGAAAAAAGATACGACATCGAATGATTTTGTTTGTAGCGTTTGTCGTTTCTCTATTTGCATAACAGAGAATGGAGATGTATACCCATGCGCAGGTTGGCAAGATTATATTGTCGGTAATGTAAAAGAAACTCTTCTAAAAGATATTTGGGAGAACTCCAAGAAAGTTCAATATTTAAGAGGTCTGCGTAACAAAGATTTTCCTAAATGTATTCAATGCTCAGATAAAGAGTATTGTACGATGTGTATGGTTAGAAATGCCAATGAAAGCCATCAAGGAGATCCCTTAACAGTTAGTCCGCATTTCTGCAGTATTGCGAAATTGAACAAACAAATAATACATGATTTCAGAAAGCATGAACTATCGAGCAGATGAATATATTATCTTAAGAATATTCACACTAACTAAGATCAAGCAAAATAGAGTAATTTTTTTATCTAGAAGAGGGTATTTGGTTCTCTTGAAATGAATTATGAATTAAATTCTAATTTCGATTATATCATTAAAATCGGTCGTGTATCGTTTTGAGAGATGCTCCTGACGAATATTCTTACTATAGCCGTTTCCTTCAATAGCAAGTTTTATAGTGTCACGTCTATGCTTTTTATTTATCTCATCCAAAGTTTTATTTAATCGCTGTTGTTTATCACGATCTTTTTCATCAAAGATATCCCACATGGCATATTCTTCGCGGATAATATCTATCAATAGAACTCCAGCCCTTTTATATTCCAGATTTGGCAAATAGATAGAATCCAAAGCCTAACGGAAGTACCCGATAACTTCATCTGTATCTGATGTATAGAAAGACAAAGGAACAACCTTTGACGGTTTGGTATACATTCTCGTCAAATCTATCGGTCTGCACGAAAATATAGACGGATTTGGTTACGGTTTTCTGTTTTTTCAATTTAGCTATACTCAATGAGGCTAAAGAAGCGATAGACTCTAATAAATTGTTGTATTCAGTAATTGGCTGTCTGAAACTTCGGGAAGTACACATTTGTTGTTTCTCAACGACTGAATCAGACGTGATGCAAGGTTCTCCTTGAAGTTTTAGCCAAGTTCTTTCTCCTACAACAGTCATTTTACTTCGCACCCATGAACGTGATTTTTGATTCAAATTGTAAACTGTATTTACACCATAATATTCTAAGGTTTTAGATATTCGGCGACCAATGCCCCAAACATCACCAATTTCTGTTTTTTGCAATGCCTTTATTCGTTTTTCATCCGAATCGATAATACAGACACGATTCTATGCTAGATATTTCTTAGCAAATCTATTGGCTAATTTGGCGAGCATACGATTTGGTGCAATGCTAAGCAATACAGGGATACCAGACCCTCGAGCAGTAGTTTTCATTAATTTTTGACCGAAGTCGGATAGATTGTCAATTCCTACTAAGTAAAAAAACGTCATCAATGGAATAGACATCTATTTCAGGAACTTGCTCTGCTAAGATTGCCATCACTCGTCTAGATAAATCACCGTAAAGAGTATAATTGGATGAAAAAACAGCGATATTTTCTTTTCGAATCAATTCCTTTCTTTAATAGAAAGGAACACCCATTTTTACTCCTAACTTTTCACCTCTTCACTTCGAGCAATAACACAGCCATCATTGTTGCTCAGAACAACAATAGGTCGATGGATTGAAAACCCTTTCACATGAGGCAAAGAAGTTATTACAGTCAACGAATCCTATCACGGATTCAATTCAATTTTATATAAAATATGTTGTCTAAGTTTATGATTACTCGGAACAAGTGGATGTTTAAAATTTCCAACTATTTCCATGCCTATTTTCTTCATCACATTTTGCGATTTTTTGTTAGGTAAAGAAGTAAAGGAGTAAATTTTCTTCAAACCTAGTTTATCTTTAGCATACTCTAAACAAGCTAAGGCTGCTTCGGTAGCGTAGCCATGTCCCCATGCTTTAGATAGATATCTCCAACTAATTTCTATACAAGGACAAAAGTTGGTGTCCATATCTACAAAATGAAATCCTGTAAAACCAATAAATTCATTTGACTCTTTCAATTCAATAGCATAGAATCCATACTTTTTTTCTTTCAACTCTTGTTTGATTTTGTCTAACATAAGTTTTGATTCTTCAAATGATAATCTCTTTAAAAAGAATTCCATTACTGTAGGATCATTATTCATTTGTTGAAATGGTTTTAGATCACTAGCTTTCCAGTCTCGAACTATTAACCGAGATGTTTCAAAAAATATCATCTTGTCCTTTTATTTTGAATAAAATGCGTTACTATTCCCCAAATTATAAAATCATTGTCAATAGTTACCTTTATGGGTTTATAATTATCATTGGCAGGTTGTAGCCAAATAATGTCTTTTTCGATTTTAATATATTTGATTGTAAACTCGCTATCAATAAAACAATCAGCCATATCTTCATTTCGAGGTTCGAGCGATTTATCAATCACAAGAATATCGCCATCGTGTACATTGGTCTCAATCATGCTGTCGCCTTTCACTCGACCATAAAAAGTAGATGCCGGATGCTTTATCAATTCCTTGTTCAGGTTGATCGCAGTCTCTAAATAATCTTCTACAGGACTACGGAATCCTGCTTTGATAACTTGATCTTCAAACGGTAGAGAAAGCTCTAAATTTACATCCGATTGATGTATTTCGAGGTTTGTTTTATTCACAAGGTAAAGATAAATAATCTAACTCGAAATGATTTTTATTTTAGCATTTATTCAGAAAGCTTTTCTTTACTATCCCAGCTCCACAATAACAGTAATGTCATCTTCTTATTCGGTGTTTAGTTCATCGGTCAAAGGTATGACCGAATTTTGGCGAGCATATTCAGCCTTCGGTTTTCTTCAAAAATCGTTCACTTTCCTTATCAGTCGAGCGTATTTTTTTTGAAAAATATGCTTCTCTAAAATATCTATACCTGCTTGCTGCCCTTGAAACAAAATTCCCTCCTTTCTGGAATCATAATTAAATTGGGTTTAGGGATAACAGTTGTGGCTCTGTGTGGGTGGATAGTGACACCAGTGAGTATAAGCCTTCTGTTATTACGGGGTTTATCCGTGGCTATCAGATTATCTGCCTTGTATTTAAAATAGCAAAACTTGTTATAAAGATATTCAGGTAAATATCTTTATAACAAGAGTCTTCGTTACATTAAGAAAGTATGCTATAGGCTATGCAGAACTTAACCAAAAGTTAGAAATATTTATGCTCGAAACCAATATGCAGTTTAATGAGAGATATCAGGATCTGACAGAATTAGACAGTACCAGAGAACAGGATGACAAACCTCGAAAACGTGTAGGATATGATATATACAGAATGAGGAAGAGGGGCAGTAGCTCCTCTTTCTTATTTCTTAGACTTTTCGATAGACACTTTGCGGAATTCTTTCAAAGCTTTTTTCTATTTCCAAAGATACTTTTCTAGTACGTTGTCCGGCTGCTTTATTCCCATTTTCTACCTGAGTGTTTGCATCTTTTGAAAAGTTAGCAATTGACTTAAATTTTCCACTAAATTTTTCATCGCTATCATATTTTAAAATCGAATTGTAAAGATAGATTTCTTATTGAACTTTCCTGTAAAATTCAGCAATAGATTAAATTTTGCATAATTGCTTAATTTATGCTTCATCTAGTGGATGCAAAACTGATATTTTTTTGACGGACTCATTTTCAGCGATAAGTGGACGCATTCTATTGAGTTTTATCCCTTAACTTTGTAACATGAAAAAATACCAGCTAAATAGTTTCAACAGTATTTTCTTTCTGCTATGGACTATTATTACAGGCATACTATGGATTGTCGATGAGTCTGATTATCCGTTTTTAATTCAGAAAATATTATCAGCAATCGCTCTGTTAGGACCTTTAATAGTTACTACATATTTTCTATGTAGTCGTATGTTGACTAAGTCGATTGCAGAAAATAAGATACTACTAATTGTTGGAAAAGTTTTATTAGTGGCTATTTTACAATCTTCTATTTTGTGGTTGTTTCAAGAAGGATTGGCTTCATTAGAGACACATGACATATTGCCTCTATCTGAAAATTCGAGAGATAGAGAATCTTTTATTACCTCAATTTTAGAGTCATTACCTTTGACTATTTTAGTTAATCTTGGATTTGCTGGTCTAAAATTCTATTTTGAACATGCCAGACTCTACGAACAACATCTTCTATTGCAAAAAGAATACATAGAAACTCAACTTCAATCTTTACAAGCTCAAATCAACCCTCACTTCATGTTCAATGTACTAAATCATATACATATCCTTATGCAAAAAGATATTGATTTGGCATCTTCTCTATTGATCAAATATTCAGATACGCTCCGTTACCAACTATATGGCTCAGCAAGGGAAACTGTAAACATTAAAGATGAGATCGATTTTATGAATAACTACATTGAAGTCGAAAAATATAGATGGCAGAATAATCTAGATATTAACACGGAATGGAAAATAGAAAAGACTGAAATGCAAATTCCTCCACTATTACTTATTACGTTGATAGAAAATGCATTTAAACATGTTTTTCGGTCAAAATCGCAAAAAGGATATATAAATATAGGTTTACTTCTAAATAAAAAAGAACTTGTATTTACTGTAGAGAATTCGCGATCACCGCAGAAGCAAAAGGTGGCCTCAAATTTAGGAATAGGATTAAACAATTTCAAAAGACGTCTAGAACTTATATATCCAGGTAGGTATACCTTTGTTATTGACGAAGTCGAAAAGGTCTATCTTTCCAAACTAACAATAGATTTTAGTAATGAGCAACAATTTAAATAATATTCGCTTAAAAAGTTTGGTCATCGATGATGAGCCTGGTGCGATAGACGGTATTAACCTTTATATTGAAAAGCTTGAATTTTTAGACGTTGTAGATACTTGTTATTCGGCTATTGAAGCTATGGATATACTGAAGGAAAAAGAGATTGATCTGATGTTTCTAGACATTAATATGCCTAATCTGACAGGTTTGGAATTATTGGAATCACTAGACAAGGCTCCTTTGACTATTTTGACAACAGCTTATTCAGAATATGCATTAGAGGGTTATCGCCTCAATGTGGTCGACTACTTGTTAAAGCCTATTGCTTTTGATCGCTTTTTTCAGGCTGCACAAAAGGCTAAAGATATTTACACCTCAAAACTTCTTCTAAAGAAAGGTGTAGAGACTAAAAGTCCTGATCTTTTCATAAAACAAGGGAATTCGTTTATTAGAATTGTATGGACAGATATACTCTATGTCGAATCTATGCAAAATTACGTCAAAATTCATCTTTCTGACAAGATTCATATTGTGCATCAAACAATGATAGCTACTGAAGCAATGCTTCCAGAAAGATCTTTTTTTAGAATACATAAATCTTTTCTGGTAAATCTTTCACATATCGATACTATAAAAGGAGATCGAATTTACATAGCTGGAAGAGAATTACCTCTGTCAAAATATCGTCGAGACGATTTGTTTAAGATAGTGGTAAATGATAAACTAATCAGGTGATAATATTTATCCCTATTAGTGCTTAAAATAGCCAACTAAAACCAAAAAAGGAATTGCAAATACTGATTATTAAAATTAGTATAATTATAGAGACAATAGTCAGACAAAAAATATTCGCTCGATGATTTGAGTACAGAGGTAACCGCATCTGTTCTGGTGTATGGTGTAAAAATTTGAAGCGGAGATATTGTAGTAGAAGATAAATTAAAGCTCCCATAATAGAACCGACTATCATACCTCCAACAATGTCGGAAATGAAATGTACACCCAAATATATGCGTGAGTAGGATGTTATAATAGCCCATGCAAAAACAACATAAGTAAAGCGGCGATATTTAAACATAAGTGACATAAAAGTTGCTATTCCGAACCCATTAGCTGCATGTGCCGAAACAAAGCCGAATCGACCTCCTCTATAATCATGTACTATTGAGACAATATTTTTAAAATCGGGATGATGTGTTGGTCTTAGACGTTCGAATGCATGCTTTATCAGATTAGCTGATAATTGATCACACAAAATTCCCAACAATATCATACAAAGTATTAATACTGCAGCTTGTTGCCATTTTGTTTTGTAAATAAATACAAAAAGAGCAATTATAACTAAAGGTATCCATGTAGTTTTTTCGCTATATATCCACATGAAATTATCGACTAAAATATTATGAGGAGCATTTAACCAAAGAAAAACATCTCGTTCGTGAGGCAAGATTGTTTCGACAAGTTGCTGTGCTTCATTTTTCATAACCAATTGTTTACTTTTTTATCTAATACCCAAGAGTCATTCTTTAAAAGAAGAATCGAGATTAGAACTCACTCTATTAAATGATATGAATCCATTGAATAATTTCATAGAGCAAATCTCTTAATATTTTAACTGTTACTCAAATAAGATTGATCAATAGCTGTAAAGTGTTGATTAATGGATAAAATAGCATATTATTCAACATGCGTTGAAAATAAGTAGATTCAGTATTCAATGAAGATATTGGCTTCTCAACTATTAAGTTTGCAAATTCCAGTTTTTTTAATGAAACATATCATTAATATATTGTAATGTGTAGTCACTCCATTTTTCAACAGACAAACAAGGTACTTTAACTGTGTTATACTGTTATACTTCATATCTCCGTAAGTTTTCTTCATTATGTGATAGGTTTCAGCGACAATATCAAAATCATGTTTTCTTTCTGAATCAGTTTCATAGAATTCTTTCCACGGAGGAAGAATAAACACAGTTTCATTATATCTATACTTAGATATCGCATTGAGTAATTCTGTATCAAATTCAAAGTTCATTAATCGCTCATACCCTAGAATATCAGGAATTCCTCGATCAAAAAAATATAAATTTTCACTTTGGGCTAAACGCTCAAAATCTCGAATAGAATATGATAATATTCGTTTGGAATATTTTTTTGCATCTTTCCAAGGTAAAGCATTATATCTATTTGTTACTACCTGATCTTTTATTATTTCACGTCCACTTATGGTACACAGTTATAGCCTATTTTTAACAAATCATTTATTAATGTTGTTTTTCCAACACCGGGCCCTCCGATAATAATATAAAATTTTTTATGTCAATCATTTTATTCTTTTTTTAATTACATAATAAGGTTTGCTACAAATGAATTGGCAGAATAACTATCTGTTTGATTTATTTATACTGAAGAAGTATAGTGAGCAGTATAGGAATTGAAATAAAAAAGAGAACCTTTTTTTATTTGTTGAAGTGATAAAAATATGAGACTAAAATATCACACTTTCTCCTTTTATAACTGCTCCTCTTTTGGCGGAGTCATCTCTTGATCGGTCTTTCTGTTCATCGGGCAAAGGTATGGACGGCTTTTAGTCCTGCATATTCTTACGCCTATCGGTTTTCGCATAAATCTTCCTCTTTCCTTTCAGGCGAGCGTATTTACTGACGAAAAAATATGCCTGTCTAAAAGCCTATACCTAATTGTTGCCCTTGAAACAAAAAACGACCGACACGGCGGATGACGCATGAAAAAAAAAGTCGCAGTTATGAGAAACGAAAGAAAAATATTGAAACAAAACTCCCTCCCCTCTGGAATCATCATAAAATTGGGTTTAGGGGTGGCAATAGTGGCTCTGTGTGCATGGATAGTGACACAAATGAGTATAAACACTTCTGTTGTTACAGGACTTATCTGTGGCTATCTCATTATCTGTCTTGTATTTAAGATAGTAAAGCTATTTATTAAGATCATATTATCCATTATAGTTTTTATCATCCTTATCTCCATTTTCTTATTCCTAATCTTTTAATCCATACAGCCATGACAAAATTATATTCATTGTTCGCAGGGACAACAACCGATACAGAAGTAAAAGCAGTAGCCGAAAACCAAATCATTCAAATGGAAGGATATTCTTATGACCGTTATGTAGTCTACAAAATCACACACGACAAATACGGCTATCACTATCATCTGATAAACCTTCGTACGCTTGATATGCAACAATCTGAAATCATTAAACCGCTGAGCCAAAAGTTTGGAATCGGTATGTATTACGATGAAAACAATATTGAATTCATGCCCGAAGAAGAAGTCATTGAGCTCTATACCAAAGCAAAGGCTAAAGAGGATGCAGAACAAGAAAAAGAAAGGCTAGAGAATGAACGCAGAAAGGCTGTTAGAGAAATCGGTCGCAAATGGCTGAATGAAAACTTACCTGAAGATGCGAAAGCGATCATTGTGGCTCGTTTAAAAGAAGATGAATCCGAGTCACAAACCGATTATTATGCCTCAAGAGTAACACGTACTGTCATCTTAGGTTTTTCCAAGCACAAACGTGATATATTCTCCGAAATGCGGAAGTATGCTCCAAACTTTGAAGAAACAGCACATCTGGCAATCTACAACGAGAAATATGAACACAGGGAAAAGTATTCAATGGGTGCAGGGTATTATTTAGGGGAAAGTAAATATAGCGGATGGATTATTGAGAAATCCCCGATATACGATAGAAAGAACAAGATTGATGAATTTGCCTATGTGGCAGGATGTTCCGATGGTATTTATATCAATAACAGCAATAAAAATAATACTTCTAACGAAAACAAGAAAGAACCAACCCTTCAATTTGAATCATATAACCTCTCTTTTGAGATAGTCGATTATTCAGAGAAAGCAATTGCCCTGTTTGGAGATACCAAAGAAATCAAAGATCTACTCAAAGCGATGGGAGGAAAATTCAATCCGAGATTAACACATAACAATGAGAAACAAGCAGGATGGATATTCTCCAAAACGAAGAGAGAAGAATTAAATACAATATTAAACCTAAATAAATAACAGCTATGAAATCAACAGCATATTTTACACGAACCATACTAACCTATTTAGAACAAAGGGCATCTGTAGACCCTTTGTTCGCCCAATCATTTG
This sequence comes from Indolivaga capnocytophagoides, assembly GCF_036511535.1. Classification (GTDB taxonomy): domain Bacteria; phylum Bacteroidota; class Bacteroidia; order Bacteroidales; family Dysgonomonadaceae; genus Dysgonomonas_A; species Dysgonomonas_A capnocytophagoides. The sequence continues at coordinate 2,606,117 of NZ_AP028867.1, read as the reverse complement.
CCAATCTTGATAAGAACATTGACGATTGCTGTACTTACATACTGAACCAAGTACAGAAAAGCGGTTGCAGTGGTTTTACCGATGACGAAGTCTACTCAATGGCAGTACATTATTACGATGAAGAAAACATAGAAGTTGGTAAACCAATTGATGCCCAAATTGCAGTAAACCATGTAGTAGAATTGACAGAGGATGAAAAACAACAGGCACGGCAAGATGCTATTGAAAAAGCACAGAATGATGCCTATAACAAGATGATGCAACCCAAGAAGAAGACAACAGCTAAACAAACAGCCAATACAAACCAACTAAGCCTATTCTGACCTATGAAACCAAAGAATAAATTTCAACAACAAGTTGTAGAAGCAGGCAAGACATTACCTGCTATTACCAAAGAACAAATACAATGGGGATATGATAATGCAATTGAATATCTCGGTTATCGATCAAAGAAAGGCATTATAACTTGTTCCAAGTGCGGACACTCATGGCAGGGAGAGGGCGAACTGATTACAACCATTTTAGGTTGTGATTGCCCGAACTGTAAATCAAAGCTGACTGTAAAGGCTACTGCCAAGCGGACATTCAATGATAGCTATTATATGACTGTTATTGATGCTCATAAAGGCTATCAGGTACTACGCACTATTATGTTAGGATATACAAGCAAAATCGGAGAATTACCCAAATACAGTGCATCCGAAGTGATGCAACGTTGGATTGCTTCCAATGGGAAGTACTGCACATTTGCTAAACTTAGACAGACAATGGGTACAATGTATTACGATTCATGGATATTTCATACTCCATTGGAGTTACGACAAGAGATTGATGTTTATAATCGTATCTATACAGGTGCAGTATATCCAAAACAAAAACTCATACCCGAACTAAAGCGTACAGGCTACAAGAAAGCTTTATACAATCAGAAACCGTTGGATTTATTCCGTATCCTACTAACAGATAGCAAAGCTGAAACGTTGATAAAAGCTAAACAAGCCAAGCTATTAAAGCGTATTATGGATAGCGGATGGAAGAACATTGATAACTATTGGCAATCGATTAAAATTTGTATTCGCAATAACTACAAAATCAAAGATGCAACCCTTTGGTGTGATTATATCGATTTGCTTCGATTCTTTGGCAAAGACTTGCATAATGCAAAATATGTTTGTCCCGATAATCTAAAAGCAGAGCACGACCGCTATGTGATCAAGAAAACGAAAGCAGATGCTCAGTTGGAAATAGAAAAGCAACTAACTAAAGAAGATTCATTCAGAGAAGCAAAAGCCAAGTTCTTTGGACTTATATTTTCAGATGGGTTAATCAATGTTCGGGTATTGGAAAGTGTAGCAGAGATAATAACCGAAGGTAAAACTATGCATCATTGCGTAGGTAGTTATCACTCAAAAGAAGATTCGCTGATCCTTTCGGCTTGTATTGATGGTAAACGCATTGAAACAATCGAAGTTTCAATTTCTCAACTAAAGGTTATTCAATCAAGGGGTGTTTGTAATAAGAATACCAAGTATCACAATCAGATAATTAATCTTGTAGAGCAAAATATCTCACTCATTGAAGAACGATTAGCTGCATAAATTTCATTAAACTAAAAGGAAAAGTATATGTATAGATTATATGTCGGATTTAGGCTTTTGGGTGAATTTGATAGTATTAGAGAAGCTAAAGGGTTTGCTGGAAAAAACGGATTGAGTGGAGTATTCAATCTCATCGGAGATAATTATCGGGATGCATGTATGTATCCCGATAATTAAAAACACTCAGGATGACGGTTATCGACAAAAAAGCCGCCTAAAAGGCGGCATATCATCTTTTTATTAGCAACTCTATGATTTTATTCCTGTTACAGTAATCGAATAAATGCCGACATTGCCCGCTTTATATTTAGTAATCGTCAATTCATCTAAATGTTCCTGTAATACATCATCGGGGATCAAAACTGTTTTTGTCCGTTCGATCTTGATATTGGAAAAATTAGCCTTTTTGATCTCTCCTAAATAATCGTCCTTTTGTATCGCACTGGCAATACAACCCGCATACAAGGAAGCATTATCTGTAAACTCTTTAGGGAATACGCCATTCAGCACAACATCAGAGATACAAAAATGACCACCTTTTTTCAATACCCGATATATCTCTTTAAAGATTTTATCTTTTTCGGGTAACAGATTTAAAACACAATTACTGACTACCACATCTATGGAACTATCGGGTAAAGGCATATTTTCAATATCTCCTTCGATAAATTCGACATTGGTATAACCTCGCTTTGTTGCGTTCTTTCGTGCTTTTTCTATCATCTGCGGAGAAAAGTCAATGCCGATTACTTTTCCTGTTTCTCCGACTTCCGATCTGGCTATAAAACAGTCGTTACCCGCACCTGAGCCTAAGTCTAAGACTGTATTACCTTCTCTAATACCTGCATACTCAGTAGGCAATCCGCAGCCTACACCTAAATCGGCATCGGCTTCGTACCCTTTAAGCCCGCTGTAATCTTCGCTCATGATCGTAAAGACCTTCTTTGAAGGTGTCGCAGGATTCGTTCCACAACAGCAATCAGACTTTAACGCATCACTATTCAGAGCCAATTCACTATATCTTTGCTTTACCAAAGCTTTCTTTTCTTCGTTTGTGTTCATATTAAAAGCATTGTAATTATTTTATTTATAATATTTCTTTCTTAGCCAAAAGGCTATGTTCACCAAAAGTATAAGTACAGGCACTTCAACCAATGGGCCTACTACCCCTGCAAAGGCCTGTCCACTATGCAATCCGAAGACACCTATTGCAACTGCAATAGCCAGTTCAAAGTTATTACCTGTGGCTGTAAAAGCTATCGAAGCATTTTTATCGTAAGACGCCCCCATTAATTTTCCTGCAAAGAAGCTGAGGAAGAACATGACTACGAAATAGATTAGTAACGGTATGGCTATACGCACGACATCCAACGGTATTTGTACAATCAGTTCCCCTTTGAGGCTAAACATTAATACAATGGTAAACAGTAGGGCTATCAGGGTAATTGGTGAAATTGCAGGGATAAACTTATCCTTATACCATTGTTCCCCTTTTAATTTTACCAATATCAAACGGCTTAAAATACCCATTAGGAAAGGTATTCCCAAATAGATAACAACTGTTTCGGCAATTGTTCCTATGGAGATATCCACAATTGCACCCTCAAAGCCAAATAACGGCGGTAACTTGGTTACAAATATCCACGCATAAAAACTGTAAAAAAACACCTGAAAAATACTATTCAAGGCGACAAGTCCTGCACCGTATTCTGTATTGCCTTCTGCCAGGTCGTTCCATACAAGCACCATCGCAATACACCGTGCAAGACCTATAAGAATAACCCCAACCATGTATTCGGGGTAATCGTGTAAAAAGAGAATGGCAAGTAAGAACATTAAGACAGGCCCAACAATCCAATTCAGGATTAACGAGACAGTCAGTATTCTGACATTCTTGAAAACTTTCGGCAGTTGTTTGTAATCTACTTTTGCCAATGGCGGGTACATCATCAGGATAAGACCGATTGCCAGAGGAATATTTGTTGTACCGTTCGACATGGAATCTATATAACCACTGAAAGACGGTATAAAATATCCCAACCCTACACCGATAGCCATTGCAAGGAATATCCAAAGTGTTAAGTTCTTATCTAAAAAATTCATCTTCTTATTACTCATGGCCTTTTATCTTATCGGTGTATAATTTATAAAATGCTGTTTTGATTTCATTCCTTATCCTGATATACTCGGATTGAATAAATTCGGGTGTTCCCGTGGCTTCGGACGGATCATTAAAACCGATATGCAGACGGTTCCTTACTTTTCCCGAGAATGCAGGACAGCTTTCATTTGCACCCCCGCAAACAGTAATCACATAATCCCATTCGTCATTCATATATTGCTCTACACTATCGGATGTATGATGTGAAATATCTACTCCTGCATCCTGCATGACTTCTATTGCCTTTGGATTTACTTTTCCGCTTGCTTTTGTCCCTGCGGAATAAACAGACAATGAAGGATCGAATGATTGTAAAAATCCATGTGCCATCTGGCTGCGGCAACTATTTCCTGTACACAGAATTAAAATTCTCATATTGTTTATAATTTCGTATTTACACTAACAGTTCCTATTTCGTCGAATAACGAATATATGTCTTAAAAAAATATCAGGATAAAACTTTTGACATTTTATAGTTTGTCATCAAGATACCAATGCAAACGGTCTGTTGTTCAAGAATAGCATAGCCTTTTTTTGAAAAGAAAGGCTGAGCTGTAATACTGACATCAGCAGTTATTTCTGAAATATCTTTTAACCGTGCATATTCTTCAATCTTTTTAAGTAAGAATGTCGCAATGCCCTTCCCCTGATAGTCTTTATGGACAAACATAGAATTTAAATACCCTGACAATTTTAGGGCAGCAAACCCTAATATTGTATTGTTTTCCTCAGCAAGTATAAAGTATTGCTCATTTATCCGTTCCTCCCATACACTAGTGTCTTTTCCTTTTGCAGCCCAGCATTCGACCTGTTCGGGTGTATAGTCTTTTAAATTGACTGAAAGGATAGTTGAACGAAATAATTCCTTAATGGCAGGAATATCTTTTTTTGTTGTAACCCTGATGTTCATCATATCAGCAAATATCGTCTGTTTTCTGTAATTGCGTAAAAAAGCCACCAAACAGTTTTTTGGCCTTATTCCAGTTTTCGTTATTGATACAATATTTCACGGTGGGTAATGTAATTGTTCCCTGAATCAATCCTGCATCTTTCAGTTCGTTCAGATGCTGAGACAGCGTGCTTTTGGCAATCGGTAACACCTCTGACATATCGCCATGATAGCAGCATGACTCATTGGCAAGCATTTCTAATATCGCTATACGAATAGGATGTCCTAATGCTTTAGCAAAGCGTGCTAATTGCTCCTGATCGGCTGTTAATTCTTTCTTCGACATAGACTCGATATTTATTGTTCGCAAATATACGAATATAATTTTAATTCGCAAGATTACGAACTAAGTTAAAAACGATTACCCTTTTATCAGGGTTGATACAAACTCAAAATAAAGAAAAATTGTTAATCCTATCCATAGAAAGAATAGGACTGATCTGTCTACGGAATTCCTCAATAGTTTGCCTTTTAGGGGTAATCTGGTTTTGACCCTTTCCCCACCATCCATTAAAATTACGTTCGGAATATCCTTCAATACTCCTCCTCGGAAATTCAGCTAAAATGCTTTCGTAAAAAGATTTTAAATATAGAGGGCTATAAGCACCTTCAATATTAATAAAGTTATTCCATGTACTTTCTAACTCTTCTTTTTCTTTAATATCTATAATTTCTATACTATCAAATCTATGCAAAGGACCGTTATTATAGATATCTTTTAATAGCTCAATTGCAGCAGCATCTGTCTTCGGTGCACTATATCCGAAGAATGTAACTATAGTAGAGTCTTTTATCCACTCTTTTACACGAATCCATTGTTCTATAATAAATGGATCTTTTTCATAGTTTTTATTTTTAATTGGATATAATAATCTTGTTTTAGACAAAGCCTTTTCGCAGACTTGACATCTATTTCTAATATGTCCATAACTTTTACAATTGACACAAAAACCAGCCCAAACATTTCCATGAAGAAAAACTAGCTCGGGAAGATCTTTCGTTAATTTTGACATTCGATTATATGCCTGAATGAGAAGAGGATCCCAATTGAATGATGCTATGAGATCTTTTTTTCGAAGAGAAATTATTAAGTAGTCATAAACAGTCATATAATCAGGGAGTAAAAGTTTACTAAACCTTTCTACTATAATAGTTTCAAGTTTATATTTTATCTCCTCACATTCAGGTCTTTCCTCTAGTTCAGAATAAATATCTTCTAAATTCTTACTCCTCGTCTTTAAGTTACAATTATCTATGACCTGTTCAATGTTTAATTCTGAAAGAAAGTTATCCATACAAGACAATCTTCTGCCATTTTTGTCCCCATCGGGAATTGCAGCCATTGAAGCACCTGCTCCTAAAATAACTAAGTGTGATCGACTACGTTGTCGTGTCATAAATTCATTGTGATCCATATGGAAGTATTAGTATTACTGTTAAATAAGAACTGCTTAAAATTAGTGTAATTATACAAATCTTAAAAGTCTCCAATAGAAATATTAGAGACTTTTCAAAAAATATTTTAATCATCAGAAACACTCGGAGCCGTCACCAATGAATAAATAATGCTTATCCAAGTGGACACATACGAAATAATCACCATTGTCATCATTCTATTTCCTCCGAATTATCATTATTAAAAGAAAAAGAAAGCTGATAAGTATTCCGATAATTATCCTCAAAGTAAATATCAATCACTTGTTGATCTTCCGACTTAGAAGTATAATACAACCGAAATGTCTCGTTAGTCAGCTCATATGTATCATTCGGTAAAAATACCGTTCCGTCATCCATTCTTAACTCCCCTTTGCCATCCGGCTGAAAATACCGCAGATAATACTTCGCATTATCATATCTGCCTGATCGTTCCAACTGACAGCGAATCCCAGTAGTCTCTCCAACTTTTAGTTTTTTCGGAACAGGCAGGTGAGTAACCTCGAATTCATAGCCTTGCTTAATATCAATATCGTCACTACAGGCACAAGCGATACATGCAATCAGTATCGTGTAAATTATATATGATGCTATTCTTCTCATATCGATTTCTATTTTTTACTTTTGTTTCAAATTTGAATGTTATGTTTATTTTCGTTCTAACCTATCAGAAACCACTTAGCGAGGTTGAAAAATATCTGGGTATGCACCGCACTTATCTGGATATAAATTATAAAGAAGGATATTTCATCGCTTCAGGACGACAAGAACCTCGTACCGGAGGTGTTATTCTGTGTAGAGCAGCAACAAAAGAGCTTGCTTTGGAAATTATGAAAGCCGATCCGTTCTATCTCAATAAGGTTGCAACTTATGATATTATAGAATTTCTTCCTGCCAAATATGCTGATGGTTTTGACCGATTTATCTAATTGATCATGATCTTAATCCCCATACCGATTTGCGTGTGGAATTTATTTATGTCTGATCCGAGCAACACCCGTTCCCGTGCATTGAGCAGTAACACAAGCCGATCAGTCAGGTACGTTTCTATCTCAAAGCTGACTGCACCACCGTATAAGAAATTATCCTTTGTTGTGATGCTTGCTCCATCAAACAGTAATTCTTTCCCCCAATTAATTGTTTCATAACCTGTAACAGCGGAAAAACCTACTGATAAGAATACAGTTTTACCAGGATCAGATAAGAATTTCAGATAATACCCCCCTTCGGCTGTTATCTGAGATAAGGGTATCAGCTTATCCTTATACTCATAAGATTTCTGTAGATATTCTCCGCCAAAGGTCCATCGGTTACCATTGTTTGTATAAGTCGATAAAGCAATACCACCAAAGAAAGCCTGTCCGTCTTTCTTTTCCGGATTAAATCCATCCACAAAACCACCTGTTACCTGAATACCTTTTTGTCCGGGCAAGTAACGTTGGGCATGAGTCTGTCCAATAAAGACAAGGCTCAATATCATTACTAAAGCTATTTTATATCTATACATTTTGTTATTGTATTCGTGTGTAGTAAAAAAGTCAATAACCCTGACCTTATTTGATCTTTAACTCATTAATTTGTTCTGCCCGTATCAGGTCATCATTCTCTATCACAAAAGCCTGATTTCGTCCACCGTTCTTTTCAAAGAGTTCAATGACCAACTGCTTATCATTCGGCATCGTTATCTTATCAATGGTGAAAACGGTTCGTTCCGTCTGATTAGCTCTAACCTGAGAGATGAAATTGTAAGCCCGAAGCGGATATATCACCGTTTCCTGAACAGCTGTTTGTTTCACCATCTTCTTGTCTACAATCTTGAATCGGATAAAGTCAATATCAAAAGGAACATTCGTTGAGTTCTTGATCTGTGTATGTAGATACAAAAGTCCATTGTGACTATAAATACCTTTGAGTAGATATTGGATTCCGAAACGTTTCGAACCGATATGTTTTACAATTCGTTTGTCATTCTGATAGATGGAGCGATTAATTAGGTATACTATGCGGGGAGATTCACGACCGAGTTCCTTCAGGTAAATCTCCATTGAGTTATTCGGTCTGTTGGTAGCTATACCATCATGCATAAAGTCTTTCATTTCAATGTTTAGCTTCTCAGGCTCATCGGCATACTTGATATTGAAAGTGTAATAACTTCCTTCTTCGGTTATTACAGCCATATTCGTTTCGGTTTCAAAACTGTGAACAGCTGCCTTTATCCGTAATACATTCTCCGAACTCCCTGCTTTTCCTGCAATGATATTACTCGAGCCTAGGTCCACATACCGAATCGCAGCAGGAAAAATAACATGTACAGTTTTCTGAAAAGTTACTTCCAATCCGTAAGGAGGAATCATTCGATCAAAGGTTATTTTCTTGGAAAGCCCTTCATAATAATCCCCATAAGAGGGTTTGAGTACCTGTTGCAGATCTTCCTGCATATCTTTTGACGTTGTTTCATTTTGCGCATGAGCTACAATCGTTGTCAGCACCAATGCGAGTGCAATAATATATTTATTCATATTTTTTTACTTTGGTTTAATCATTAATGAATAATAGATAGGTCTGTGACCTTGTTTACTGTTTAGGCATCAGCATAATCCGATAGCCCGATTTGAGGGTAACCTTTACCTGTCGTATCTTCTTCTGCATATATGCCGATACTCCTTGTATGGCTCCCTTACTGAGATCGGATGCCAGTTGTGCCCCCATGCTCTCAGTCATCGTAAAACTTGTTCCCACGCTGTTTCCCATATTGGCGATAATTTCTTTGGCTGCATTCATCTCCAGTGATCCCGGTATATGAATACCTTTCTGCCCATCTGTGTCGTAAGTAACCATTTCTACAGGAATAATTGTTCCTTCATACTCAATAGAAGATATCAGTATATCCAATCGTTCACCCTGAATCTTGGCAATGCCTGTTAGGATCGTATTTTTAGGAATAAGAGTAGTTCCTGCCACCAATGGTTCGCTCAATCGTAAACGGGTTGTTTGTCCATCAATTATCGTCTGGTCATCATGAATAACCGCAGAGATGGTATTCTTGCGACTTACTCCAATTTCCCCATCCATTGTATTGAAACCTGTATTTCGTGTCTGATCATACATTTGATACAACTCTTCATTAGTAACATTCTGAGCCAGTGATGAAACCGTATTCTTTTGTATCTGACGAACTGGGCTGATTGTAGTCTTTCCATTTTTAGAAGAACCATCTTTCCCATAATTATCAATCTTGCTTTTCAATGAATTGGAATTGTTCGTTGGAGACTCTGACTGTGTCTGTGGCATATACTTGGCTGCCATCTCATAAGACTTTTCCATCAGGAGCAGTTGTTCATCGACATCTGACTGTTTATTGTCCTTATCCTGCATCTTAGCTTCCAGTTCCTCCAGTTTCTTTTTCATCTCTTGCTTTTCAGGATCGTCTTTGGGCTTTTCATAGAAATTACCCAATGTCCGATTGATGTCCCTATAAGCCGATACCGAATTATTAATCGGAGCTTTCTCTTTCTTAATAGCCTGCTGAGGCTCATCATCCAGATTGATAGTCACCCGTTCAGTTTTGGAACTTTCCAGCATATCGGCATAACCCTGTAAGGATTGCATCCGCTCTTTCTGGCGTTCTTTCATCTGTTCCTGTTCGTAGGCATCTTGCTTATCTCCAATGATACCGTCTCCTTTAGGATCAGGGATATCGGCATTGAAGCCCATACCTATCTGCTCTTTGGCTATCTCTTTCTCCGATGGAGAGACAATCAGCCAAATACATCCTGCACAAACAATTGCCATCAATGCGAAAATCGCATATTTCTTTAGCTTTTGTTTTTGCTCTTCACTTAGTTTTGGTTTATCCGCCATATGATTGATCTGTTTTATTGTTAGTACTATCCGAAACATCAATATCTGAGTCCGGAATATCCGAATCAAATACTGCATCTTTCGGTTTGGTCTTTTCCAGTTCCAGCTGTTTGATATGCTCTATCTTCAGCTGATCCCTGCGTTCCTGTTCCCGTCCCCAATTACTGATAGCTGTAAATGTGAAATACAGGTTCAGGATCGTGAAGAATAAAAGCATGATGACAATTACGGTCAGTCTTTTGTCTGGAGTAATCTCCCCACAGAGGTCTTTGAGCTTATCTTCCAGCCAATAACCGAGTTCTTTAATCCGTTCTTTCATAGCTCAGCATTTTATCGATCCAATACCCTTAAATCCTTATTCTCCCGTATTTCGAAAGCTTCGATACTAAATCCATGTGGATTATTGTCGGAACGGACAGAGTTCAGCAGTTTACAGGTTGTCACAAGGCTACGCTCCGTGATATTGCTTTCTCTGATAATCATCTGCCGTGCATAGGTGATAACCTGATAGGGATAAACCTCGAGATTACAGGAAATGCTATCGACCTGTATGGTCTGATTGATATTTCCAGAAATGATCCGATTGTAATATCCTTTCTCCGATAAATCTTTGTAATAATTGAAGGCGGATTTATCCGACAAGAGTAATGCCCGTTGGATATTACTTTCAATGGCAGATTTATCAGGGGAGAGCGTAAAGAACAATTCGTGGAAACGCCTGACATGTTCACGGGCTTCAACCGGTCTGTTTTGAGATAAGTCCTGTGAAAGAGCGAGCATCAGGGACTTTCCGTTATCCAGCACATAGATCTTCTGGCGTTGTGCTTCTGCGAAATTATAGGCACTCCAAACGGAGTAACCTGCAACAGCAGCACATAAACAAAGAAAGACAATGCCGAAGATGCGGAGCTGCTTAAAGCTCGATTCGATATTTTTTAATGATTTGAATTCCATTGTTTTTTGATTTGATGATTGAGATTAGGGATTTTACCGCCCTTTCAAGCGTCCTACAATATTTCCGGCAGCAGCACCTCCAGCGCCACCAACCATTGCTCCGGCTTTAGTTGCTGTATTGTTGACATTCTTTCCAAAATTGCCCATGCCTCCTGCCGATATTATCCATCCGGCAACAGTCGGTATGGTGAAATAGCCGACAATCCCAATGATGAGAAATACGATGTAGATCGCATCTGAGCTATCCAGTGAGAAGTTAGGATCGGTCTGCATCCGTTCAATATCCGATTGGAGCATCAGGGATTGAAGCCTTGCCAGTATCGTGCTGAACAGATCGGAAACGGGAAGCCACAGATAAACGGATATGTATCGTGTGATCCACTGCGTGAGTGTCGATTGAAAACCATCCCAGACAGATATAGCAAAAGCCAACGGTCCGAGAATAGAAAGAACAATCAAGAAGAAGGTGCGTATCACATCAATAATCAATGCTGCTGCCTTAAAGACTATTTCCAATATCTCCCGAAAAGCTTCCCGAATCCACTTCTTTGCATTATACAATCCACGCTCAATGTACATTCCTGCGATTTCTCCCACATCGGTAATACCCAGTTGATCCAGCTTCTCTTCAAAGATCTCGTTGTCTACTAAGTAGGCTGTTTCGGGATTACGCTTCATGGCTTCGTATTCCAGTTTGTCTTTCATCTCTGCATACTTTTGCATATCCAATGTTTCGGATTGTAACATTCCATTTGTACCCTGTACCACAGGGCTCATAATGCTATTGATTGTTCCAAGCACCACAGACGGAAAGAACATAATACAAAGGCCAATGGCAAAAGGACGAAGCAGAGGAAATACATCTATCGGTTCAGCTCTAGACAGGGATTGCCAAACACGATATGCCACATAGAACAAGGCCCCCAGTCCTGCTATTCCTTTAGCAATGCCGATCATATTGCCACATAAGGGCATCATCTGATCGTAAAGCGTCCGCAGGGTTTGATGAAATTGATCGAAATCCATTTTTCTTTTTGTTTTAGGGTTACCAGTAGCGATCCGAAGGATTACCATACAAAGCATTGACACGGGCTGTTTCGCCTTTTTTCTTGGCTCGCAAATACGAAACTCCGATATTTTTATTTGTATAGTATCGAACCAGATTCCGGTAATCGAGCATTGCATCGTAACAGGAGTTAACCACATCGATACGGTCTTTATCCGAAAGAGAAAGTGTACTGATATTCACCACTCCTTTTAGTTCGCTCAGAACATCATTACTCTGTTCCAACAGACGGGTATATCCGTTGGCTATGGCATTGAGTTCTTCGATAGAGTAATTGGGATCGGACAGCATCTTTTGAAAGCTGTGTACATAGATATCGGAGATTTCACCGACCATCAGAATAGTTCTTTGTACCTTCTTGGCATCTTTGACTAATCCATTTACGGCTTTTAGTGCATCGTAATACTGTTTTCCTTGATTATAAACCTTTTGGACTTCTTTGAAATTGTTCACCATATTTTTGGCAGTCGTTGATGTCTGTACGATCTGTTTGCTGGTATTGACAATACTCTGAGTGAAGTTACTCGGGTCCCAGACTGTCCATTGGGCTGATATATTTGAAGTGAAAAGCACAAGGCTCACGCACAACATGAAGATTTTTATTTTCATATTTCAATTATTTTTAATGATGTAAATTGAATAAAAAGAGAGAAGTAACAGAGTAAGAACAGAGGTGTCAGTGTGCTTACTCTGTATGTGAGTTAGTCGGTAATGATTAGATTTGCCGAAATACCGCCCGTCCAATCCGAGATATTTACATTCCCAATTTTCAGGCTCGAACCATTAATTGTTACAGCGTAGGTGTTTTTCGTACCTGCTTTCCAAGCAGTGTTAGCCGCGACTTTCCATGTATATATCCGTCCGTCGATAGTAAAGTTAAAAACAACATCCCCTTCGCCTCCTGTTGATTTAATAGGCAGTACAAAGACTTTTAAGAAATCTGCTTCCGATTGAGATGGCTTTTCTGGAATAGTTAACAACGGATAGATATTCGAATACGCCTGAATAGATGCCGGTCTGTTCTTTCCTTCAATATTCTTAATCGTTCCTGTTGAAATATCCATTAATCCTTCATTGAAAAGAATAGTCTTTTTATCGGCATTGGCTATCTCAATACGGGTAAGCTTACCTTGCCAGGGATAATTGGATTTACTGATATTAAACTGGACTAAAGCCATTGCATGCTTCATGGTCAGGCTTACTGCCGGATTATCTTTGTTGATAGCAGCTTGTCCCGGAGTATGGGTTCCGTACATGTAATCCTGTTGTGTTGCGTGATCCACTAAAATAGACCTACCATCGGTATTGTTACTGCTGTACGGATAATAGGCATAGACCGTAGCGTTATCCCCTGTAAGCCTGATCTCAGGTGTTTGATTCCATATTCCATTCCTAAAAATAGATAATGCATTGTCATTTTCTTTATACGAATTATTGTTATCCCCCAGACTACCCGATGTGACAAACAAACCGATATTTGTTCCCTCAGGAAATGCAGACACAACTGATGCCCGTGTATTGACAACGTCTATTGCTGTGATGTCGGTCTGAATTTTTAAAACGGCATCTCCGCCACTTGGAGTTACCGGATCATCATCATTACTACAACTGTTAAGACTAAATAGAGAGACAGCAATGACTGTCAGAAAAAAGAACTTTTTCATATAATTTATTTTTTTACGTTTGAGATTAATTTAAAATTGTTGGTAAGCCTGTTTACGAAAGAGGCTTATCCGTAGTGATTAGCTTAATAGCCTGTTCAATATCCCCGCCTAACTTTTCCGAAAGTTTCTGCACTTGTAGCTTTTCTGTCTCTTCGGTAGTATAGGTATAATACTCGGACGGGCTTACTTCTGTAGCATATACAGCCGATTGCATACCGCCTAATCCGATCCATACTTCTTTGTAAATACGGCTTGGATTGTTGGACATGTTGATGGAAAGTATCTGGGCTTTTTCTTTTTCGGTTAAGCCTAATAAAGCCTGTATCGAATCGAACTTATTCATATACTTCCGTTGGTCGAGCAGTATCTTACAATCGGAGTTATTAATGATAGCTTCCTTTACAATGGGGGATGAGATAATATCATCCACTTCCTGTGTAACAACGATTGCTTCTCCGAAGAATTTACGAACAGTTTTATACAAATACTTCAGATACTCAGCCATATTCGGAGACGAAAGGGCTTTCCATGCTTCTTCCACGATCAGTTGCTTTCGGATACCTTTCAACCGACGCATCTTGTTGATAAACGCTTCCATGATGATGATGGTCACCACAGGGAAAAGGTCTCGATTCTCCTTAATAGCATCTATTTCGAAGACGATGAAGCGTTTGTTCAATAAGTCCAGTTCCTTGTCCGAGTTTAGCAGAAAGTCAAAACGACCACCCCGATAGTACTGACGAAGCGTAGTCAGCATATTGTCGATATTGAAATCGGATTTACTAACTTCAATCTCTCTTTTCGCCAATGCCGTTTTGTACTCATCCCGCATAAACTCATAGAAGGTATTGAAACTTGGAACAATGCTCCGGTCAGACTGAATCTTTTTAATGTATTCATCGACAGCACTACCGAGTTCTCCACTTTCAGTCTTGGATATCTTATCGTCTTCGCTTTTCCAAAGCGTCAATAGCAAGGTTTTCAAGCTATCCTTTTTCTCTACATCAAACTGGTTGTCATCAGTATAGAATGGATTGAAAGAGATCGGATTTTGTTCAGTATATGTAAAGTAAATTCCGTCTTCCCCTTTGGTTTTACTACGGATCATTTCACACAAGCCCTGATAGGAATTACCTGTATCCACCAAAACGACATGTGTTCCCTGCTCCCAATACTGGCGAACGAGATGATTCATAAAGAAAGACTTTCCACTACCTGAAGGACCTAACACAAACTTATTCCGATTGGTGATGATTCCTTTTTTCATGGGTAAGTCGGATATATCCACATGAAGCGGTTTTCCCGTTACCCTGTCTACCATCTTGATTCCGAAAGGCGAAGGAGAACTCTTGTAGTTTGTTTCCTCCACAAAGAAGCATAAAGCCTGTTCAATAAAAGTATAGAAAGCTTCTTCCGATGGAAAATCACCCTGATTACCCGGAATACCTGCCCAAAACAGAGTCGGTGTATCGACTGTATTGTGCCGGGGTTTACATTCCATGAGAGCTAACTGGCTACCCACATCGTTTTTGATTCGTGAAAGCTCTTCCTTATCTTCACTCCAAGCCATTACATTAACATGGCAACGAACAGAGGTTAATCCGAAACTATGGGCATCATTCAGGTAATCTTCAATCCATTGCTTGTTTATCTGATTACTTCTGCTGTAACGGGATAAAGAGTGCATATTTCTAGCTTGTCTTTCAAAACGTTTCAGGTTCTCTGCATGGTCATCAATAAAGATATACTGATTGACAATGTGGTTACAGGTCAAGAGTACTCCGATAGGTGCAGCAAACGACAGACGACAATCACTTCGATCTGTGGATAGCCTTTCATAACGGGTATCAGTTTCTACTTTACCCGGAAGATCATCCACATCTGAAAGCGTATGCAGGCACAGATACTTATCACCGATTTTCATTTCACCTGCACCAAGAGACATATCCTGTAAACAGGTGGTGTCATTCTGCGATAAGGAGAAATATTTTTCGATAATGCCTGCCTGATCTGCTGTTCCTACAATCTCATCAGTGGTCAATCGTACCAACTTGATAAATCCGCTATCGTTAATGATCCGTTCAAACTGGCTGACTGATTCCAAAAATTTCTGAGCCATCTCGCGATCCTGCATTTCTTTGGGTACGATAAAGCCACGGGTAAGAGCTGTAAAGCTGCTTTGTTGTCTGGCTCTCTCTTTGTTCGTCTTAGTCAGAAAGAGATAACAGGTGTGATTCAGAAAAGGACGTTCATTAAAATGACGCTCGAAACTACGAGATAGAAAACTGATGTCTTCTTTCTGCAACTCGGGGGTATAATCCTCTTCTATAAACCAGTCCTGTTTACAGACTATTGAATAGTTGGGTAATACCTTCATCGCTTTTGCCCAGGCTGCATGGATTGCTTCGTACTCAGGAGAGGTGACCGTAAAGAGTTCGGGCAGTTCCACCCGATAGGCGACAGTGATATCCGCATCTTTACTCAGGATACAGTCATGTTCAACTGCCAGTATGGGAAACTTGCTTTCGAGTGTTGCTGCACTTAAAGTATTTCTCATACAATCTCCTCCTTTCTTTTGATACGACTAATGAGCTGTATGATCCGTTTGCGATTGATGATATAGCGGGGATGGTTACGGATAGCTTGTAAGTAGGCTAAGTACCCAGCGCCTTTCCATATTTCTATGATAGGTTTCCAAGAACTCGCCTCCGAACCGTACGTACACGTCTCCATGTATACGGCTCTCCATTGATATTGTTCAGTCCAATTTTCCTGCATGAATCTTATAATGACAATTAATACATACTGCAATAGTTTTTCTCTTTCTGGCAATCATTAAAATCTCCCATCGTTTTTTACCTTTTAGGTCTTTAAGTTTTTTTATATGATGCATGTGTAGATTTTCCTCTGCTCCACATATCTCACATTTACGAGCTTTCAGTCTATCTATAAGACTGGTTCTGCAATTGGAGATAATGTGGGTGTTCGGTATCAAATCATTTGGACTCATGCAGTAAGGTTGTTTACGTTTGAAGCCTTGATTGTAGAAGTTCCTGTATTTGGCATTACCATACTTGTCAGTATATGCTATTGAAAATTCTTTAGCACGTCGGTATTTGTTTATTATTTTGGAAATAGTTGTATTGTACTTACTTGCAAAAGTTTTGTACATACTATACTCCATAATATATCCCAAATTGGAAACGATATTGCTATTGTTGGCAATACTATAATAGTTGTAGAACCCTCTTATCTCAGCATTATATTGCTCTAAAATCTCTAAGTCGTCATGATTTAATAAGTATGGTCTTGATTTTGGTCTCCATATTTCTTTGCCATCTATTATCTTAAAACGGACAGCATCGTATTCAATCAGTTTTTTTCTTATGATTTCAGATGTGATATTTAATACAACTTTACTGCTGAATGTTCTCACTTTTCTGCCAAGAGAATTTCCTTTAGTCTGATTCGTTTTTCGGATATAGATCTCATATCCTAAGAATTTTGCAGGTTTTTCTGTATGTGTTATCAGAGTTTTTTCTTCTGACAGTTCGAGTTTTAACACGCCATTTAGGTATTCCTTTATGTCATTTTTAATTTGTATACTGTCTTTTTTACTTCCGATTACACCCAGAATAAAATCATCTGCATATCTTATATATTTTAATCTTTTAAATCCGTCGTCCATTTTATCATTACTAGGAATTAGGGTTCTCTTTCTATCTATCTCTTTGATTTCGGAGATAATAGCATTACTTAGCTCCTCGCTTTCTACATTTTTTAGTTTCTTAGATAAATACCTTTTTCTGCATTCAAGTTTTCTATACTCTACTGTCCTGCCACGCTTTTCTCCTTTATCGAATTTTCGGATGTATTCTTTCACATATTTGTCTAGTTTATCGAGGTATATATTTGCCAATATAGGACTTACAATGCCTCCTTGCGGAGTTCCGCTATACGTTTTGTGAAACTTCCAATCTTCAACATACCCTGCATTCAAAAACTTTCTTATCAGGTTAATAAATCTTTCATCTCTGATACGTTCTCTTAAGATATTAATCAGCACATCATGATTGATGTTATCAAAAAATCCTTTGATATCGCCTTCAATGAACCATTTCGTCCCAATGAAAGATTTCTGTAGACTAGCTAGTGCTGTATGACAACTTCGATTGTTACGGAAACCATGTGAGGTTTGTTCAAAACGACCCTCATAAATGGCTTCTAGTAACATCCGTATGACTTCTTGCACTAATTTGTCATCAAACGATGGTATTCCCAACGGACGCTTTTTCCCATTTTTCTTTGGGATATATGTCCTTTTAGATGGAGATGGTCTATACGTCTCACTCTTGAGACTATCAACCAATTGTTCTATGCGCATAATACTCATGTCGTCTATGGTTTGCCCATCTACACCTTGTGTCATGTTTCCGGGTTTGGCATATATTTTCTGATATGCGACATAAAACATTTCTGCATTTAGCAAATTTTTGTAGAGTCTTTCAAACTTGTAGTCGGTATTCCGACTATGTTCAGACAGACTGTTTAATACTAATTTTGGATCTCTCATAATGTCTCTCACATTTTCCATAATTCATATTAAAAAATATCAACTGTTCCCCTTCGCCATGTACAAGGCTTTCCCTTGCTCGGACTACTACGGGGACTCCGTTACCATGTCGGATATTCAAGAGCAAATCTCTATAGCCTTTTGGCATTCCGATTTAGGTAATCCCCATTTAGATATATGTCAACATAGCACGATAAATTGTCGGATACGACTTCCGTCTGTTACTACTGACAGTAGTTGTGTTGTAGTTGGTTTTACCCCGCTCCCCATGAAATTCTGAGATTGAGAACTACAATATGGCGTTTGTAACTGTCTTACGCCATAGCTTGCCTGCTAACCACTTAGACTATCGTTCAATTAGTTTGAATTTTATCCTCATATTTATCATTTCACTTCGCCATTCAGTCGCAGTATGACAGCTAACTGACTTTTGACTTTTCCGACATGCTACACTCCCTGTTTGGTTTCCCTCCCAGATAAGTCGGCTAGTGATAGATTTTATCAAAACCTTTATCTAACAACTTGCTATAGTTGTATTTAACACATACCCTTATGGGCGCACCTTCATGAGCCCATGCTCTCCGTATTTGTCGTTCAGGAGGAATGTTGCCCAGACCAATGTCCCGGCTGTAATTACTCCGAACCCGATACAGATTACCTGACTGATTCCGATCATATACATAATCACAAAGACGATAAATACAGACAAGA
Organism: Indolivaga capnocytophagoides; assembly: GCF_036511535.1. Lineage (GTDB taxonomy): Bacteria > Bacteroidota > Bacteroidia > Bacteroidales > Dysgonomonadaceae > Dysgonomonas_A > Dysgonomonas_A capnocytophagoides. The sequence goes on along the minus strand of NZ_AP028867.1, from coordinate 2,587,146 downwards.
GTCCACCTGCAAAAATGAAGAGATACTGGCTTTTGAGTCCCCGAAATTCTGCGGGTTTGCCGATTCCTTTGTTGATTGAATATTCTGCCATTCTTCTCGTTATTAAAAGTAAAATAAGAGAGTCTGAGACTCCTATAAGAAGAATGAGCGAAGGATGGTGGCGGCTACAATCAGGAAGATACAGGCTCCGAACCAGGAAGCAGCAGTCTTAGATGTATCGGGGTCACCTGAGCTGAACTTGGAGTACACCTTTACACCTCCGATCAGCCCTACAACAGCACCGATGGCATAGATCAGTTTAGTGGCCGGATCAAAGTAAGAGGTAACCATGTTTGTCGCATCGGTAATACCCTGCATACCGTTTCCCTGAGCAAATGCAGAGGCTGATGCAGCCATTAGTATGGCTACAAAAAATGAAACTTTTTTGTACATAAATTTGATTTTAAGCTATGGGGAGTGGATAGTTCCCCATAGCGGGTTTAACTTGTAACGTTGGAAATTAGTGGCGGTTACAGACCGTTTTATTAAAGATATTCTACAACTTTCTATCTCATAAGCAACCTCCTTTCTTTAAATGGTTATTATCTGACCTTAGAAATAATCGTCTGCTTTAAAATTTTTATACTCATCCGATTCATTTAGATGAGAAGCGAGGCCTGACTCAACATACTGCGGATTCTCCTCGGCATGTTGTTGAAGACGGAGTCCGATGAGTGATGTTATCCTGACAGATAATTCTTTCTTTGCTGAAACCATCTTATCTACCAGTTCCGTATCCCGGTTATCATACAAAACTTGTCCGGCCTTACGTTCCTCTTCTTTGGTGGCGGTCTTGCTGTTTATAACCTTTACAGTATTCATCATTAACTCATAATCCATCCCTCCGGCTGTATAGACTTCACCTTTTGTATAAGCAGCAATTTCGGCTTCCTCTTCATGATCAATTACTGTTTCGGAAGGATCGGCGTCTATCACTAAGTCCTTCGGATCAGGCTCGCTTTCATCCTTTGACGAATCAAATATAGACGCTTTTTTCTGTGGATTATCCGATTCTAAGGAACTGTCATTCAATGTCATCATTTGTCTGATATCAGGCATGCTTTTACCAACCCGTCCAACCCTTTTTTCACTTTTCTGAGACTTTTCATTGTCTGATTTAGAGTCGGAAGAATTCTTCTTTATGGTTATCTTGTAATCTGACAGTTTAATCAGGATAATTCCCACAAGGCATAGGATAATAAGTAATTCTATCATCGTCTAGTCTATTAAATCGGTTCGGTCCTGTTTATACAAAGTATTTATCTCATCTTTGTATTTTTCAAGATGATGCTTCAGAACATTGTCGATATAACCACCCACTGATACATCATCTCCGGCAATTTGTTTTACGATCCGCATAATCGTTTGATATACCGATCTACTGATATATGCACCCTGACGTAGCCGTATTTCATTACGGCATAAAAAAGTAGCTTCATAATCATCCAGACTACTATTGCTACGCTTGTTCCGCTTACTACTATTCTCTTTAGGCTTTACTACCTCATCAATATTTTCTACGATCTCTTCTTCTTTTTTAGAAAGAGCTTTGCCTTCTTTACGTTCTCCGATGGATGCCAACAGAAAGTCTTCATCAATTTCGTATTCGTTTTCCTTTTTAGCCATTAGTACCTCCTTTCACGATAGTTAGAAATTCATCTGTAACCTGATCCAGCTGGCTGCCTTTTATCAACCTCTTATCGGCTGGGAGTAATGTAGAGCGAAAGATTGGTTTATGCTCCGTTGTTATTTCATGACGAAAACGTTTTGTATCGGGAACAAATGATTTCATGACCTGTAAGCCCAATTCGGCTATCACTAATTCGTAGACTCCATACAGATGGTTACTTTCTCTTCCATCCACCATATTCCATAGTAAATACAGGCTTTTTATATTTCCCTTTCCAGTGGTTATAATCTGCTCATTGATCAGTCCGGCATATTCCAATGAACTTTCCAGAACCATACGATCAGCAGTAATGGGTGTTATAATATGATCCATTTGGGCAAGGGTGCTTAATACTCCTTTGGCATTCATTGTTCCGGGTAAATCGAAGAATATAAAATCCAATGGTACTTCTGATTCATGAATAATCCGTTCTGCAGTTTCAATAGCTTCAGTAGTTCTGCTCATTTCTATCGGATAAGCCTTTTTGTTCAGGATCTTACATTGCCTATAAAAAAGTGATTTGTAATACGGATCTTCTGTTACAGACTGTTTATCCCGCAATCGCATCCCATTGATACTGTATTGGGGATAGTCACAATCCACAATAGCTACATTGTAGTCTTGTGAATAGTGGAGATAACTGGATAGTAGGACGGTCAAAGCGGTTTTACCTGCTCCTCCCTTCTGGGTAGAAATAGCGATAAATAATGTTTTCTCTTTCATGTGATACTGTTTTAAATAAGTAATTCAATAATTCATTCGATCAATCAGGAATAAGAGAGTTCGTTCAGCTATTCACGAGTTACATAAGGTTATCATTACTTACTGAATGATATAAATATGAAGTTCGTGAACTCCATATCAAATGAGTTATAGCCTGATGTCATGACTTAGTGAAGTCATTCATTCATGAAGCCATAAACTCTGTCATTATTGTCCTAATCAAAAGCTTCATACACTCACGATATCAGTCATTCCTGAGCAGATTAGATACATCTTTCATTAAAGAGTTTTTGAATGACAGAGCTCACTAATTCGTTAATTGATTCACACAAAAGAACATTGAAAATAGATAACCAATAGCAGTAAAAAAAGAACTGTCATCTAATGACATCTGGTGTCACCATTTGTCCGATAAGTATATGATAACCTTTTGATTAATGGACTCTACCTTTGTAGCGTGATGATAATCTTCCAGATTTTGAATTGGCTAATTATCGTTTCCGAAATTAGCTTCTCGGGCAATCCATCGGAGGATGGATTTTGAATGTCGTCAGACATTAGCAAGGTATGTTTTGAGCAGCCCGAAATACTTTCCAGCTGCTCAAAACCCTTGCCCCTTACAGGGGAGAAAATCATTCCGAAGTCATGATTTTGTTCATTAAATATTTATATAGTTATGATACCAGATAATCAATCAAACAGGCGAAAAGGTGGTAGGAATCCCAAAGATAAGCCTGCTGTTTTTCGCTATTCCATCCGAATGAATATAGATGAGAATAATAAGTTCTTGTCATTATTCGAACAGTCGGGAGAAGCTGTCAAAGCACATTTTATAACCTCTTGCATTTTCAACAGACCTATAAAAGTGGTCAAAATAGATAAAGGTGTACAGGACTATTATATGCGGATGACAACTTTTTTCGGACAATACCGTGCTATAGGAACAAATTATAACCAGATAGTAAAAGCTTTGAAATCCAATTTTACAGAGAAAAAAGCATTGGCTTTTCTCTATAAACTGGAGAAAGCTACGCTTGAATTAGTCATTTTACAAAGACAGATGATGGTACTAACAGATGAATTTGAACGAAAATACGGGCATCTATGGTTGCAAAAATAAGTAAGGGGAGTTCTCTTCAAGGTGCATTGTTGTATAATCAGGAGAAGGTAAAAGAGCAGCAAGCAAAGGTTCTTTTCAGCAATCGGATCATATTAAATCGGGATGGTTCACTGAATATGTATCTGGCAAATCTATCATTTGCTCCATACCTGAATGCAAATAAGAATACAGAAAAACCAGTCCTGCATATATCTATTAATCCTCATCCCGATGATATAGTTTCAGATGAAATGTATAGTGATATTGCTCATAATTATATGCAAAAGATGGGTTTAGGAGACCAACCTTATATTGTCTACAAACACGAAGATTTAGACCGAAAGCACATTCATATCGTGACCGTAAATATAAATGGGGATGGAAGAAAGATTGGAGATTCTAATAATTTTTATCAATCAAAAAAGATAACCAGAGAATTGGAAAAAATGTATGCTCTACATACTGCAGAGAAAAAGAAACAATCGGAAGAATTTCCACAGCTCAAACGGGTAGATTACCAATCGGGAGATATAAAGAAACAGATAGCTAATATTTCAAAATCCCTACTAAAGAATTATCGTTTCCAATCCGTAAATGAGTTCCGTACTCTATTATCCCTTTATGGGGTAACAGTAGAGGAAGTAAAGGGCGAAATTAAGGGAAAGAATTATTCCGGTCTGGTATATTCTGCCATAGATGAGAAAGGAGAAAAGGTTGGGAATCCGATAAAGTCTTCTGTGATTGGAAAAAGTGTTGGATATGATCCCTTACAAAGCCGACTGGAGTATTCAGCTAAGTATATGAAAGAACACAAGATATTTGAATCCCCGAAATTGATTGTTGGTTCGGCAGTAAGTAGCTATACCGATAAGCAAACTTTTCTGAATGACTTGGCTAAAAATAATATCAATGTAGTATTTCGAGAAAATACCGATGGACGTATTTATGGAGCAACTTTTATAGACCATCAGAGTAGATGTGTTTTCAATGGCTCAAAAATGGGAAAGGAATTTTCCGCTAATGTTTTTAATGAGCTATTTAAGGATGATACTACAAATAAACATCAGCTAATTATAAATCCGACAGATAATACAACCAAAGGATCTGATGCTGATAAACCAATCAACAGCTTTACCGAAAATGCCGATTATACTAACAAACAGGAAGATTCTACAATAGATATTTCGTTATTGGAACAACATGGTACAGACTATACAGAAGAGGCTTTTACTCGCAGAATGGAAAATGAAGAGAAGAAGCGAAAACGAGCAAAATTCAAAGGATTATAATAACAACTAAAATATAATCATATGCAAAACGAAGATGACTTAAGAGGTTTGGCTAAAGTAATGGAATTCATGCGAGCCATTAGTATTTTATTTGTGGTTATCCATATATATTGGTTTTGTTATCAATCCATTTGGGAGATGGGCATTAATATCGGAGTTGTAGATAAAATTCTGCTCAACTTTCAGAATACAGCAAGATTGTTTTCACATATCCTTTGGACAAAGCTTTTTGCCGTAGTATTTCTGGGACTATCCTGTTTAGGAACGAAAGGAGTAAAGGAGGAAAAAATAACTTGGAACAAAATATATGTATTCCTGTTCTTTGGGTTTATCTTTTTCTTTCTCAATTGGTGGATACTGGCTTTGCCTTTACCATTGGTGACCAATACAGCCTTGTATATATTCACAATGACAATTGGCTATATTCTGTTGTTGATGGGTGGATTATGGATGAGTCGTTTACTGAAAACGAATCTGATGGATGATGTTTTTAATATGGAGAACGAAAGTTTTATGCAGGAAACACAGCTCATGGAGAATGAATATTCGGTCAATCTGCCTACATTATTTCAGTATCAGAAGAAACAATACAAAGGTTGGATTAATGTGGTTAATCCTTTTCGGGCAACTATTGTATTGGGGACTCCCGGTAGTGGTAAGTCTTTTGCTGTAGTCAATAATTACATAGACCAGCAAATTAGTAAAGGTTTCGCTTTATACTGTTATGATTTCAAATATCCCGATTTATCTACAATAGCCTATAATAAGATGTTACAATATGCAGATAGATATGATGTTGATCCTCAGTTTTATGTTATCAACTTTGATAATCCGGAGCGTAGTCATCGTTGTAATCCGATTGCACCTGAATCTATGACGGATATATCAGATGCTTATGAATCAGCCTACACGATTATGCTGAACTTAAATAAGACATGGATACAGAAGCAGGGCGACTTCTTTGTGGAATCTCCGATTATTTTGCTGGCTGCAATTATCTGGTATCTCAAATTATACGATGGAGGTAAGTATTGTACATTTCCTCATGCGATAGAATTTCTAAATAAACCTTATAAAGAGATATTTCCTATTCTCACATCTTATCCACAATTAGAAAACTATCTTTCTCCTTTCATGGATGCATGGCATGGAAATGCACAAGAGCAGTTGCAAGGACAGATTGCCAGTGCTAAGATCCCACTATCAAGAATGATTTCGCCACAACTTTATTGGGTAATGTCAGGTAATGACTTTACATTGGATATCAATAATCCCGATGCACCTAAAATATTATGTGTTGGAAATAATCCTGATAGACAGAATATTTATGGGGCAGCTTTGGGGTTATATAACTCTCGTATTGTGAAGTTGATTAATAAGAAAGGCTTGTTAAAATCGTCTGTTATTATTGATGAGTTGCCAACGATCTATTTTCGAGGGTTGGATAATCTGATCGCAACTGCCCGAAGTAACAAGGTGGCTGTTTGTCTAGGTTTTCAGGATATATCGCAATTGACTCGTGATTATGGACGAGAAGAGGCTGATGTTGTAATGAATACGGTCGGTAATATTTTTTCTGGACAAGTCGTTGGTGACACTGCAAAAAATCTATCAGATCGATTTGGAAAGGTATTACAGAAACGACAATCGATGACGATCAACAAGCAGGATAAATCGACAACGATTAACACGCAACTTGACTCCCTAATTCCTGCATCTAAAATTTCAACACTCACACAGGGTATATTTGTCGGCTCTGTTTCTGATAATTTTGAAGAACGAATCGAACAGAAGATGTTTCATGCTCAAATTGTTGTAGATACAGAAAAGGTATCTGCTGAAACTAAGGAGTTCAAACAGATACCTGTTGTTATGGATTTTCAAGAGGTTTATGATAAACCAATGAAAGATGTTATTGAGAATAATTATTACACCATCAAGAAAGATGTTACGCAGATTGTTGAAATTGAAATGGATCGGATTATGAAAGATCCGAAGTTGAGTAAGCTGGTAAAGAAATAATATTAATCTTATGGAAGATTTTGTCTAGCATGACAGAATTAGTTTCATCTAATTTATTAAACAATAATGATGTTAAATACTAGGCTCTTTTGGCTTAAAGAACAAGACTAATATGATCTTCATAAATGTAGTAAAATCCTTTTCATAAGGAGAAATAAATATAAAACATCTATTTTCAGGTAAATATCAAATCGGAAAATAAATCAATCGAAAGAGAAAGGAATTTTAATCTGTGGATTATTTTCAGGCTCTATTTTTTTAGGATGAAAAGTACCAATTATCATGAAAGGATTATGCGATGTGTAATGGTGTAGTTGAGAAGTGCCTAAGAAAAAATGTAGATCTTTAGTCATAGCAAAATCATCTAAGTATTTCTTTTTTACATCTGTCAAAGCTTTTAGTTCATCTCCATTATATTTAGCCAAGCAGTTCCAATAAAGTTGGCCTAACTCCCAATCTTCAATCATCGGCTTACTTATTTTTCCATTGCAATCTTCAAATATAAATCTGAATTTATATGGAAGCTTTGCTACAACATCAAAAGGATCTTCTGGATGCTCAAATAAATTGAGTTGAGATCTATTACTTTTTAGTATTTCAATCTTTTTTCGATCCCATTCTCGGTCGTCATCCTCCCATATGAAATCAATAATTTTTGTAGGTTTAAAAACAGCTAAAGATGTACATATTTCCTTATCTTTTGCCTCATCTATTAAAAGAGATAGATCTGTATATACTTTGCCTAAAGCATGTTTTCTCCTCTTTGACCAATTATCTTTAGTGTCAATATGATCTACTATATCTATTTTTGAATCTATAGATCGAGGTCTATAGCTTTCGGGTCTAAAATCACTAGTGTTTTTTACTATATCTATCTCTATCCAATCATATTTCTTATAACGCTGATCATATTCTTTTTTACGGAAAGGGATTGGATAAAGTCTAATCCATGAACCATCCTCTCTAAAACCAGCTGTGCATACAAGTTCATCGTATTTGACTGATAAAGAAGGATATGTTTTTACAGCAATTAAGACTTTTGTTAAGGCCATTTATCAGATGTGTTTTAGTTCATACTTAAAATCTTTCAGATTAGATATTGCTTCAGCTAAAGGCTTGCGATGGCATTGACAAATATTTGCTTCAAAACAAGTCAATGCAATACGTTTATATTTTACTAATAAATCTAATATGTTCTTTTGATAGTTAGAAGTCGATTGAATTGTTGTTTGTTTATAATCTAAAAATAATTGATCATAGTCAGATTGAGTATTTAATTCCTGTCTTTTTTCGGATATGATTCCTACTTCAGGAATATGTATATACGAAATACCGACACTTTCACAAAATTTCGCCAACGAAGATTTACTAAAGCCATATTTTTGACTTAATGCATTTTTTCTTACATCGACCAATAATTTTACATCATTCTTTATGAGTTTATTTAAATATGCTTCGAGCGATACTCCCTCGTATCCAATTGTATATAAAATAATATCGTTATCTGTTTTTACGATTTGATTCTTAGCCGAATTTATTTGCTCTATCGTTAATATATCTTTGACAATCAAACTATTTACTGAATAGTAAGGATAATTAGTATAAGTATGCTTTACCAAACTCGAGTTTGTCATACCTCCATAAAGTTTCTCTATTTCTTTTAAAGAAGCTAAATCAAAGACTTTTAGTTCATTTAAATAGTTTTTAGAGTCCGTTTTTCGAAAAGTTTTTTCTGTTTCTGCAAGCACCCCTCTATTAACCATTGCTTTTATATCTGCATTCGCAGAGTAGGAATAACAACCGTATTTATATGGAATAAAATCATATGTCGGATTTGATTCCAAGCGACTTAATAGAAATAACAATTTTTGAAATCGAATTTTTTCAATTTCACCACCAAACAGCTGAATTAATGCTAATATTATTTTTCTTCTGTAAAACATAAAAACAAAGATAAGCAAATCCGTATAGATATCTTTTTTATGAGTTACTTTTATCAAGCCTTTCCAATATTATGAAGTAGACGCTATTGAGATTGTATGCATTGGAATGTGATAAATAAAAATAATTCTATTTTTTCACACTTGTATTTTTTTACAATGTTTTAGATTTAAAACAGGTATTATTAATACTCTTTATCAGGTAAATATGCTTTGTGTATTTTAACAAAGCTAGGCATTCTAGGATCTGAAAACCGATATATTGTTCTACTTAATTTTCTTATAATTTGATTGCCTGTTGAATCCGAAAGCTTTTGTAGATATGGAGTAATATTACCTGCTTTCATATCCATTCTAAATATATCGTAATATTTTTTTCTGATATCTGCATTTGTAAAGCCTTCAGCTTTACAAGCCGCTGCACATAACAAAAAATTTTCGTATTTTTCTCTATTCGGACGATCTACTGACTCTTCAAACATTTCTTTCAAGTAAATTTCAGAATCATTAATTGCTTGAGAAGTTGCATATTCTAAGTCATTTAAAGTTATTTCTGTCCTATCATCAAGGATTACTTTCTCGGCAGCTTTATATCCTAGTAAGTGCGTAAAATAAGGATATCCAGAGCTTGCTATAACAATTTTGGGAATAACAAAAGCTGTGAATCTTAAATTTAATAATCGTGCTCCATCTACAAGAATTGCTGTCAGAGCAGGTATTTTCATTCTATGAACTCTAATTTCTCTAAGGCAGCGACTAACCGATGGATGTCCTGCTGTCAATTCTTTTGCAGAATCAGCAATTCCAACAACTAATATTTTAAAATCAGCTTTCTTATCACTTAGGAGCTTCATGACTTCTGCTATTTTAAACTTGTCTTCTTCTGTTTGTATTGCGTCAAATTCATCAATAACTAACAATCCTTTTATATCCGCAATTTGATCTGCAACATAAGACGGATTGGACGCTAATTGGTCATCTCCTTTATCTGTTATCGTCTTGTTTTTGGTTCCACTAAACATTTTTATACTCAAAGAACCCGATGTGGATTTAGTCTTTGATATTGTAGATATGATAATCCCAACATCAGCTAATGGCCTTTCAAATATTGAAACGAAATCATCCGATTTCGAACATCTCTTAATGAAACGCTTTAATCCCATTTTAGCTGTTAATTTAGCAGATGCAACTTCGGCTAATGAGCTTTTTCCTATTCCTCTTTCACCATAAATGAGTGCATGTTGCCCAGGTGTAGTGAGATGTTTAAATAAATTCTCAAGTTCATCCCTTCTCCCTTTCAGAGCATTCACATCTTCAACAGGAAAATGAGGAGTAAAAACTCGGTTCAAACCTGATTTTTCAATCTTAATATTATTATCAAGGAAGTCGTTAATTATCTCAGACTCATCCATAATGCATTCTATTATTTTTTACGAAAATAAGCAAAACAAGTGAATATTTAACATTTTATTCGTATATATATCATTGATAGCGGAAAACTATCTCAGACAAATGATGACAACAGATGTCATCAGGTGACAGTTCTTTTATAATCAATTACATACCGATCTTTTCATTCTAAATTAGTAAAGCATTGCTATTGATGCATTACTAATTTAGGATAAGATGAATAAAAAAGTAAACGACCAAGAAATTCTGCTGGTCACAGAAAAAGATAGTAACAACCTGAATGTTGTCAGTGGTATCAATGAAGACGGAACACCTAAAACGGTTAAACCAACTAAAGAAAATGAGCCAGCCTTTCTGAAAATCGACAAGAATGCCGATGTATTAGAAAACTTCTTCAAAAACTTCCTGAGCCAAAGCAAAGATCCTACACATTTCCATTTCTTTAAAATCCCATTAGAGTTGTTTGAGAGTATTACGCCTGTTCTCAAAGAAATGCTGAAAGACCCCGATAATCCATCCAATAAAGAAGCATTAGACGCCTACAAGATATTACCTGAAGCTTTTGCCCCAAAAGAATATCAGGCATTGGATGAATCCCGAATTAGTTGGGATCAATTAGCCGAGTTAGGTATAACCAAAGAAAAACTCGAAAGATCAGGTAGTTTAGAACTAATGCTGAACTGGCAAAAATCCCCTGTATTGCTTACCATCAAAACCGAGGCTTTGGGAGAAGCTGTCTATTCCGATGCCCGACTGTCTTTCAGGGAAGATGCAGAGGGTAACCTTAGACTGCGTATTCACAATATACGTAATGCACCCGAACTTAATTATCCCTTTATGGGAGCAACATTCACAAAAGAAGATAAAGAGAATCTTCGCCAGACAGGTAATGCCGGAAGACTGATTGAGATTGAACCTAAAGAAGGTATGAAGATGAATGCTTTTGTCTCCATCGATAAGCTGACCAATGAGTTGGTAGCACTTCGGGCCGACAGAATAAAAATACAGGATGAGTTCAAAGGCATCAAATTAAGTGAGGAACAGAAGAAAGATCTGGCAGAAGGAAAAGGCGTATACTTAGAAGATATGAAATCCAAGAAAGACACCTTGTTCAATGGTACTGTTCAGATTAATGCAGATAGAAGAGGTCTTGAAATATATTTTGGAAATACCCCCAGGCAAAGCCAATCCCAACAACAATCTGAAAGCCAGCAAGAAGCCCCAAAGTCTTTCCGCAAGAAAGAACTGACAGAAGACCAGCAGGCGAGCCTGAATGAAGGGAAAACCGTTTATGTCAGTGGCCTGACTGATCGTAACGGGAAAAACTACAATGGCTACATTACATGGAAACCCGAGACGGGTAAAACCGACTTCATGTTTGCTACCGATTACAAGAAAGCATTGGAACAAGGAGCGGTTAAGCCCGATGATCGTCATAAGGTGCAGGTTGCCGTTAATTCGGAAGGAAAAACTAATGAAGCTACTAAGAAAGTAAAAGAACCGTTAGAGCAAGGACAGACCACACCAACTGAAAAACAGAAAGAAAAACAGGAAAATAAGCAGGAACAGGAAGAGTCTCAGCAACAATCCCGGGGAATAAGAAGATAACATATAAATCCCTATATTTACCACTGATTTCTACAATCTTACTATCATAGGCGGCTTTGTATCGGGAGGTACTTTGGTCAGCTTGTAACTTTGAGAAATTAGTGGAGGCTCTCGGGGAAAGGAAAACCCGGGAGCCGTTCTGCTTTTATAAGCAATCCCCTATACTACATTATTCAAAACGGTCTACCGACCTCCACTAATTTCCACCACAATGAAAGCTAAAAATAACCAGCAGGAGTTGTCCTATTACGGATTACTTCTCCATTCCTATCTTCAGGAAAGCCATCCCGGCAAAACAGGAGATTCCCAATTTATTAAAACAAGGGCCGATATTGCAGCCGAATCCTATTCCAATGCAATAAAAGACGGTTATTCCCACGACCGAGCCGAAGAAATGGCTTGTAAAGCCTTATATGAAGGGCTTTTGTTCTCCAAATTCGATACCATCTGTACGATTCTCTTAGAGGAATTTTCTTATATCCCCGAAAGCGAGGTCTTTCAGAAAACAATGTTACTACTCCCTCTCTGTGAAGAAGTCTTTGCGGAATATACTCTACATGATGAGTTTGCGTATTCTGCCGAATACAATCTACTCTATACGGAACTGGTTGGGCTAATTGATATATGGGAGGACGAACATGAGCTATAATAAAAAGGCTCATCTCAGAGCCAATATCGATGCGATCAAAGTTGTTTTTACCCTTGAAAAAGAACAACGCAGGGCTAGTGAAATCGAGCAGGACATATTAATGGAATATACCGGATTCGGGGGACTCAAATCTGTACTTAATCCTGTCAATAGTCTGGCAGATACAGCAGCATGGGCAAAATCCGAATTGGAGTTATTTCCGATGGTTGCCGAACTACATCGGGTAATAAGGGATAATACCGATTCCGTTACAGAGTATAAGCAATATATCAATAGTATAAAGAACTCGGTACTGACAGCTTTCTATACTCCTCCTTTAGTTGTTCAGGCTCTAGCCGATACATTTAGTGATAGCGATGTACAGGTAAATACCCTGTTGGACCCATCAGCTGGTATGGGTGGTTTTTCCTCTGCTTTTTCATTCCGCTACCTCAAAGCTGATATTCTCAATTTTGAAAAGGATTTGCTGACAGGTAAAATATTATCTCATATCAATCCTGATGATAGAGTCATTATAGACGGTTTTGAAACTATTGAAAACCGATATAACAATCATTTTGATGTGGTTACTTCCAATATTCCTTTTGGAGAGATGAGTGTATTCGATGCTGAATTTATGAAAACAGATAAACTGCATCGGGACTCTACACGAGCCATTCATAATTATTTCTTTCTGAAAGGAGTTGAAACATTGCGTGAAGGAGGATTGTTGGCTTTTATTACCTCTCAGGGAGTATTAAACTCACCCAACAATCAAGCTGTAAGACAATGGTTGATGAATAATACCAATCTGGTATCAGCTATTCGTTTACCGAATAACCTCTTTACAGACAATGCAGGAACAGAAGTCGGCAGTGACTTAATCGTTCTGCAAAAGAATACACTAAAGCAAGAATTAACCCGCCAAGAGAAAAAGTTCCTGACAACTTATGAGCTTTCATCCGGTATAACAATTAACAGCAGCTTTGAAAATCTACAACGAATAGTCCATACCAAAGGATTTACAGATACCGACCCATATGGAAAGCCGGCACAGGTATTCTTACATGAAGGAGGAATGGAAGCTATTTCTTCTGATTTAAAGCAAATGTTGAATACAGATTTTAAACTGAATCTCGATCTGAACTTATACTATAAGTATTCATCACAAAATCAAAAGGCTGTTCAAAATACATCTGCAATAAATAACAAGTCTCAAGTAGCAGAAGAAAAAACTAAAGTTATTGAACTGAATGTATCACAACCAACCATGTCTTTATATGATTTGTTTGGGTTTACAGAGGCAGAGCGTACGCAGATTAAACCGAACAAAAGAAGACGCACACCTCAACCCAATCAGAAACCTGTACAGTTAAGTTTGTTTTCCTCCAATGAGAGACAAAAGCCTGAACCCCGACCCGAACGAGTTGTCAGGGAAGAGAAACCAAAACCACCTATGGAACTTAGAGCATTCTCTGGCACATTGGAAGAATATCATAAGCAAGGTTCATTAGTCAAAGATGACGGGCAGATCGGCTATCTGAAAGAACGTTACAGGAGGGATGCCATGTTTCAGCCCTTGGATCTGCCTACGATACAACAGTCAAAGCTTGACAGGTATATCCAATTACGGGATGCATATCATAAATTGTACGATTATGAAGCCAGGAACCTCATTGAAGAACCTGACTTACGAAAAGAGCTAAACACCTCTTATGATTCTTTTTTCAGGCTCTATGGGAATCTGAACGATAAAAAGAATCTGGATATAATCAAAATGGATGCTTCCGGAACAGCGATTCTTGCATTAGAACGCAGGATAGATGGAAAATTGCAAAAGGCAGATATATTTCAGAAACCTGTAAGTTTTAATCCTGATGAGGTAAAACAAGCAGAAACTTCCCGAGAAGCTTTAGTTGCATCATTAAACAAATATGGAGAAATCCATATGGATTACATGCTTTCATTACTGGATAATAAAAGAAGGGAAGAGGTATTGACTGATCTGGAAGGACAGATCTATTTCAACCCGATGATACAAAACTATGAGATACGGGATAAATTTATTTCAGGCAATGTAATTGAAAAAGTAGAGCAAGTCAAAGACTATCTCACTAATCATCCGAATGATCCGACATCACAAACCTCCCTTAAAGTATTGGAAGATTCCATTCCACAGCCGATCCGTTATGCTGAGCTTGATTTTAACTTCGGAGAACGCTGGATACCGATGCAAACCTATCGGGATTATGCAAGTACACTCTTTGAAACCAATGTAAATATTGAATATTATGCTTCCCGAGATGATTTTACAGTCAATTCAGAGCGAAGTAACCTGATCATTAATGAAAAGTTTGCCGTACAAAGTGAGAAACAGCTTTTTACAGGCATCCATCTGATGAAGCATGCATTACTTAATACAACTCCGAGTATCACCAAGACAATTGAAGTATTGGATGAGAACGGGGAACGTAAAAGTGTAAAAGTAGCCGATCCCGAAGCGATCCAATTAGCAAATTCGAAAATAGACGAGATACGAAACGGCTTTACCGACTGGCTTAATGAACAATCCCCCGAATTTCAAAATAAGCTGGCTGATTTATACAACAAAAAATTCAACTGTTATGTCCGTCCTGAATACGATGGTTCACACCAGACATTTCCTGATCTTGACCTGAAAGCATTGGGTATTGTCGATTTATATCCGAGCCAGAAAGATTGTATTTGGATGCAAAAACTGATAGGTGGAGGCATAGCCGATCATGAAGTAGGTGGCGGAAAGACGCTTATTATGTGTATTGCAGCCTATGAAATGAAACGATTGGGATTAGCTAACAAGCCAATGATATTAGGATTGAAAGCCAATGTACACGAAATAGCTCATACCTTTAGAACAGCTTATCCGAATGCTAAGATCCTCTATCCGGGTAAGGAAGACTTTACACCAAGCAAACGGGTAAAGATCTTCAATGACATAAAGAATAACAACTGGGACGCTGTTATATTAACGCACGATCAATTCGGAAAACTGCCCCAATCTCCCGAAATGCAGCAACAGATATTTCGAGCGGAACTGGATTCGGTCGAAGAGAATCTTCGCATTATCGAGCAGATTGAAGGTAAATCTGCTTCTAAACGCATGTTACGGGGATTGGAAGAAAGAAAACAGAATCTGGAAGTAAAATTGAGTGTACTAGCCGATACCATAAAGAACCGTACAGATGATGTAGTCGATTTTAAAATGATGGGAATTGATCATTTATTCGTAGACGAATCTCATCAGTTTAAGAACTTAACTTTTACCACTCGACATGATCGTGTTGCAGGCTTAGGTAATCCTGAGGGAAGCCAACGAGCTTTGAATATGCTCTTTGCTGTTCGCACCATACAGGAACGTACAGGTAAAGACTTAGGAGCAACATTTCTTTCGGGGACAACCATATCTAACTCCCTGACAGAATTATATCTGTTGTTCAAATACCTTCGTCCGAAAGAACTGGAAAATCAGGGTATCAATTCTTTTGATGCATGGGCAGCTATCTATGCTAAAAAGACTACAGATTATGAGTTTTCCGTGACAAACCAGATTGTACAGAAAGAACGTTTCCGTTATTTTATTAAAGTCCCTGAACTGGCAAATTTCTATGCGGAAGTATGGGAGTAGAAAGCAGAAAATGGCATAAAACTCATATCTGACTGAAATACAGCGGATATTGCTTGTTTCTTCTTAGGGTTGCATCATAGGAAACAGGCAGAAAAGGGAGCGAAAAGGAGGGAGTTCAGTTACCAAATCGTTCGAAAAACGATGAAAGGAAAAGGACGGCTGAAAGTGGTAACTAAAACGGAGTTTTCTCTTTCATTATCAATGTTTTGCATCGTTCAAAGTTCCTCAAAGAAGTGTAATTTTGCAAGTAAAAAACAATGGAAAAAGAAAAATTCAAGCTGCTTTTCTACCTCAAGAGAGGTACGCAGGACAAAAACGGAAAAAGTCCCATCATGGGACGCATCAGCGCAGGACGCTCTATGGTACAGTTCAGTTGCAAATGCTCGTGTACTCCTCGTTTGTGGGACAGTCGCAAAAACCGACTGCTGGGCAAGAGTGCCGAAGCCGTATCGGTAAACAAGGAACTTGACCGCCTTCAGGTGAGCATACACAAGGTTTATGAGTCTCTTTCGGGTAAATCCGATGCTCCCATCACGGCAGAGCGAGTACGGGAGCTTGTATTCGGACTGAACAGTGAGTCACAAGGACTGCTGCATCATACAGACGAGTATATCGACCGCTTCCGTGAGCGTGTGGGCATAGACCGCAGCGAACGCAGACTAAAATGCCTGTTGCTCTTTCACAAGCATCTGGCAAACTTCGTCAGGTATCGCTACCGTGTGGAGGATATTCCCGTGCAGAAAGCCGACATCGCCTTTATCAAAGACTTGGAGGACTACTTCGCCAAAGAAAAGGGATTCAAGCTCAACACTTCGGCTGGCTATCTCTCCATGCTGGCTTCCTTGCTCAAAGACCTGCATAAACGGCACATCATTGACACCTATCCCTTCATCAACCATTCCATTCGTTGGGAAGTGGGTACTCCACGTTACATCACAAGGGAGGAGGTAGGTCTTATCGCAGCCTTGGGAGAAGATAAATTGCAAGGCTATGAAAAAGTGTCGAGGGATATGTTCCTTTTCTCCTGCCTGACGGGGCTTTCCTATACCGACGTGTATCACTTGACGGAGCAGCACGTCTTTCACGAAGCGGGAATGACTTGGATACGCAAGCCGAGAATAAAGACGGGCAACGTGTGCCACATCCCCCTACTTCCCAAAGCCACTGCCATTATCGAGCGTTATCGGGGCATTCACACGAGGGCTTTCCGACACGAACCGCCCAAGGGGTATCTGCTGCCCATACCCGGATGCGACACGGTAAACATACACCTCAAAAAGATAGCACGGCTTTGCGGTATTCAGAAAACGCTGACCTATCACATGGCACGGCATACCTTCGCATCTCAGATGACACTGTCGGAGGGCGTGTCCATTGAGAGCGTTTCCAAAATGCTCGGACACAGTCAAATCAAAACCACGCAAGTGTATGCGGAGACATCTCCCGAGCGTGTCTTTCTGGACATAGAGAAAATACTTCCACAACTCGCACATTATCAACTGACCAACTAAAACCGCAGAACAATGAAAAGTACATTTGCCATACTATTCTACATAGATAGAAGCAAGACCAATGAAGACGGACTATGCGTAATCCGTTGCCGTATCACCTGTAATGGAACGTCCTCATCGTTTTCCACGCAGTTGCAAACTTCCCCCGACGAGTGGCTTGCCCGAAAAGGGTGCATCAAGGCGACAACAGGTAATTCAAGCGGCATCAATCTGCAACTGAACTCAATAGAAGAGTGCTTGCATTCACTCTATGAACGTACATTAAGGGAAGAAAACTATATCACGGCGGAATACCTCAAGGAGCGTTATATGCAGCAAAGTCGCCCCATGCCAACACTTACGGAGCTATATCAATCCGTTTGTGAATACAAGGAGGAATTGCAGGGCAGAACATTAAGCAAGGCAACTGTCAGGGCTTTTAAGGACAGCTACAAGAGTTTTGTTCATTTCCTGCAAGTAAGGGACAGGGCAGACTGTATGCCCACAGAGGTGGACAAGACTTTGCTTGAGGACTATCGCCTTTTTATGCTTCGGGACTTGGGAAACAAGGAAAGCAGTGTCGGCAACCGCCTACGCCACTTGCATCAGGTCATTCGCAAGGCATTGCAGGAGCGATACGTTCGTGAAGACCCTTTTGAACTCATAGACATAGAAACGCCTACCTACGAGCGCAATGCACTTACGGCGGACGACCTGCAAAAACTCTTGGCTTACCGTCCGCACCGCTCGACAGATAACCATTGCAGACTTATTTTCCTCTTGGGATGTTTCACGGGGCTGGCATTCTCAGACTTAAAGAAACTCCGAATGGACGATGTTTATACATTCGGGGATGGGCGTAGGTACATATCGCTCTGTCGAACAAAGACACAGAACAGAAGTATTGTCCCGTTGCTGCCCGTTGCCGAGAAAATACTCGCCATTGTGAGCCACGGACGAAGGGAGGGGCTTTTCTTTCGAGAGTTTCCCAGCAACAGTAATTTCAATAGAACTATTCAGGAGATATGTATTAAGGCAGGACTGCCACCGCATACTCAAGCGACCTCGCACACCGCACGGCACACCTTTGCCACGACCATCTGTCTGGAGAACGGACTTCCGATAGAGACGGTGAGCAAGATGCTGGGGCATCGCTTCATCTCCACGACCGAGATTTATGCACGGGTGACCAAGAGCAAGATTGCCAAGGAAATGCAACCCCTGATGGGTAGTGAGCATACAAGGGTACTGCGTAAAGCCTTACGGCTGTGTCCGTCAAGAACACCGAAAAAGTCAAGTCCCATAATTGGGATGTAACAGCCGTAATGAATGATTCAAAAAAAAGAAGTCCAACTTTTTAACAAGAAAAACAATGAAACAGAAGAACAAAAAGGAACTTTCCTACTTCCGATTGAAGTTAAGAAGTTACATGAGTGAGCATCACCCCGAAAAGTTGCAAGATACGGAGTTTATCACTGCACGGGCAGATATGGCTCTCACAGTTTACTGCGATGCTGTAGCACAAGGCTTTACACACATTGAAGCGGAGAGCATGGCAAGCGAGGCATTGTATCAAGGCTTGCACTTTTCCAAGTACGATACGCTTATATCCGTGTTGGAAAACGAGTTTGAAAGGGAACTTCCTGCACCGCTCCCAGAGAAACTCGTACCTATACTGTTGTCGAACAAGGCTGTTCAAGCCACATTCGACAAGTTCGGTTTGACGGACACATTGGCTTCTGACGAGCAATACGGCCGTCTTTACACCGAACTGACAGGCACGATAGTGCTGCTCATCGAGAGCAACAATCTGCCAACGGTCAGACTGACGGAGGAAGCAAGCCTGAAGGCGTTGTAGGCAAAGGCGGCGCACGCAAAGTTCCTGATGCCGTTTCTTATCGTGCAAAGGTACAACGGCAGCCTGTCTGCCCTGACAAGGTCGAGTCCTGCGGATGGAGAGAAGAATCTCCACCGCAGGATTTCTCTGTTTCAAGGTGGTATTGCCATTTTCTATATCCATGCGGTCGTATTCATCTCTCCCAACCTTGCAGGGCTGGGCTGCCGTAGAGAGTATAGGCACGACAAGAATACGGCATACTCAGGCTCTTTGGACGCAAGGCGTAACAACTAACAACAGATAGGACTGACGATAATACGGACAATCTATTGTTTGTACAATTTGTTGTCATGACTATCTGTTGTCAAAACTATATATCGTCAAAATAATCTATCGATAAAACTATCTATCGACACTTCGACATCTCGATTTGTCGAACTATCGAATTATCGATAAAACAACAAGATAATAAAAGGAACGAGCCGGCACCTCATCTCATTACCGCAATAACACAGACGGATTTCCTTTGTTTTTCTATTGCTTTCTCTCTATTTCCCTGCTTATCCTCATTTCTTGCAGTGGTGCTTCCGAGGGGTTACTTTTGCACCCGAGAAGTACGGCAATGGACTGCATAACAGTTTGTTTGCTGAGTAACAATAAAGTAATCAAAACAAAATTAAGGCAATGAAACTCATTATCATCGACCGCAAAGCGTGGGAGCGACATCGCTCCGAATTTGCAGACTTTATCCATCGTGTGGAAAAACTCATCGGTAATCCTCCCAAGACCGAGCAATGGCTCGACAACGAAGCCGTGTGCAAGCGTTTAGGCATCAGCAAGCGTACCCTACAATCATACCGAGATACGGGCAAAATCCCTTTCTCCATGATTGGACATAAGTGTTATTACAAACAGACCGACATCTGTGAAATGCTGAATGCAGTCAAGGATTGAAATCAAAGAATGAATGAATTATGGCAGAGAATGAAATCATTACGCGGGAAGACCCTCAGATGCAGTTGTTTTCACAACTGATGGAAGGCACTTTGAAGAAGTTGGAGCGGTATTGCTCTACCGCCCGTCCGATGCTGAATGGTGAGGTTTACCTTTCGGGTGAGGAGGTTTGCAGCCAATTACGGCTCAGCACACGCACGCTCCAAGAGTACAGAAACTCAGGAACGCTTCCTTTCTACAAAATCGGAGGGAAGATACTCTACAAGCAGAGCGACATACAAGCCATGCTTGAAAAACACTATAACCCGATACCCAAGAAATTATGGCAAGAATAGATGAAAAAAGGAAACAACGCTTGGAACAAGCCATTAGAGATATGGGAAATTATGGCGTTAAGCTCCGCAAGCCCGAAGAGTTACCCGATTTTGACCAGCCCTTCGATTATGAAGAGGAAAAGAGAAGGTTTGAGCCTGTTGATAAAGTTGAGGAACAAAATGACAAGGAGAGTAACAAGGATTTTTCTCAACCGTCCTATCAAGAAACAGCGTTGTCGCCAACAGAAAGGGCTACTTCTACCGAAGAATTTCATCAAAGAATGGGAAAAACAAAGGACAGAAAGCAATTATCCGAGTTTCAGGGGAAATATCTCCAGCCCTTTCGCAACAGCCACCGCAAAGCCGTGTATGTATCAGAGGAAACCCAACGAAAGTTAGACTTCGTGGTGCGGAGAATCGGTGAGCATGGAGCGAGCGTTTCGGGATATGTCGAACAGGTACTGCGGGAACACCTCGACCAATACAAGGAAGATGTGGAAAGATGGAGGAAACTCTGAATTACTGCATTCCTCGAATGCAAGCCTACGCCGAGTTACTGTATTCAATGAATGCAGTAACACAGCAGGGGCTTATAATCCCATTTTCTACATCAGCAAGGTGTGTCTTTGTACCACAAATTGCCATTTGTACCACAAAGACCCTTGCCCCGAAAGGGGATTAAATCACTCCAAAGTCGTGATTAGAAAGCAATGAAGAAGCAAAAACAAAAGAAGCCAGACGGCAGATGTGCCACCTGCCCACGATGGGACAGATGGCACATCAGAATACCTAATTCCGAAGACCAGCAGAAACTTATCAGACTCTATCGCAAGTCGGGAGCAAAGACAAAGAGCGACTTTGTCCGAGCAAGGCTTCTTGGTGAATCTTTTAAGGTCATCACCCAAGACCCTGCAAAAGAACCTTACTTGGAGAAACTCTCAGAAATCGTTGCCTTGGCTCATAAGATAGGAGTTCTGTACAACGAAGTCGTGAAAGTCCTCAATACTTATCATTCTGTTGCCACTGCTCAACAACTGCTCGGCAAACTCGAAACCTATTCCCAAATTCTCATCAGACTACAACAGCAAGCAGTACAACTGACAAAATCCTTTGGGAGTAGAGAAGAATGAATGCTGATAAATCATAACACCCATACTCGTATCGTACCGCGAATGTCCAATCCCTCTTTGGATGATACAAAAGGGTCACTTTGAACGATTACATAGGACCAGTTTCAACGATTTTTCCACTCTGCCCTAATACTTTATCTTTTGGAAAGTACATTGATAATCAGATAATTATTTCAATAACTCCCGATTTGGAGTATTACCCCACATTTATTATTTTTTTATTTTGACAATTCCCGATTTGGGGCATTACCATGACCATTAACAAACACAAAGTCTGTATAATCCCCTATAACTAACGTATCTTTTGAAATTTTCCGTATTTTGTAATCAACATATGGATAGAGCTTTTCCACAGGATGTGGAAGTTTCCAATAAATAAAAACTCGCATGCCATCAACATCAAACACTTTAGGGAATAAAATGTCCTGTTGGGAAGTAAATTCTTCATCTCCTTTCTTATTATAAGCTGAATTCAACTTGCAAATGCAACAGAATTCTGATTAATAATTTGTTTAAATTTTTCGTTTGGCGTGAGGTATCCAAGTCTTTTACGAGGTCGATTATTGAGTTTATTTTCAATCCACTTAATCTGTTTGTTGGTTACTTCACTAAAGTCCTTACCCTTTGGGATATACTGCCTGATAAGCCCGTTGGTGTTTTCATTGGCACCACGTTCCCATGAGTGGTATGGTTTGCAAAAATAGAATTTTATTTCCAATTTTTGCGCAATTTCCTCGTGCTTTGCAAACTCCTTTCCATTGTCAGCCGTAATTGTGTGTATTAAGTTTTTCACTTTCCGCAGTGCCCATACTGCAATCTTAGCTACCGGGATGGCTTCTTTTCCCGACAACTTGCGTATCCAGACCCTGCTTGTTGCTCTGTCGTTAATGGTAAGAATGGCACCTTTGTGGTTCTTACCAATAATTGTATCTATCTCTAAATCACCAAATCTCTCCTTCAGTTCCACTATCTCGGGACGCTCATCAATATCCACCCTGCCTGGGATAAATCCTCGCCCTGCATTTTTAGAACCACGTTTGGCATACCTGCGACCTTGTCTGCGAAGATATTTGTGCAGTTTGCCACCCCGCCGCTTATCCTCCCAAATCCAGCGATATATCGTTTCGTGAGATACCATCGCAATTCCCTCCAAGCGGCTCCTGCCGACAATCTGCTCCGGGCTGAATCCTTTCTTCAACAGCTTTATTATCCGTTTTCTCATTGCCGGTGTAAGCACTTCCTTGCGATGTTTTTGCTGCTTGCGCCTGTCTGCTTTTCGCTGGGCAAGCTCCATGCTATAGCTACCACTTCGGGCGTCGCAATTGCGCTTTATCTCCCTGTAAACAGTGCTTTTATCTACTCCGATAGCTTCCGCTATTGCTTTTTTGCTCATCGGTATTTGCAACATCATAGAAAATTGCATACCTTTGTACCTCGGTTATATGTTTGCTCATCTGCAACTTTTTTTTCTTTGGACGGACAATTAAAGCAAAGATAGCAAACTTTATCCATTCAGAGTGAGAGAAAGGGGGACATTGTCTCTCTTTCCTCTCTGAAAAATAAATGTTTTTATTGCTTATTATCCGCACCCAAAAAGTTGCATTTATAAGTTGAACTCAAGAAGTATTCACCTGTAAGAAGTTACTAATGACAAAAAAGAAATTGCCCGTTCGTTTTACGGGTCAGCACTTTACTATTGATAAAGTGCTAATAAAAGATGAAATAAGACAAGCAAATATAAGTAATCAGGATACGGTTTTAGATATTGGGGCAGGCAAGGGGTTTCTTACTGTTCATTTATTAAAAATCGCCAACAATGTTGTTGCTATTGAAAACGACACAGCTTTGGTTGAACATTTACGAAAATTATTTTCTGATGCCCGAAATGTTCAAGTTGTCGGTTGTGATTTTAGGAATTTTGCAGTTCCGAAATTTCCTTTCAAAGTGGTGTCAAATATTCCTTATGGCATTACTTCCGATATTTTCAAAATCCTGATGTTTGAGAGTCTTGGAAATTTTCTGGGAGGTTCCATTATCCTTCAATTAGAACCTACACAAAAGTTATTTTCGAGGAAGCTTTACAATCCATATACCGTTTTCTATCATACTTTTTTTGATTTGAAACTTGTCTATGAGGTAGGTCCTGAAAGTTTCTTGCCACCGCCAACTGTCAAATCAGCCCTGTTAAACATTAAAAGAAAACACTTATTTTTTGATTTTAAGTTTAAAGCCAAATACTTAGCATTTATTTCCTGTCTGTTAGAGAAACCTGATTTATCTGTAAAAACAGCTTTAAAGTCGATTTTCAGGAAAAGTCAGGTCAGGTCAATTTCGGAAAAATTCGGTTTAAACCTTAATGCTCAAATTGTTTGTTTGTCTCCAAGTCAATGGTTAAACTGTTTTTTGGAAATGCTGGAAGTTGTCCCTGAAAAATTTCATCCTTCGTAGTTCAAAGTCGGGTGGTCTACATCAATGCCACTGTTTATCTTCCATTGCTTACCCTTATAATCCATTCTCAGGGTGAGTTCCTGCCCACATATAGATAGTGTGTTCTCATAACTTAGGCTATCTATGTATGGTCTATTCGGTATAGTATAGTCGTAAGTGTTGCTTGTGTTTCTATCCTCTTCGTGATGCAGTCCGTACCCTGTCTGCAATTTCAACTGTTTGCCAAAAGGATGGGTATATTGCAATGATATTCTGCTTTCGTTGCGCAGGGTGGGCAGTTGTTGGCAAAGATTGCGCAACAGTAGTGAATCTCCGCCCACAGCGTTGCGCAGGTGGTGGAATTTCGTCAGTGAAAGGCTGGTATTATTAGTTTCATTCGAGTTACCGCCAAGTGTCGCCTTCACGGTAAATGATGCCCCAGCCTTGCCAATCCGCCGTGTGAGGTCGGCAGATACATGGTAATTCTTTCCATTGCTTTTTGTGTTATTTCGCAGCGTTCCCGAGGTCAGCGTGTCCGCAGCCGTATTGCGCTCATATAGGTATGTTGTGTTGTCAGTCAGGTTGTCTGACCGTCCGAAGTTTCCATTTGCACTTATATTCAGCAAAGTCTTTTTGTCTATGTTATACTGCAGATTTATGTTTGCGGCATTACTGTGATTCTTGCTCAAGGAAAGCAGCATTGATTCCCGATATTTTGTTCCCGATGAAAGATATTGCTCATCATAGTCATGATTCTCGCTTCCATTGTGGAAGGCATTGAGTGAGAGGCTTGCATTGAGCGTAATTTTCTTACCAAATTTCTTCACGATATTGCCCGACAATATGTTTTGGAAATTGTTTCCCCCAATGTTCATATTACTAAGATTGTCAGAGCGCAAAGTCAGCGAGGTGTTTTCGCCATCGGCATTGAATAGATTGCCCTGTACCTCATCCCTGCGTCTGTCGCGATTGCCGTGTTCAGCCGTTAGTGTTCCTGTCAGGCTGCCATTGTAGGTAGATTTGGTCTTGATGTCCAGCACATAATTGTCGGCACCATCATCTACTCCCGTCATTTTCTCCAATGCGCTGAGCATGTCATACAGTTTCAGTAGTTCCACTGCATCGGTTGGCATATTCTCCAACGCTGCGATAATGTCGTTGCCCATAAAGGTCTCGCCATTGATGTTTACGCCGTTCAATGGCTTTCCTTTGAATGATAGTTGCCTGTTCGCCTTGTCGTATTCCATGCCCGGAATATTCCTGATTAAGTCTTCCAAGTTAGCACCTTTCCTTACTCGAAGGCAATCAGTATTGATAAACGTGGTGTCTTTTCTTATGGAAAACAATTTCCGCTGTCCAATAACTTGAACTTCATCGAGTTCTATCGTTTTATGTAATGAAGAAACATGTTTTCGAGTAGGGTATATAGTATCACCCACAACTAAATTCAAAATAGTAGCATTAGCAGTGGGAAACAGCAGAAGTAGAATGATGAAGATTAAAAGAATTCTTTTGATTATCATTTTGCAAAATTACCATTGTTCATAGATATATGCAATACCTTAAAATGGCGATTTTATAGAATTAGAAATGTCTAAGGTTGATTTTCATTGAAAAAACAACGTAAATACTTTGCTTATATGAATTATATCGCTATCTTTGCAACATCAAACAGAGAGTTCTTTGAGACTTTGCAGAATAAAGAAAGGGAAAGAAACTCGCTCGTTTCTTAGTCGTTCACCTTATCAGATTATATATTCTGCTTTTTATTAGTAATCAGTCGATTACATTCACCCCCATTACTTTTATGCGGAGATAACTGATTTTCGTACAGCAAAAGATATCGGAATAGACAGACCCGAAAAGAATGAGATACTGTACAATATTCCCCCAACACCACAGCAGGAAATATTTATTCAAAAGCTAATGGAATTTGCTAAGACAGGAGATGCTACATTACTAGGCCGTGCTCCACTAACAGAGAAAGAAGATAAGGCAAAGATGCTGATTGCGACTGACTATGCCCGTAAGATGTCATTGGATATGCGTATGATTAATCAGGCTTATGGAGACCATGTGGATAACAAAGCATCGCATTGTGCAGCTAAGATAGCCGAGTATTATAATAAATACGAATCCAATAAAGGAACACAATTTGTATTCTCTGATTTAGGCACATACAAATCCAATGAATGGAATCCATATTCGGAGATTAAACGAAAACTGATAGAGGATCATGGTATTCCGGCACACGAGGTACGTTTTATTCAGGAAGCCAAGACTGACAATGCCCGTAAAGCAATGATCGAGGGGATGAATGAAGGGCGTATCCGGGTATTGTTTGGTTCGACTTCTATGTTGGGAACAGGAGTAAATGCTCAGCAGAGGGCTGTGGC
Organism: Indolivaga capnocytophagoides; assembly: GCF_036511535.1. Classification (GTDB taxonomy): domain Bacteria; phylum Bacteroidota; class Bacteroidia; order Bacteroidales; family Dysgonomonadaceae; genus Dysgonomonas_A; species Dysgonomonas_A capnocytophagoides. The sequence goes on along the minus strand of NZ_AP028867.1, from coordinate 2,560,507 downwards.
TATTCATCATTTAGATACACCGTGGAGACCATCAGATCTGCAACAACGGGACGGACGGGCTATCCGCAAAGGGAATGAGATCGCTAAACTATATGCAGACAATAAAGTGGATGTAGTCATCTATGCAGTCGAGAAAAGCCTTGATTCTTATAAGTTCAATCTGTTACAGAATAAGCAGACATTTATCAATCAGCTAAAGAATAATAGTCTGGGCAGTCGTACTATTGATGAGGGCAGTATGGATGAAAGTGCAGGTATGAATTTTTCAGAGTATGTGGCTATTCTTTCAGGTAATACCGATTTATTGGAAAAAGCCAAATTGGAGAAAAAGATCAATGCTTTGGAAAGTGAGAAAAAAGCATTTGTCAAAAGTAAATCTTCAGCTACATTTAAATATGAAGACAGTACCCGAACCATTGAAGGAAATACACAGATGATAAATCGAATGACAAAAGATTGGGATGCGTTCAGCAATCGTGTTCAAACAGATAAGGAAGGAAATAAGCTGAATCCTGTGAAATTGGAAGGGATAAATTCATCTGATCTGAAAATCATCGGAGAAAAGTTAAACCACTTATCAGATAATGCCCGTACCAATAATGAGTATTTCACTATTGGAACACTCTATGATTTTCAACTTCTTGTAAAAACAGAGGAAAGTCAAAAGGAAGGTTCTATCTTTAAAGATAACCGATTCTTTATAGAAGGGGAGGGTGGAATAAAGTACAACTACAATAACGGGCATATCGCTACTGATCCCAAACTAGCCGCTATGAATTTTTTGAATGCTTTGGAGCGTATTCCGAAGTTGATAGAGAAATATCAGACTGATAATGAAAAGCTATCTAAAGATCTTCCAATACTTAAAGAGGTTATTGATTCTTCTTTCAAGAAAGAACCTCAATTAAAAGAATTGAAAACTGAATTGGTCGCCTTAGATCGGCAGATCCAGCTTACTCTGACAACCAAAGATGAACTGAAAAAAGTTCAAAAGGTAGCTTCTGTACAGTCTGTTGATTCTACAAATAATGTTCGCTCAGGACAACCGATGAGTATTAAGGAGGTTATTGATGCAAACAGGGATCGCATACTATTGGGTAGACCTGATAATGGGAATGTTAGCTTTTCAGAGAATAAGAAAAATAAGGATGAGAATTCTGAATATAGAGGAATGAGATTGTAATAAAAAAAAGAGCTTCTGCGTTTCACAACGAAGAAACTCTAAAAAGGCTATAGAAAAGAATATTAATGATTTGTTATTAGATATTGTCTTTGTTTTTGGAACTGCTTTTCTTCTGCCATTTATCCCTATCTGTAAGCTTATCTTTTCCTCCGAAATATTGATCGACAAATATTTTTACATCCGATTCCCTATAGTAGTTCCGCTTACAGATTGTTTTGAAAGGGAGTAATCCCAAATTGCGATAGCGTTGTAAAGTACGTGGTGTAATTTTAAGAAAAAGACATAAGTCCTGATTATCGAGTAAACGCTCTCCCAATACACCACTGTTCTCAGAAACCAGGAGCTTGTCAACTTTTTCATCTATCCGTTTGAGAAGTCTAGCCAGACCTTTTATATTGGATTCGAATATTTCGTCATCAATCATCATAACTTTACTTTTTAGGTTTGTTTCGTTTCCTACGTTCAATATACTGTTGATGATGATTGATCAGATCCGAAAGTGCTTCTTCTCCGGTTTTAACCAAATGCTCCTGTAGAATACGCTTTATTTCTCCTATGGTATAATAGGTTTTTCCCGACAGGATGGAGTATGAGATAAGCTGATTGGAGCGAAGACGTTGCAGAGTGCGTTCGCTTATACGAAGAAAGGTGCATACTTCATAACTATCGACCCATACTTCGTCCAATTCTTTAGATGTACTAGACGTGTCTTGGTTTCGAATATAGTCGGTAATAGAATCAATCTTTCTGATTAATTCTTTAAATGCTTCTGAATCGATTGTTATAACTTCCATATCATATTTGTTTGAAACAAAGGTCTGATATTTAGAAGCTTTGAAGGCCCAAGTTGGGATGACTGTTTTTAGATAAATATCTAATTGACTACTAGATAAGATTCTTCGATCTAATTATTTTGATTTAGTTGAAAGGGAATCTGTGGTTTGAGGTTTCAGTAAAATATTTTATGCTGTTGATGGCTATTTTTAGGACTGTTTCATGTCGAAATGTATGGAAAAATAAATACCCAAGCTTGGGATCAACTTGGGTAATGTATATTCTATTTTTACATCATTTAAGGCTAGATATTTCGATGATATTCAACCTGTAGCACATTATTATTGTATTTATGGGTGTTGTTTAGCTCCCAAGTCGATTCTTTAGCTGTATTGGGAAATAAAGGAACTCCTGAACCGAGTATAATTGGTATAGTTGTAATTATCATTTCATCTATTAAATCATTATCAAGAAGTATGGAAATAATTTCTCCTCCACCCACAAGCCAGATGTCTTTACCTTTTTGTTTTTTGATCTCTGATACAGCTTCTATTATATTATCGGAAATAAAATGAATATTCTCTTTCGGATTATTCATCTTATTTTGGGTAATTATATATGATGTTTTGTCCTCATATGGATATATTACATCCATATTTAGAATATCCCGATAAGTTCTACCACCCATGATAACAGTATCAATAGATTCAAAGAACTGATTATATCCATAGTTTAATTCGGCAGTAATCGGATAATTGGAAAGCCAATCCAACTCGCCATTGATATCTGCTATATAACCATCGATAGATGCAGCAATATATAATTTAATTTTTCTCATGGTTGTAATCTTTAGGTATGCAATATACAAAAAAGTGTGGAGCATGCATTGCTCCATCACGAGGTACTGGTATACCCGAAGAACGAAACAAGCATGTCCACACCATACTTTCGTATAGCATGAACATTGCACATTTCGTCTCGTTCTTCTAAAATTACCAGTTTTCGTGATGAGACGTTTACGTGAACGTTATGTTATATATCAAGAAGTATTTTTAATACTTCTGCTTTTCTTATTATTCACACAAATATAAGTTATTATTTCGATTCATTTATTGTCCAATCCATCCATTCTATCTTCGAGAAGCTTTATTAATTTATCTAAAAATAAAGTACGGCTACCTTTACGCTCCCGAATTTCAAGGAATGTGTGATAGAAGTCCCCTAGATTAATATTAAAAACAGTTTCAATATATTCAGCAAGTTCTTTTATGTTCGTATTACCATTATTGAAGCATCCTGCACTATCCCATGCGTAAATCTGTTCAACAAGTTCTGCTTTTTTAGCAGTCCATGTAAGTCTAGTCTTTGGCAAATTAAATGTATCTTGAATATTGGATTCGAGATTACCGATATGTAGGAGTTTATTGTTTATGTAAACTGTCAACCTCTCATTAGCTATCATTTTTGCAACTTTAAAGTCGAAGCTAGTCGAGAATTTAGTATCTCTTTCAAAATAGAAACAATCGAGAATTAACTGAATATCCGGCTTGCCTCTCAGAAAATAGTATTTATCAAGATGAGTACTACCCGAACGATAATATTGGTAAAAGTCGGCATTATTGTCGAAGAAATACTTTATCCGTCCCAAGATACCTTCTAAATAATTTTTGCGATCTATATAACTACCTGTTGGCATTCGCATTTCCAGATTGTATATTTTTCTGTGATAAATTAGAATGCTGAATAGTTGAGGCTTTGTTTCTTTAAAGAAAATAATCTCGTCAACTTGGTTCTCAAATTTATAACATGAAACAAATTCTTTTAATTCATCGAATGTCGATTCGAGCAAAGAAATAATACTAATTGATTTTTGAAAAATATTATTTTCTTCTGATTCGATAACTTGAATTTGTTTATTAATATTTTCTTTTATATTACGAATAAATTGTTCCATAGTATTAGTATTATCAATAATCTATGACATCTCTTTCGTTATGCTAACGGTAAAACCACCGAACAAAAGTCCAAAAACACAATTAACCCAACATTCAGAAGACATAGGATAGGTTCCCCAATAGCATCCCCAATAATACCAATGAATATATCCCAATATAAGACCGAAAAGCATCCCGATAAGGACTTTCATATTGTTTTTAAAGAATAATTTCATAGTATATTTATAAGAAGATACTTTGAAAATCAGGTTTTATACAAAAACCAACCCTTACATTAAGATTGTATTTTTTATAGTCGAGGAGATTTTCACCTCTTCCATCATAGAACCGGACGTATAAATATTGGTTAGAACTTGCAGATATTTTGAAAGCGGCAGTTAAAGAGGTATTAAAATCTCCAATCTTCTTTCTTGGTGTAATTTCTCCGGTAAACCACCATCTTTTATCTTTGGAACTGTAATTTGCAGATAAGCTTCCAACTCCTCTGTAGGTTGTCAAATCTCTGTTCTCCTCACCATCGACAATTGGTATCCATAACTTAGCCCCTAAAGTAAGTTGGCTGTTGAAGAAATATTTAGAAGACAAACTTATCATATTCCAGCTTCTTGATTCTGCTCCAGCTCTTCCATTTGACTCATGCTCTATCTGTAAGAAGGCGGCTCCTTTCAGCAAATTATTGTGAATAATATATTTAGCCAAGCCCAGACTTGGATTATAATTATTGTCGCGAAACGGTGCTGATTTATCATAAATATCCCAATACGATTTCTGAGTATAAGTTAAATACAAGAAGGTATTGAAAGGCAATCGGCTTTTTGTCAAGCGATGCCTGATACTAACTTGAAATAGAGCATCTGCAGTATTCTTATTTATAGATTGGTTCAGAGGAACACCCGTCGTAAAATAATTATCTCTATATATTCCAAAAGCAGGCATATTGTCAATCTGTTTTAAAATATCTTCTTCATCGACTTCGATCTGCTCTTCTTCAAAAATTGACACTTCTTTAAGCTGCCTATTATTTAACTCTTTTAGGGTATCACCTACTATAATAGTTTGAGCTCTCATATTCGAAGATATAATAAGCACCATCGTTAAAGACAGTAGAAATTTAAACGTTTTAGTCATGTATTTTAGATGATTATATTCCTTGTAGTTTTAACATTTCTCTTGTTGTCAAAAGATTCTCCAGGTAATATTCACGAATCGCTTTTGCAAACAATACATTTATTTTATGTCCAGGACAGATTGCGGTAATAGAACCTTCTATAAATGCTCCGACCAGTGCAATATCACCAATAATATCAAGTAACTTATGTCTGGCTGGTTCATTATCGTACATAAGAGGCTTATTCATTATGTAACCGAGATGTTTTGCATTCTTTTGTTTCATGCCTGTGGCTTCTGCTAGACGGTCATAGTCCTGTTGAGGCATGGGTGTATCGTAAATAACTATTGCATTATCCAAATCACCTCCTTTTATCAAATTGTTATTTAATAATTGCTCAATTTCTCGTACGAAAACAAAAGTTCTGGCAGAAGCAAAATCCTTAGCAAAATCAGTCAGATTAGTTATATTCGCCTTCTGCTGTTTAAGAATGATCGAATTGAATCTAATCGTTGATTCAATAGTAAAGGATTCTCCCGGTAACAATAGCATTTCCGATCCGGTTTCCGGATCTGTCACTCGAATTCTTTTACGTTTAAGACTTACATATTTACGAGGAGCATTTTGTTCCTTTATTCCTATTTCCTTTATCTTTCGAACATATTGAATAGAACTTCCGTCCAGTATTGGAAATTCAGGTCCATCTATTTCTATCAAACAATTATCTATTTCACATCCATACAAAGCTGCAAGAGCATGTTCAACTGTACTGACCTGTACTCCATTATCAGCCAAGACTGTTCCTCTTTGTGTGTTTACAACTTTATCAACTACTGCTTCAATAATGGGCTGACCTGAGACATCTGTTCTTTTTATCTTATAACCATGATTTTCTGGTGCTGGCTTAAATGTAATTCGCAAGAATAGACCTGTATGAAGACCTTTTCCTTCCAGACTAAAATAGTTTTTTAGCGTTCTTTGTTTTGTCATTATTAATATATTATTTCAGTTGTGGCTATTTTTAGAAATTTTCGATTCTTTTGATAATCATCCTCAGGTTAGACTCAGAAACAAATCCCATTATACGACTAACTTCCTGTCCATGCTTCAAGAATAATACGGTCGGTACTCCTGATATTTGGTAGTTGAGAGGATAATCTTCAACATTCATTTTATAGAATTTCAGGTTTGAACCACTTCTTGAGATACTTATCAGGTATTCCATCTTTTTGTATAAATCGGAATTGTCATCATATAATAGGACTGCAGAAAGAGAGTCTTGATGGGTTATATGGATGAATGATTTTGTATTCAGGTTCTCTAACTCTTCTGATTTTTGAGGGGCTGGAATATCATTAAATAATGTATTTCCGACTATACTTATAATCAGAGTTATCAAGAAGAAAGCAATAACAAAATGATATGTTTTTATTCGCAGCATAAAAGAATTTCTTAAAATCAATTACAATGCGAAGTTGTATTAATTCTCAGATATGTCTATTATCTGTTTTTACTGAGAAATGTCCTATTCTTACAATTTCTGTAAAAAATGAAGAAACTTTATATGTATTCGTTATCTGCTAATTGAAATATACTTTATTAATAGATATTTTATGATGATAGATTATACATAAAGTCTAATTAGATTTTTTTATTCAAAACCTCTTAAACATAGAGTTTATATCTTATTAAGAAATATCCAACGATCTTAAATTCAGAGAAAATCTGATCCCTACATTTTTTATTTTTGTATTAAGAAAAGAGGTGAAAAAACCAACCCCAAAATATCGATTGAAAGAAATGGAGTACCCAGTTTCTACATATGATTTTATTTCGGGAGTGAACAATGTTTTAAGATGGATATTTTCAGTAAAAGGAGTCCCTTGTAAGAATGGGATATATTTTAAGCATACATATTTACCAGAATAATTCAAAAATAGATTTATCCAATACCTATTTGTTTGTATTTCATAATTATCTAGCAATAAAAATGAATCAAACAAAGAGTTAAGATTTAGTAACAGGTCGGAGGATCCGAAATGTTGATAATCTGTGAAATGAAGATTTTGTCTTTTACTTATATATACTCCTGATTCTATTTTATAATCAATCCAGTTAAAATAGTCTAATTGTATGCTATGTGCTACGCCTCCTTTTATTTTTTGATATTTGGAATTATTGGTCTGCCATGATGAAAATCCCTCTTGGTATTCGATATTGAAAACAGGAGTCACCTTGTTTATATGCATTTCTAAAGCCTCAGTTATTGAATAGTTGGATTTCGGAGAATAATACAATTGTATAAAGTATGCAGTACGATCAAAACGGTCGTTAGAGAAAATGTTTGGTTTGATATGTTTACGCCCTGATAAATTAAAATCTGTATAATTCGACAAACCTGACCTTTTCTCTAAAAGGAATGAAGTAGAGAGTTTTAATCTTTTATTAATATGTATACTGTTATTTAAAGAGATAAAATCTCGTTGATAAAAAGAATTATAATTTTCACCTAGAAATAAAGAGGTGAAATAATTCTGGTATCTGGTTAATGACAAACTACTAAAATCTTCTGATCGTGTACCAAAGCTTAAGTTAAACTGCCCTTTTCTTTTTTTATCATAGTTATAGCTTACATCACTACCTGCAAGTATCCGTTTTCTTGCTGTTGCATAATAAATATATGGATAGGCCTCAATATCTCCTTTTTTATTGATTTTGTATCTAATATCAAATTTATTTCCTATCCATAAGCCATCCACATAATTATAATCCCTGAAAATAAACTTAACCCCGTTATATTTTAAATAAAATTGACTGTCTTCACTTCCTAGCAAAAATCCTCCCACCAAAGCCTTACTCAACCAATATTCAGAGATACCTGTTCGCTTAGAAGATATTGAGTCTGTGTTGTATTGTAGAATAATCTCTTTGTCGATAGGCTGTGACCTATACTTATTCCAAAAAACAGAATCTCTTTTATATGCATTTTTCTCATATTCGATTTTATTGATATTAGATTCTTCATTGTCACGAATTATTTCTTGTTCGGAAATACTATCATATTTTATAGATGTTGAATAGTCGATAGTACCCTTCGTCCCGATAAAAGAAAATACAATGTTGCTATGGTAGCTTACGGGTATAGAAACCCCATTTCTCAGCTCATTATAAGCTATATTTATAGTCGATTCCAATCCTTGAGAATTCGTTTGTAAGGAGGCATATGCTATTGCCCATGTTCCGTCTTCGATATATAGAACGCCGTTTAAAAGTTCTGGATCTTTTATCTTTGATTCTATTTGTATTTTATGATATAAAGTCTGACCATCAGTGTAATATCCTAAATATTTGAATTTATAAAAAGAGAAGGCATACTTACTTAATGGTGATATAAACTTACCAAATCTATCCACGTATATAGAACCATTTTGAACTTCCATCACACTTTTTTCAGTTATTGTTTCAGGAATATCACCGGAACTACCCAAAACAGAAACTGTGTAGTTATTAGGATAAACATATTCTGTTCCGTTATATAACTCTTGAAATAAAGGCTTATTCTTATAATCTGACAAGAAAATATTATCCAATTTATATCCAATTTTATCGATAAAAGAGTGTACTTCTTCAAGGGTTAACCTGCCTTTTGTATAACTATAGGATTTATATCCTTTTAAAATGTTTGAGTATGCAGAAGCCTTTGTAATACTCATTTTTATGATAGAATCAGCTTTTATATTCAAATTATCAGTGTAAAAAGTATCTCTTTTTATTATAATATCTATTTTTTTCTCTGAGATATAGGATTGTAGAATTTTATATTCAGGATGCTTTAATAGTAATGTATAATCTTGCCTGTCTGTTATTATTTTGAAATAACCTTCTTTATCACTAAGAATACCTTGATTTAGTTCAGGTATAAAAATACTTATACCATTTACAGATTTTCCTTCTCCATCAAGAACACGGCCAACTTTATTTTGTGCTACTACGGTTATTGACAGGTATAAGAATATATAAATACATAATGCAATTCTCATTCAGTTTTTTATATGAAAATGTAAGTAACTCCTTTTATAAACTTACTTGGCAAAGGTGTGAAGTTTGTTCAAATTTATTATATTCTAAATGATGGATAAAATGGTCGTTTTTCACAAATCAATATTGTTTTAGAATTTTTGTTTCTTAGATTGCCGTAACTGTAGATCGATATATTCTTTCGAAACTTTATTATACTAATCATCTCCGAAAAAGAGCATTTTTGTTTAATACTGGAACTTTTACTTTTCAATTACAATAACGAAATTTGACACTATGTTTTTTTATGGGCTATTGACAATATCAAAAACGTAGTTCTCTATGATAATAAAGAATTATAAAATACAAACATTGTTATGATTAAAGATTTTATTGGTACAAATGCAGGTATAATATGGCAGTTGTTATCAGACCGAGGAAGATTATCAATAAGAGAGCTTGGAGAATATACCTGCCTAAGCTCCCTTAATCTAGGCTTAGCCATTGGTTGGCTAGCAAGAGAGGGTAATGTCACTTTTATTAAAAATGGAGAGATTCTTTTTCTCGAATTGATAGATAAATCTACAAGCTTTTAGTCGTAACCTAAAACAGGTAGTAGATATAATTAAAATACAGTCTACTTACCTGTTCCTTTATGCGAAAATTTAACATTTATGACGTCTTTTAAATCCACATTAAAGTCCAACGATACAGAAGAATTTCTGGATATATATTTTTATCGTCCAATCGGATACTGCTGGGTTTTACTATTCAAAAAACTTGGTATTACCCCGAATATGGTAACAATAGCAAGTATCTTTATTGGTATTGGAGCTGGTATTTGTTTTTACTTTGAAGAGTTCACCATAACAATTTTAGGAATATTATTATTGATATGGGCCGATGTCTTTGACAGTGCTGATGGACAATTAGCTCGTATGACCAAGAATTTCTCTCCGCTCGGACGGGCTTTGGATGGTTTTGCCGGTAATCTGTGGTTTATGTCAATATATATTGCTATATGTCTTAGGCTAACACCTTCATTTGGCTGGTATATTTGGATTATAGCTCTGATCGCAGGCTATTTTCATTCGAAACAAGCATCAATGGCAGATTACTATAGAAATATTCATTTATTCTTCTTAAAAGGGAAAGATGGAAGTGAATTGGATAATTCTCTTCAATTACAGGAACAATATAATACTCTAACATTCAAGAAGCATTTTATAGAAAAGGTCTTTTTATTATTCTATAAGGACTACACACACTCACAAGAAAGCTGGACTCCTAATTTTCAGTCTATGCGTAG